>CAZKVK010000011.1:0-38010 GCA_964556195.1 uncultured Candidatus Poseidoniales archaeon
AAAACTTCGAACTCGATTACGACGAGGTCACAATACTGTTCGATGATTGCGACTACGATGACAACGACCTAATCGACATCGACGAGATGCAGTGCTTCATCGACGGCATTGTGGACATGGCGCCTGATGAGGGTGATGAGGATCCAGAGCAGATGTTCGGCCATATAGACACGGACGACGACGGCTATGTGAGCCTCCAAGACATCATCGATTTCAGCAACGAGGGAGGAGACGATTCGGATGATCAGATCGACGAGGAGGAAACGGCCAACTGGTTTTCCTGGTGTGATACCGATGGGGACGACTTGCTCAATCTCGATGAATTTACTACCTGTGTTGAGGATGACGACGATGACGAAGGCGATGGCTCTGACGAGGACGGCTCAGGTGGAGATACTCTACCACCAATTATCACTGGATTCATCGCAGACAACCAGACACTTAATGCTCCAATCACTGACTTCGAAGTTCACTTCCTCAGCGACTGTGAGGAGGAGTATGATGAGGATGAAGGAGAAATGATTCAGCCAGATCTAAGCACCTGCACAACCGAATTCAGCATCCCACTAACCGGCGGAGAAGTGGAAGGTGTTACGATTACTTACACTGATCACGATGGGGACGGACTAGTCTCGCCTGGAGATGAAATGTCGATTGAACGGGGCGACTATGAAGGTGATGAGATTGACAAAATGGAGATTTACGATACTTGGGCATCCGAGTATTCATCAGAATCAGCAGCTATGCCACCTGCATTGCCCGGATTTGGAGCAATACTTGGTGCATTGGCTCTTCTAGGCGCAGCGATGGCTAGTCGAAGAGACTGAATTCGTAATTAGTCACTAACGACGAGTTCCGTAGGAACTCGGATTGCAAGACCGGCGGGTTGATGGCCCGCCCCTTGTCTTTTCGCACCGTGACTGAGGCGGGGCTACCCGAGGAGACTGAGAAGGACAGTCTCGACAGAGAGTTAGATTTGATTCGCGCTCGTAGAGAAGGAGACAAGCGATTCTTTCGTGGAGCCTTCGAAGACTATACTCTACTTACTGGCCTGATTATTGGAGCAGTTTTCTTTGGCGGTGTCTTCATCATGTCATCTGGTTGGGTCGCTTCTGATTCAATCATAGTTGACAAGACTCTCTCGACCACACCCTTTGATCCTGGAGATGAGTGCGTCGATAGGAGTGGCGAAGTTTGGTTCAATGTCTACTATGATGTTGACGGGCATGTTCTCAAGGTAATCTCGCACAATGTCGATTCAGAAGTTCAAACTGTGATTGGATTAACCATAATTATTCCCGAATCAAATTCGATAACGAAATTACAGGGAAGTATTGGAGATCAAGATTTGGAGTTCGACCCTGATGAATTGCTAGAATTTGGCCATTACAACGCTACCATTGCCATATGGCAAGTCTCCACTGACGCAAATCCGGAATCATTGACCCAAGCCGAATTACAGGCATTGATTGACGAAAATACTGCAATTGCAATCAAATCATTTGAAATTGAAAACTCGGTTCATGTCGAAATTATTGATGAAGATCCTCGCTCTTGTTGGACCATTCAAGGATTGGGTAATTGGGGCTGGATAATGATGGGGGCTGAATGGGTAGGAGGTCGTGAAGCAGCCATGCTGACTGGGGGAAGCGCTGGAATTCCCGCATGGTGGATGGCAATAATCTCTCTTGGGATGTCGCTATTTTTCCTCTGTGTGCAATATCCGCTGATGCACAAGATGTATCATCGCGATACGCATGATATATTGAATGATGAACAACTTAGTAGACTGATAAGACGAACTTTACGACAGTCTACAGAAAAGTTGCATATTGACATAGATTTTGATGAATTAAAGATGCAATTGAGAACAATTTCGATAGACGTGCTCGTACCCTATACTACTCGCTCTACTACAATTGAACAACCATCAGACATCCGCGCTGTATTAACCAAGAGTCTGCTTGAAGAGTTCGCTGTCTTTGGAGAAATGAAGCCACTTCAGATGAAAATCCTCTGTATTGATCAGGGGATTCACGAATCACATGAAGGAAATAGGCGCTCACTGACTCCGGGAGAAATACCTGTATTGATGGAAGATTATTCCAAGTTCTTCACCACAATGAGCACATATGGCTGGCTCGAGGTTGCTGCCAACAACAGCCTAAATCGCTGGTTCAAGAAACATGATTTGGTAGATTATGGAACTGCTGTTTTGGCCGATGAAGACGCTGTTTTCGTTAGAGTAATTTACAAGCCCGTAATGCGATTTACCTACTTCCTATTCAAGTCAACATATCAGGATATGCAGGAGGATCTCCACGCTCACCTAAGTCAAGATTTGCAGAAACATCTTGAGGGGAGAGTTTTGGTTGTCAGTGCTCGTAATGAGAAGGCGACTCTTTCTGATAGGGCAATGGCAGGAAGAGTTGAAGATCCAACACTAGGTGCTTACGGATTAGCTCGTAAAGGCTCACTATTGGACCCCGTTATTGGCGGTATTATTCCAGTATCTGATAGTGAAAAAGAGGAGTTGGTTGGTGAGGCATTGGTTGCAAGACAGGGTGGAATTACAGGAGCTCTGTTACAAAATCCATTCATGGGAGATATTCTATCTGGTGTCGAGTATATTGCAAACAAGAATCAGGATAGGATTGAGAAGTACGGATTCTGGTTCCTTATTGTTTTCGTTTGGATACCTTTCATGGCTAGCGGGGTGCTAGTTGGTGCGATGCTCGGTCTTGTGGCTCGGATGCGCTTCCAAAGGGTACTGGCGGCTTGTTTGATGGGTGGTACAGCCGCATCATTGACTTGGGCATATACTGCAAAAGGGATAATCGAATTCATGGAAAGATATCATGCAGAAGCATTCATCCCATTCGTAATTTTGTTAGCAATTGGATTTACACTCATGCATCTGCGTCGGAACAAAAGGAAGCGCAGAGAGGAATTATTTCGTGAATCTATGGCCTTCTTTGCGGGCTCACCAGATTCAATATAGAATACCAAATGGACTCAATTAAGTAGGTGGAAAAAGTGGCTGAAACAATGGTAGAAATCGAAGGAATGAAGCGATATTATGAGATGGTTTCGGGCACAGTCAAGGCTCTTGATGGAATTGATTTACGGGTAGAAGAAGGGGAACGTATCATCCTTCTCGGACCCTCAGGTTCTGGTAAGACTACCTTACTCAATTGCATCGCCGCCTTAGATAGCCCAACATCTGGCTCATACTCTTTTCAAGACAAAGATGTACCTCGTAATTCTCCAGAAGAAATGACGACATTTAGAAGGGAGAATATAGGCTACGTTTTCCAATTCTTCAATCTATTACAAGACCTAACCGTGCTAGAAAATATCCTCTTAATCCAAGAGTTGGCAGGAGTAAGGGACGAGAATAGAGCTCGGGAATTACTCTCCTTGGTAGGTCTCGAAGAAGAGGTTGATCGATTCCCAACAGAGATTAGCGGAGGGCAACAACAGCGTGTTGCAATCGCTAGAAGTCTGGCGAAGAAACCTAAGTTATTACTGGGAGATGAACTGACAGGTAATCTGGACACCAAGACCTCTTCAATGGTCATGGAAGTTCTTGTCAAAGCCTGCGAAGCAGAAGGAATAACGACAGTCTTTGTCACTCATGATGAGTCTTTGATTAGGTACGCAACCAGAGTGATTAGACTAGATAGCGGGATTGTAATTACCGACAAAGATGCTTGAGGTGGTCTAGTGAAGATATTGCTCACCAAGAGGCTATTCCGAAGCCTTTGGAGAGGTAAACTACGCTTAGTCGCAGTCGTGTTAATCGTCATGGTTGGAGTAATGTCTGGAATCGCCTTCGGACATTATGCGCATATTGCTACAAATATGTATTCTGAAATCTACGAAGATTCAGAAGAGGGAGTAAATCTAGCAGATATATGGGTCGAGAATCCTCGAGGTATTTGGGATTCTGGAGAGTCAAATACCTTGTGTGAAGAGATTTCTCTTCAATGGTCTAATCCTGACTTACCTATGGTTGAGTGCGAACCTCGTTTAGTTCTCGATGGTCTTCTTTTTGCTACAGAAGAAGATGGTTCTGAGCGTTTAGTTCCTTCAATATGGCACGGGATCGATGAAGGATATGTAGACCGAGTTTGGATGCCGGACAATTCCTGCTGCAGTGGTCGTCTTGCAGAATCTTCCAATGAAATAGTTCTCGACGCTCATGTAGTTGATGGATTGGATGTCGAGTTAGGAGACACAGTTACTATTGGTGCGGGGCAAGGAAAAATGAATTTCACAATTGTAGGATTTGGATACCACCCTATGCACCTATATTTCGCAACACCTGGATCCATCGTTCCTACTAAATCTGGAAATTTTGCAACAGGTTACCTTTCTTCAGCGGGACTGGAAGCTTTGGCTAACGTATCTGCAGACTCCTCGAATTTGCTTTTGATCGATATAGTAGGGACTCCAGATTATAATCTCGAATCAACAGATGAAATGGAGGGAGAAGAACTCGCTGCAATTATTGATTCAATGACAATTACAGTTACTGAAATTCATCCACCTACTATTGTTTATGACAGGTCTGGGGTGGAATCAGTAGAATTTCTCAGAGCAGATGCAGATGGTGCGATGAAGACTTATCCAGTGATTACAGGTATGTTAGTGATAGTAGCGGGGATTACAATTTTCTTGAGTTTGCAACGTCTTATCCAATCTCAATCCAGAGAGATTGCTATACTTCGAACACTTGGAATTCCTCGTTCTGCAATTATGCCATCATACATTCTCGCCCCCGGTATAATAGGAATAATAGGAACAGTTCTAGGAATTATTTTTGGGATTTTCTTAGGGTCTCCGTTGATGGAAATGGTTTACGAAAATGTGTTTGGTCTCCCAGTTATTGCCGACGCTTCAGCAATTTCACAGATAGTGGAAATTTCTGTGATTACTATGTTACTGGTAATGTTCTCAGGAATTTGGCCCGCTTGGCAGGCTGCAAATCTAGACCCACTGAAAATACTTCGAGGCCAAAACGAAGTCAAACTTACATCAAAAGGTATCCAGAAATTTACTTCTCGTCTTCCTACTACGATTGGGCTTACTATACGATCAAGTACACGGAAACCGATCAGGTTGGCATTTACATTCTTCGCTGTTGGCCTCTCGATGCTGATTCTCGGTTCAATGCTATTCATGATGGATTCCATGGAGGATTTTTTCATCGGAAATGCCGATGAGAGTTCTAACTGGGATCAACAGGCAATCGTATTCCCCGGCATGGAATTAGAAATTGTTGAATGGGCAGACGAAAACTCGATTGATTACGAACTATTGCTTACTCTACCTGCAAATCCCGAGGGTGATTCTCGACAATTAACTGCAATGGGTCTGGATGTATTTTCAACTTCAGGAAATCAAGCTATGCAAACATTAAGTTTGATTGAAGGGGAATTGCCAAATCAAGGCAATGAACTCCCTGAGGTATTAGTTGACGAAGGAATACAACACTTCCTGGGATGGGATGTAGGAGAAGTGCACGCGATTAGATTCGGTTCACAATTAGTTGAATTCAAAATTACTGGAATAACTGAGGGTGAAATCGCTAGAACCGTTTACTTTCATCGAGCAGATTTGGTTTCAGAGGTTGACCTAGAGGCAACTTCGGTTTTCTTGACTTACCCAGAGGGTTTCAATCGAACTAATGAATTAGGAGATATGTCAATTGGAATTATCGATAAACAAGAAACCATTGATGCGATGGAATCACTAATGGAAATGCAACAAGGCTTTTTCCTTGCGATTCAGGTTATAGGGGTTGTAATTGCGATTGTTGTATTGTTTAACACTCTAATTATCAATCTAGCCGAACGAGATTTGGAATTAGCAACACTAAGAGTTCTAGGCGCACCAATTAGCAGAATTGGTTCAATGATGCTCGGAGAACACTTCGCTATTGGTTTGATTGGCGGAGTTTTGGGCGCTATTTTCTCAATTCTTGGAACTCAGTGGATGATTAGCAGCTTTGTTCAATGGTCGTTTTATTTCAAAGTTGATGCGGATCCATTAATTTCCTCTTATTTGGTCGCAATTGTATTGTTCATCTCAATTGCCCTGACTCCATTTGGTATGTGGAGAGTACACAGAATGGACCTTGTTGAAAAGGTCAAAGAATTTTCAAATTGATACTGGTGATTTGATGCGAGTGGTGACTTGGAATGTTAATGGAATCCGGGCCGCAATCCGGAAAGGTATGGATGAATGGATGGATAAAATCGATGCCGATGTCTGGCTTCTACAAGAAGTAAGGGCGTTGCCTGAACAATTACCCAAGGATTGGGAATTACCCTCTGGGCATGAAGTCGTTTGGCATCCTGCGGAGAAAAAGGGCTACTCAGGTGTAGCATCCTTTTCGCGTGTTGGAATGGGGGAAATAGCAAGAGGTATTGATACAGATTTAGATCCTGATGATTTGGAAGGAAGAGTCCTTACGACCAAATCAGGAGGGTTAACTTGCATCAATATCTACCTGCCAAATGGAGGTTCAGGGCCAGCCCGGCAGGCCTACAAAGATCAATGGCTAGAAGATTTGTTGATTTGGGCTAAACAGTATCTGAATTCTCCTGAGCCTGTTGTTTTGGTTGGAGATTTGAATATAGCACACACAGAAGATGACATTTGGAATCCAAGTGGAAATCGTATGACTTCTGGATTCCTTGACCACGAGAGAGAATGGTTCAGCCGCTTCCTTGCTAGCGGCTGGCATGATTTGCATCGGATTCACTTTGGAGACAGAAAAGGACCCTACACTTGGTGGTCAAACAGAGGTCAAGCGAGGGCTCTTGACAGAGGTTGGCGAATCGATTACGTGTTGGCGAATGATGCCGCTTTCTCAGCTTTTGAATCTGCAGAAGTAAATCGACAAGCGGGCTTAGATTGTTCAGATCATGCACCACTAATCATCGATTTTAATTTCTAGCAAATATGGGGTATTTCAGATGCAAGAGTCTCCTAATCCTGTAATTCTGAATCCCACTAAACCAATTCGCCGTCACGACATAGATTGGCTACGAGTTATTTTATTCGGGCTATTGATACCATTTCACGTAGCAATAGGCGTTTACTGGTCCACATATGGTACGGATATTAATCCAAATTTCGAGGAAATTTCTAGCGAAGATCGGGAGGATTTTGCTACAAAAAACAACGATTACACAACCGAGTCAGTTAATTTCACCAGTATGATGTTACATTGGATGCACCAATGGAGACTTGCCGCTTTATTCATGATTTCAGGAATGGGTACTGCGTTTGCATTCAAACGAAGAACTTGGAAGGTATTCCTTACAGAAAGGTGCAAACGTTTGCTAATTCCAATGTTCTTCGGCGCTTGGACGATGGGCTTTGCGGGCTCTGTTATTTTGGGTAATGAAGACATGAGTCCCGCCGGTTTAACTATTGGATTTCTCTTTGGTATAATTTGGAGAAGTCTGTTTTTCTGGGTGCCTATTTTTGGTAAATTAATCGCTCTCGGACATCTTTGGTTTTTGTGGAATTTATTCCAATATTCTCTGATCCTCACTCCCGTTTTTCATATAGTTAGGATCCGCTCTGAGGGGCAGCTGGCTAGACTTCTTCAAGCACCATTTGGTATTCCAATGGGTATGGGAATATTCGTTCTACTGCCTCTATTACTAACCCTGACTGAAATTTTATTCAAACCTTGGTTCCCTGGATTTATCGGTGTTGGATATGAGTGGTTTTGGTTTTTTGTATTCTTTGCATTTGGATATGTTTGTATCACTGCAAAAGATGAGTATTACGAATTTATTGAGAATAAAAGAATGCATATTTCGGTGCTAACTCTGCTTTGGACAGTGGCCTTCGTATGGCTTCGAGTTGAGCAACATGATTCAGGAATACCTTATGTCGATGGGGGGTGGTTAGAAGACAATATTTTCCACAATGGAATGACTGTACTAGCTTGTATAATACACAGCTTCCATGCATGGTTTTGGTGCCTAACTATATTCTCTTGGGCGGCTCATTTATTGAACAAACCAAGTGATAATCTCGCATACCTCAACCAAGGTGTATATCCATTCTACATTGTACATATGCCACTGACTTTCGTCGGACTTAGAATTTCAACAGAGCTTGGATTGAAGAATTACCCAGCGGTAATACTTGCCACGGTCTTCGTAGTGCTAACTTGTTGGATATTCTTCGAAGGTGTAAGACGTACTGAAGTCACTAGATTTCTCTTCGGAATTAAGTCAGCCAAGCTATAGAAAATCACGACTTTAAAATTCATCCCGCTCCCTATGGGAGCGGAAAATATTGCAGTTTTACGAAACGCATCCTTTCAAGTGAGGGAGTGTAGGCGGAATTCCATGGCCGAGACCCTATTCGAGAGGTTGGCTCTCTTACTCCCAGAGGGCAAGGGTGTGTGGATACCTATGGATCACGGCATCTCGGGTTATCCAGAAAAGGGTCTTGAAAGGATGGATGAGGTAGTTGATTCATGCATCCAAGCGGGCGCTGATGCAATAATTCTGCAGAAAGGTGCTTTGAGTCACCATTTCGAAAGAACTGGCTGGAATCGCTTCGTTTGTCATGTCTCAGTTTCTACTAAACATGCTGGTAATCGTGCAGGAGATAAGGTGCGGGTAGCAACCGCCGAAGAGTGTCTATTCCGAGGGGCAATAGGATGTTCAGCTCAGATTAATCTCGGTGACGAATTTGAACCAGAGATGGTTGTAGAAATGGGCGCATTAACCGGTGAGGCAATCACTCTAGGAATACCGGTACTCGGCATGGTTTACCCCCGAGGTCCAAATCTTATTGTCTCTGATGATGACAATACTGGAGGAGTTGCTCATGCTGCTAGAATTGCTTGGGAACTCGGTTGTGATGTGGTCAAAGTTCCATGGACAGGGGATGCAGAATCCTTTGCTGAAGTTTGTTCAGCCGTTCCAATACCAGTTCTAATTGCAGGTGGTCCACGTGGAACATCATTCACAGAATTACTCGGCATTGTTGAGCAATCAATTTCTGCAGGTGGTGCCGGAGTCTGCATGGGAAGACAGGTATTTGGGGCAGATGACCCAGCTTCCCATATTCGCGCTCTTAAAGCAGTAATTCACGAAGGGAAGAGCGCTGCTGACGCTACAGAGTATTTGGGGTGATTACTTGCAACTGTGGCTTGAGGGTGAAGATTCCTCGGAGTTTACCAAAAGGGCAGGCCGAGTTTGGAATTCTACCGACCACGATGTAGCGGAAGTTCACCTCGATGATTTTCGTGGTCAAGATGAGGCCATTTCCCTCGTTGGAATGATTGATTGGATTTTGGTCCGGTGTTCAGATTGGACTATGATTCCTCTTGAGAACATCGTTGCAGCGGCTACAGGAAGCGGAACTAGAATCGTAGCCGCAATTTCTCAATCTGTAGATATTAGTGGAGCAGCCTACGCATTACAACATGGCGTAGATGCACTTTTACTTCCTGCTGATGAAGAATTATGGAAAGCGGCAGAGGAAATCTTAGGAGATAGGAATTCTGATGAACACGAACAAAGAGAAGTAGTCCAATCAATGGCTATGGCCAAAGTCATTGCTGTCGAATCTGGTGGTGTTGGCGAGCGAATCTGCGTTGATTTGACAGAGAGACTTTCTGATGGAGAAGGGATGCTAATCGGCTCATCCGCAAATGCTCTGGCACTGATTCATGGAGAAACCATTCCCTCTGAGTTTGTCCCCTCAAGGCCATTTCGAGTTAATGCCGGAGCCGTCCATGCCTACTGCTTAATGTCGGACGGATCCACCAAATATCTCAGTGAATTATCTGCAGGAGATCAAGTAGCCATCGCTAATGTATCGGGCGAAAGCCGTAGCGCTACTATCGGTCGTTTGAAAATTGAAAGGAGGCCGTTTTTATTAGTCAGATTCTGTGGTAAAAATCAATCCGGACAAGTGTTGGTACAACACGCCGAAACTGTCCGCTTCATCGGTGAAGAAGGAAATATCAGCGTCACCTCAATTCAGGATGGAGACAAAATTACTGTACGACTTTCCTCGGGTATGCGCCACATTGGCCAAGAACTCGCAGGGGAGATGAATGAGAGATGAAGGTCTACGGTTCGGGTCGTGCGCATGGCGGCATCAGCCTCCTCCACGCTCTTGGTTGTGGAAATGGTTGCTCAACCCCCATCGAACTCTGGACACACGTTGGTTTAGTAGAGGGCACCTCAACCCCCGAGGATGATGACCACAACTTGCTTGATATGCTTCTAGAGGGCTGGAAAGAACGAAACCTTCCACTTCCTGCAGGGGAAACTGGATGGCTTGTCCAGTCAGATATACCACGAGGAATGGGGCTGAAATCCAGTTCAGCATTATTGATGGCAGCGGTAAATGCATTATCTACTGCTAATTCAGTCATCCTTAGCGATACAGTGACATTCAATCTAATTTCTGCCATTCAAACGAAGGCTGGTTGCAGTATCACAGGAGGTAGAGACGACATCGCAGTCGCTAACTTTCCTTCTACTTGGATTGTTGACGCGAATGAAAGTGGTACTGGATTATTACAGCAACTTGAATTTCCTGAAAAGGAGGTCATAATTGTCCTTAGAGATAAGCAGAAGGGAGATGTCGATATTCAATCATTTGAGAACCTACGTCCAAGGTTTGAACAAATTGTTTTGGAATTGAGAAATGGTTCTCCAATTGAGGCCTTTAGGATGAACGGACAAGCGGTTGCTGAGGCCTTGAAAGATCAAGAGGCACTACAAATTTGTGAAGATATTGAGATTCATTCTGACTGTCCAGCCGCGATTTCGGGTTCCGGGCCAGCGATTGTGGTTCTGTGCGAACCTGAGGAGGCAGAATCGGTCAAGGAATATCTCAAATCCAAGGAGTTAGAATTCATCCACACACGAACTCATCATGGTGTTGAACTTCATTGGGAGAGAGATGAATGGGAATGAGACTCGGAGACTCTGTTCGTGTGACTCTCTTCGGAGAAAGTCACGGTAGATGTGTGGGTGCATTGGTTGAGGGAATTCCCGCAGGAACTGAGATTGATTTACAGGCATTAAATGAGGATATTACGAGGAGAAAACCTGGAAGAAAAGGCCTCAGCAGACGTTCTGAATCTGATGAATGTGAGATTCTTTCAGGTGTTCATGAAGGTAAGGCAACGGGTTGGCCAATTCTATTGCTTACTTGGAATTCAGACGCTAAATCCAAGGATTACAGTTTCCTTCCTGACCAACCTCGTCCCGGACACGCGGACCTGCCTGAAATGGTTCGCTCCGATGGTGCAGCAGACCTAAGGGGCGGAGGTTCTCAGTCCGCTAGATTGACCTACGGATTAGTAACTGCAGCCAGCCAATTACGCGGTTTGTTGAATCAGGCCGGTTGGAAAGTTAACGCTCATTTACACAGTGTCGGTGATTTACATGCTCAACCATTATTCAAACTCGACCGAGATTCAGAACTCCTTGAAGATTCAACAATGGCTCGCTTGAATTGCAGAGATGAGGGCGCTGCAGAATCTTTCTCAAACTTCATTGAAGACGTTAGAATGGAACAAGACTCAGTAGGCTCGAGCGTCGAGTGTATAATTGAGGGATTGCCAATAGGTGTTGGTGAGCCGTGGTTCGATGGTTTAGAGCCCGCTCTAGCACGAGGTATGATGGCGATCCCTGGTGCTCGCGCCGTTGAGTTTTCTCGTGGTATTCAAGCATCGAGAATGCGAGGTTCTGAGCATAATGATTCGTGGTATCTGGAGGGCGATGCACCGGAGTTGGAGGGTTCAGAAACAGCTCAGGCTGATGGTGCACTAGGTGGCAGGTCAACCGGAGCCCCAATTCGAGTTGTCGTGCACTTCAAACCGCCAAGCAGTATATCTCGTGAACAATCAACTCTGCACTTACCTAGCGGAGAACAACGCCCTCTGCAAGTCAGTGGAAGGCATGACCCCGTGTTGGGCCCTAGGGCGGTTCCAGTTGTGGAAGCCATCGCTAGACTGGTTGTAGCAGACCTAGGGGTGATGGGTGAATTCCTTCAGCTAGAATAGCTTAGTCGATTCACTTGTTTGCTCGACCTTCTTGCATTTGTTGAAGGCGTAGAGGCAGGTTAACCGCAAATGCAGCAGCGATAACCGTGAACACCATGGCTGTACCAAGCGCTACACCGTATACCGACGTCAACTCGACAGACTCTTTCAATCTCTGTGCTTGAACACTATCGAATATTCCGACTATTGCAGGAATAATCAGATTGATGAGAAGGGTGAGTAGAGCCACTAGTCCAGCGACTACTGGAGTAATTCCAATCGCACGGTAATATTGCCTGATGATTTTCCCTTCTCCCATCACGTAGACTTCCCCAGTTCTAATTGAAGTATCTAACATTGAGAATCGAATGATTCCGTTGGTTAATTCAAAGTACATGACTAGGAATACAGCATAGGCAATTAGTAGAATCTTCTGGAGAATCTCTTGTTCAGGCAGTAGGTTGAATCCAAATTCCACCTTACTCCCTGCGAATCTTAGGGTTACGAGTAGCATTGCGACGTATGAGACCAACAAGGCCCTTTGGTCACGCTGGAAGATTCCGTATGCACCTCCAACGGAGCCAATTACCATGATGAGTATGTGAATTATTCCGCCAATTATTGGAAGACCAATCAAATTTGCAATAGCAAACCAAGCAGTACCTGAAACTGGAGTGAATAGTAGAGTAAGTGCTGTTAGAAGTACTAGGCATCCTGCTGAACTTATCTGTAAATTAGTCACAGTTCGGTTAGCTGGAAGAAACTTCATCGAAGAAACAATTGGTCCTCCGAAGAAAGACTCAATCCAAGACGGCACGTGCACTTCAGGAATCGCATCTTGTGGGATTTCAGTGCTTGACTTCAGTCTGCCCGCGGCCTTTTTTCGGCTTGGCGCAGACGATCTAATGGTTTTACCATCGTAAAGATGGGAGGTGTCTGATGCACCATCTACTTTGACGTCGTCTGCGATATTTCCACCTCCTTAGAATCCTCTTGCACCAGCTAATGCAGTGACCAGCATCATATCTGGTTCCCAATCCATAACATTCGCGCCCAATCCTCTTAATTCGCTAATCAGAATATCTCGCTCAGTCTTTAGAACCTCATATCCAGTACGATCTAGCCTTCGAGCATCAAACTCGAACTCAAGGCTAGATGGAGAAAGAACAGTGACGTCAAAGTTCCTAGCCCTTAGATCTCTTACAGCATCGATGACTGTGGGGTCATCTTCTAATGGACTTAGGATGATAATAGGGCTTCCACGATTAATGTGAGGTAGAATACGATTTGTCACCACCTTCAATGGTGTGTTACCCTTTGCCATAGCACCAGCCAATTTCGTCAAAATCACATACAACTGTTTCTTTCCAGTGTCTCGGTCAACGGATACTATTTCGTCTCCATAAGTCACCAAACCAACCGAGTCTCTTCGAGACAAGAAATACTGTGCAAGACTTGCCGCAGCTCTTGTACTATATACCAAAGAATTTCGACTTACAGGACCAGTTTCTGAAACCGACCTACTGTCGATAATCAGGATAATGTCGCTAACTGCGTCACGCTCATATTCGTTCACCATCATTTTTCCTGACCTAGCCCAAGCCTTCCAGTTGACCTTCTTCATCGGGTCACCTGGGATATACTCACGCAGGTTGTAGAAATTCGAACCTTCACCTGGATTGCGAATGTTCACAGCACCGGTGAAGATTTTCGGAACTCTACTCTTGATTAATGCGTCCTTGATATCCTCCATCTTAGGGAATACTAGGAAGTCGTCATAGAGTTGAATCTCTCTTTCATTGTGGAATAATCCGAAGGCATCCTGTACTCTGACGCAAACAGGACCAATTGTGTAAAATCCTCTGAGTGGTGCTTCAATAGTGTATGAGATTTCAGTTTCTTTCCTTCCGCCTAATTCCATTAGAACGTAATTAGCTCCTTTCTTAATTCGCATGACTTCAGGAACTCTATCTCGGACCTCTAGAACCTTGGAGAGAGTAGATCGGTTCTGGATCCTAAGCACGACATCAATTTCACCGTCCTCGAAAACCCTTGCAGAGGATAGTTTTCGCATTGCGACAATCGATTGTAGTGCAATTCCTACATCTGCTTCTGCATCCTCCAAGCGACGTCCACTAGAAGCGACGTCGGCGTGAGTTGTACGGAATGCAGCATAGGTTAGGAAGGATAGAAGCACAACGGCGACTGTAACTAACTGCTGATTTCGCAGCACTAGTCCGAGCAGATACATGGCTGCCGCTAGGGCAGCAAACATGGCTGATTTTCTGCTCCATGCCATCGGCTATCACCTCCTTTTGCTAAATTACGGTCAAAATCCTCAAACTGTTGGTACTGGTACCTGACGTAGAATATCCGAGATTACTTCATCAGTCTCGAGACCCTTAATTTGGTGCTCGGGCTTGAGAATTAATCTGTGTGCTACCGCTAGGGTTGCAACCGATTTCACATCATCAGGTGTAACAAAGTCGCGTCCACGCATTGCTGCTGCGGAGCGACTAGTCTTCAGAAGTGCTTGTGAACCACGTGGAGATGAACCGACGAGAACTCTTGGGTCCTCACGGGTTCGAGATACAATCTCAACCATGTACATTCGAACAGCAGGGTCGACGAAGACATCCTCAATCGCAGTCTGCATAGCGACCACACGAGCAGGGTCGGTAATCGTATCTACTTCCACTTCGTCCTTCTTTCGGGCAATACGTCGTGCGAGGATTTCATCCTCATCCGCACGGTCTGGGTATCCAACGCTCATCTTAAACATGAATCGGTCAAGTTGAGCCTCTGGTAGAGGGTAAGTTCCTTCCTGTTCTACCGGATTTTGTGTTGCCATAGTTAGAAACGGCGCAGGTAGCTTGTGAGTTACAGTTCCTATTGTAACCTGCTTCTCTTGCATCGCTTCAAGAAGTGCCGCTTGCGTCTTTGGTGGCGCACGGTTAATCTCGTCAGACAATAGCAAGTTGCAGAAGATTGGTCCTGGCTTGAAGGAGAATTCTCCTTTCTTTGCATCGTAGATATTCGTTCCAGTGATGTCGGCTGGTAGAAGATCAGGTGTAAATTGTACACGCTTGAAATCACAGCCGAGTGCATCGGCGAACGTATTCGTCATCAGGGTCTTTGCAAGGCCTGGGTAATCCTCGAACAAGAGGTTACCATTGGACAGGATGTTGACCAACACATTGTCGATAACATGGCTCTTTCCGATGATTACTTTCTGCACCTCGGTGCTAATCGCTTGTCCGATTGCACCGACGGCTTCGAGTTTGTCACTCATCTTGCTTGAGCCGCCCTTTGGCTTCTTTTTGGTTGCAGCTTTTTTTTCAGTCATTTTTTTCTCTCCATTTTCTGTTTCTTTCAGTTTTTACCCCAACGTCTTATCGCCACCATTAGTTGGCGTAATTCTTGGGGAGTGTATTTTCTGCTTTGGCTATATGCCAGTTCAACGAGTCTCGGGTCTCCGATCATCGTTTGAATCTCAGCTGGCGGTTTGATAGCCATCTGATCTCTAGTCAGGTCGTGATGAACTCTAACCTTTGTGAATAGTGCTTTTTGCACCCGTTGCCGATAAGAACTGGAGTCCAATTTATTTGGACGTTCTTTGAATCGCGTAAGGTCGAAAATATGGCGCCAATTTTCCTTTTCAGGAACTACCATCATTGCAACGAGCAATAGCAATCCTACATTCAGAACAACCAGCCACTTAAGGAACGTATTGGAAGTCAGTAGAACAACAGTCCCCATCGTTTCTACAAATGGGGCAGAGATGATTCCGGTAACGTGTCGACTCTCATCAAAGACAATTTGGAACTGACTTTTATCATCACGAATAGATTTCGCTAATTTCCTATTGTCGTGTTCCATCATATCGTCGATAAGTAACGAGAAGTATTGTTCGTTACCTTGCCAATATGTTTCTCGAACTGTGTTTAACCAGCAGTTATTCGATTGCTGTTCGCAGGATGAACTCATGTCGTTTTCAAGTGCTACATCGAGATTCCACAATCGGTTTGAGAAAGCCTCTTCGTCAGATACGAAGACGATGCTACCGGTTACTTGCAGTTCTCTTGTATTCCCACCAACCAATCCTCCAGAACCGGCGCTAACCTTGTCGAAGGTGGTAATTCCAGGGTAGTCAATTCGGATGATGAGCGCCAAATCACCGGGAGCAGGATTTCTCTGGTCATCTGCAAGCCCATTACCCTGCACATCAATGAATGCAGATGGAGAAGCAGTAGAGAGGATCTTTACTTGTCTCTGATTTTCAGTTGCTTGATTTGGATCATCTTCCGGCAAAGGCTCGAATTTCATTCCCGTTGGGGAACGGAACATAACAGGAAGTCTACAGTTAAGTCGGTTTTCTTCCAATACATCAGTATCTATGCAGCCTTGCCTTAGGTACGAAGGTGGCATCTCGTTGACATCTTCTGTAACCGCGGCTAGTCCCCATACGTTTAGCCACGAGCCCTCGGTTGGTTGTCCATCTGTATATTCCATCCAATATTGATTTTCATCATTTAGTGGAGAATCGAAGAAAGTCACTCCAAATTTCTCCGCCAATCGATTTGCATTTGTTCCATCAGCAGCGACGATTACCTTACCTCCTCTGTTGGTTACAAAGTCGTAAATTGCATCGGCTTCTGTCTCAGCAATAGGCTTCTCGGGCCCAATAATCATCAATGCTGTTCGATGAGGATCTCTCCAATCGTTTACCAGCATTGGAGTAGACATGGTGTTAGCGATAAAGTAGCCTTCATCATTAGCCATTGTCTCTCTCATGTCGGTAACTTGAGCAAGTGAACTTATCTCTCCTCCTTCGCCTTCGGTATAGGCAGAATAGTAGGTTGATTTTCCGGCAACGAAAATCATTGGGAGAATCAGTAGAAGTACCATTGTGATGGCAACTGAGCCAACCACCATTCTAGTGAAATTCGCATCTTCTGATTTATCTTCGGACACGTAAATTCCCTTCCATTCAAAGATTTAGCATAGGCTAGGCACACCTACGCTTCTCCGCGAGCCTCATTCCACAGATATATGTTGTTGATTACAGGGCACCATAATTGTACTAATTATGTAGTGCCTGATGTGTATATTGCACTATTTCAGTGGCTTGATTTAGAAGGCGATTATTACACAAAAGAAGATTGATTTATTGTCTTCTTTGGGAGTTCACAAACAGGCCGCCAATTAACGCAAATAATATCGCACCAACACCAGGTGCTGGAAGATTCGATGTGACTACTTCCACAGGGTCATCTGGATTATCTGGATCGTCTGGATCTTCGGAATTTGTTGGTGGCGGTTCAACAGTAACCCGTGTGAAGTCAGTTGAGAGCTGTGTTCCATCTGCACCATCCGACGCAACAGTCACCTCAACTCGGCAATTTCGTTGGGGATGACTTTCCGAAGCGGTTACTTTGAGGTCGGCAGTGGTTGCAGCACCCTTCTCTAAGTTCCTAGTAAGCAGTACATCAAGACCAGCGTCAGTAGTCATCAATGGGCAGTCGTCAGTAATTTCTAGTTCGCGAACTTTGTCTCTAGAATTTCCATCGTTTGTTACCGTGACTTTGAGAATTGTATCAGTTCCTGCGTTCATCGGCCCAACAGGGTCAGAAATTTCAACATTTAGCATGAAAATTTCTGGGATTTCAAGGTCTCCAGTTTTTTCTTGACTTTCAGGGAGGAATACTGGCATTCCATTCCTTTCATCCAGAGTGGCTGTAATCGTGAATGCTTCCTTCTTGCCAGCATCTTGTTCATAGACATCGATACCACGAACCATGATGTTGAAAGTGTCATTATTTCCTGGTTCAATGGTTGCGTCTTCAGGAGCTCCCATAACTTCGCCTTCAAATGGGAAGTCATACTCAAAACTCACTTTTACAGAAAGCAGACCTTGATTGTCGACGAACATTGTAATCGAAGCCATACCTGCTTCGGAAACCATGAATGGGTTACTATCATCCTCATCTGGATATTCTATGCCCAGTTCCCAATTTCCTAGGGATGGTTCTGGTTGAGCTATGGAATTTGGGATTGTAGCAATAATCATCGCGATGATGAGAAAAATCAGCACAATCCTACGTCTCAAGAGCCTCACTCCAGCAATCCTGCGCAGGCACGCCGTGTTAACACCTTCACCATCTTTCTCCTATAGGAAGGCGAGTACCATGTGTTTTGTACAGGCTTCACGGCTTTGCGGATTGATTCGGCTAATTTGTCAATCGAATCTGCACCAGACCACTCTTCTAGGGTGGTTTTTACCTCTTTTGTGTGGAGCATTGGAATCGATTCCAGTCCAGTTGTTGCAACCCTGAGGTCAGCTGGTGTTGCGGTTCCATTCTTCTTCCAAACCGCAGCGACTCCTGCCTCAGGAAAATCCCACGATTCCCGCTGACGCAGTTTCTGGTAATCTCCATGCCATTCGGCAATATCATCGGGAAGTGTGAGGTGAGTGACTAATTCTCCGGATTCTAGCACATTCCGAGTCATCCCATCAAGTTGGAAGAATTCGCTAAGGGCCATCGAACGAGTACCGTTTGGTCCAGCGAGGTGTATCGTTGCTCCGAGGCACATTAGCACTGGAGCAAGATCTGCTTGGTAGGTGGCCACACACAGAGTATTCTGATTTGGAATCACTCTGCAGTCTGCTTCTGTTCCACAATCACATTTGTGACACCAATCAATAGATTCTCTCCATTGTTCGGTTTGATTGAACCAATAGCATCGAGTATCAAGGCAGATATTACCCCCTACCGTTCCAGAACGTCTGACCATCACACTAGCAATTGTATCAGCGGCTTTCGCGAGAACCGGATGTGTAGTGCCTGAATTAACAAGATCATGAAGCCTTACCATGGCTCCAATATGAGTCTCGTTGAGTTCAGTCAACTCACTTATCTTGGCAAGAGAAATCACATTGGGTTTGACATTCAGATGCCATTTGTAGTTCGGAAGTAAGTCTGTTCCACCTGCAACCCAGTCAAATTCCTGACTGTTTGAGGATAACTCATTGGCAATCGAAAGTGCCTCATCTAAACTAGTTGGAGTGTACAATTGGAACGGAGGCATTCTCATCAGGAATCACCTCTGTGTCTTCTTTCTGTATGTTTCCAAGCGCTACCTGCTAAGCGAGGTTCAGCGAGGTATTCTTCTGAGGGAATTACATTAACAGCCCATTTTTCATCCACTTCATCAGGAGGTGTTGTAGGGTCTAATCCAAATAACGCTCCATTGTGGTATGGTCCCCTCTCATCATTCAACCTTCGATCTAGGTCGCGCATTGCATGCTCTTCAGCTCGATTCACTAGGACTGTTTGAAGTCCAGAGTATTCCAATCGCGGACTGTGTAATTCTCTTGGGTCTTCTAGCCCTTCAGCCTTGCATTTTCTTTCGATGAGTCTTAGTAATCTGTCAGGAGTAATTGGTAATTCTGCAGTTCTAATTCCCACCGCATCGTAAACCGCGTTACACACTGCAGGTAAGATAGGAAGAAGTGGCCCTTCACCCGCTTCCTTTGCACCGAATGGACCTTCAGGGTCGTTAGATTCGACTATTATTGGAAATACTTCAGGCATTTCATGAACGCTAGGAATCTTGTAATCTAGGAGGTCTGGATTCATCAAATGTCCACTACGGCCATATCTCATTTCTTCGCTCAAAACTTGACCCATTCCCATATGGCAAGAGCCAATAATCTGCCCCTTGACTGCGAGTGGATTCAGTGCTTTGCCACAATCATGCGCAGCCCAAACTTTCTCGACCTTGGTTTGACCGGTTTCAACATCCACTGATACTTCTGCGACATAGGCTGAGAAGGAATATGCAGGCGCTAATCCGGCAGCTGCACCCTTGTGAGTTCGGCCCATCGGGGGAGTTCTGTATGCTCCCGATGCGACAAGGGCTCCACGATCTTCTTGCGCTTTGTGAAGGGCTTCGAGATATGACACCCCGACCGCAGGGTCGTTTTTGGCAAATATTCGACGGTCACCGATGACTAGTTTTTCTCGCTCCGCACCGGTAATTTCGACCGTAGCATCCAGTAATTCATCACGGACTTGCATTGCGGCAGAAATCGCGGCATTTGCATTCATGAAAGTCACTCTCGAAGAATATGAACCTAGGTCGACGGGTGAAGTATCCGACTCCTTTGATTTGATTCTAATCATGTCTAGAGGGAGCCCCAATACCTCAGCGACAGATTGTGCAACTACAGTGTCGGAACCCTGTCCAATTTCAGCTGCACCGGTGTGGACAGTAACACCACCGTCCATATCGATTTTCAGATGAACCGTTGCGTGTGGAAATTTGTTCGGGTCCCAATGAATAGGTAACCCAGAACCAGAGATGAAGAAACCACACCCGATTCCAATTCCTTTTCCAAGTGGCATCTTGCGGAATTTTTCCTCCCAGCCACTTTCCTCTTTCACCCGCTCTAAACATTCACGCATCCCGATACTTGTGACTCTGAATCCAGTAATTGTGGCTGAATGTGGTGGTAGTAAATTGGCTAGTCTGAGGTCGATGGGGTCAACAGATAGTTGCTCTGCTAAGTTATCCAGACCAGTCTCCACCGCACAGCGAGAATTTACCGCCCCATGGCCACGCATAGCCCCACTGGCGGGTTTGTTCGTCCAGACCCTAGCACCAGTGTAATGGAAGGCTCCAATTTCATAGGGTGCGGTGTGAAGAACACCGTTGTAGTAGGTAGTTACATGTCCGAATGAGGCAAATCCGCCACCGTCAATCAGTGCATCGGTTTCTATTCCACAAATACGTCCTTGGTTATCTGCATGGAGATTCATTTCGATTCTTGACGGATGTCGTCCGCGATTGATCCAGTAAACCTCCTCACGGTCGAAGGTAATCCTGACAGGTCTACCCGACTTTCTTGCTAAAATTGCAGAGCACATCTCATGCGGAAAAGGGTCTGATTTACCTCCGAATCCACCGCCAACGAATGTTCGGTGAACGTTGATTTGGTGCATTGGGATTTCGAGTACATCAGCCAAGGCTCGATGGACATAGTGAGGGACTTGTTGAGGTGTGTAGAGGGTCAATCTACCGGATGGATCCCAATTTGCTACTACTGCATGGGGTTCGGTCGCAGCATGGTTGACTCCAGCGAATAGCCAGTTTTCTTTGTGGCTCGCAATTGCATTTTCCTCAATTCCATCAACATCTCCAAATTCTTGGAAAACACGCTTCTGAACATTGGCTTCTCCAATGTGATACTTACCTCGGTCGTGAATAGGATATTCGCTATTTTCCAAACCATCACGCATATCGTGAATTGAATCTAAGATTTCGTATTCAACTTCAATTAAGCGTTCGGCTTCACGAGCAGTTGCCTCATCTTCGGCTGCAACACAGGCGACTAGATCCCCCACATGGCGGACCTTATCTACAGCCATTGCGTGCTCATCTTTGGTTACCGGCAAGACTCCGAACTTGTTTTCTGCGTCAGCTCCGGTTGCAATGGCTACAACTCCGGGTAGTTCAAGTGCCTTGGAAAAATCGATTGAGAGTACACGAGCATAATGATGTGGGGAGCGAATTATACGTCCAATTAGTTCACCAGGTAACCTAATGTCATCCCCATACTGAGCCTGACCGGTTACTTTCCATCTCCCATCAACCAATGCAGTTGGTTTACCAATGACTTGCCCACTGACTAAATTGTCGTGGCGATGTGAACCCCATGGTTGGGTTAATTTACCGCCCTGAGATTCCGGAATCATCTCTTGATCTGTAGGGCGAGAGAACCTATCTTTGCCCCCCGAGCCAGGTTTGGCAAAAGGTAGTTTACCGGGTTGTTGCCGGTAACCAACCATCTCATCCTCATTACCATCTTTTGCCATTGAATCACTCTCCAGAGAAACCTGGGTGTGGGTCGCTCTTTGGCGAGGTTGAATCTTCAACCGCTTCTCCTGAGGTTAGAATTGCAGATGCTTCCCGAACCGAGTCGACAATCTGCTGGTAACCAGTGCATCTGCATAGATTTCCTTCGATTGCACATTTGATTTCCTCATCACTTGGGCTAGGGTTCTCTTCAAGCAAAGCCGAAGTGACCACGAGGAATCCAGGGGTGCAAAATCCACATTGTGAACCTCCACATTCAGCAAACATTGCCTGAATTGGATGGAGGTGGTGTCCGTCTGCAAGCCCTTCAACTGTAGTTATTTCACAACTATCTGCCTCTGCAGCAAGGGTTAGACAGGAGAGCCTAGGTTCTCCATCAATCAATACAGAACAGCAACCACAGGTGCCCATGTCACAGCCTCTTTTGGTTCCAAGACTTCCTGCTTGGTCTCTCAAAACATCTAGTAAAATTGCATTATTCTCAATGTTCAATTGTTTATTGACACCATTAACCGATGCAACCCAAGGTACTTCTCCGGCGGAGGGGAGCATCGGCAGCCGGTGTTGCACCATGAGGAGAATCCACTGCGGATTCTCCTATTACGCTTCGGTCTGAGTCCTACGGACTCAATATAAGTCTGAACCAGCCTTGTGCATTACTGCTCTTTCCGCCTCTTGCAGGTGCCCACCAAAAGTTGAACGGGAGATTCCCATCTCCTCTGCTAATTCTTTTATTGTGATAGATGCTCCTTCCACATAGTAACCTCTGTCGACTGCAAATGATAGTACTTCTTTCTGTCTTGTTGTCAGTACTTTGTCCCAGCCGTTAACCATCTCTCCTCGCATTGTTATTACACTAACTTTGTCTGGTGGCAATACTACCCTTAGAAGTGCTAGAAATCTTCGCATGGCTCCGGTTAAACCGGTCACTCGCATTTCCATCCCTCGTGTAGCGTCCAAACTATAGGGTGGCTGAAGATGTAAGTTCGAGAGTTCTATAGCCGACTTCGCCAAACTGTGTGAACATAGGATACTGACCAATATCCCCTCGTCTGATTCCTCATGAACTTCCATTACCTGAAAACTTTCCAAGTCATCTAATTCATGGATGTCTTTTCCATCTTGTAATACAATCTCTGCTAATTGTACAATCCCTATCGGAGAAACTCCCAAATGGGCCAATACCTCGAAACGTTCACAGATTTCTAGGATACGGCCTAGTTCCTTCGCACCATGGATGGTTGAGAGATTCCATCTCAGGACCACCTTGCGCATTGATTCCACCTCGCAGTTGCCCTAATCAATCCTGTGCCCCGAGTTTCAAAGCGATTAATTCCAAATTTATTTTTGAAAGCCTTTCTCAATAGCCATAATTTCGGCGCATACAGAGATTGCAATCTCTTCGGGGCTTTCCGCACCGATGTCAATGCCGATAGGACAGCGAACAGAATCAATCGCATTTTCAGGCACTCTAGCGGAGATTGCTGCTTCTCTGAAAGCCTTCCATTTCGCTCGCGAACCAATCGCTCCAATACGTGGTCTTTCTCCTTCACCACGAGCCAATAAGAGACCAATCAGCAAATCTTGGTCTATCGACCAGTCATGTCCTAACAATAGTACATCTGAAAATCGCATAAACCCATTATCAGCGAGACTTGCAATAAACGCCTCCACATCGCTAGAGTGATTTTCTACCGCATTAGGATATATTTCCACATCTGAAAATTCTTTTCGAACATCGAAAACACTGTGAGACCAGCCCAGATTATCACAGGCGGCAGCGATGGCTAGGCCACAATGACCACCACCAGCGATTAGGATATGTGGCACGGGCTCCAATACCTCCAGAGAGACGGTCACTCGACCGCCGCATAGACTGTCAAGAGCCATCCCCTCTTGGCCCTTCGCATCGCGATGCAACACATAGGTCTCCACTCTACTAGTACTAGATCCATTGACCAACATCTGCCCTAGATGGTTCTCTACCTTCAGTTCTAATCCCGCACCTCCGATAGTACCGTGCCTATTCCCCAAATTAGTCACCGCCATCCTCGCTCCGGGTTTCCCTGGAACGCTCCCAATGGCTTCTACCACTGAGGCAAGGGCCACCCTCTCGCCGTGATTCAAGCGGTCCAATACCCATGCTAGGGTGGCGCTAGTCATAGTTGGTCGGAAGCGGGTCAAGGTATTGGATTTGCTCGCTTGGAAAATAGAAAGTAACGATGAAATTGGAAGAGTTAGCCTCGACTAACTTTCATATGAATAGCCATGCTGCCCAGTCACATGTCATCTGACATCAGCGCCAATCAAGCGCTGGAAATCCTGGTAGTCTCAATGAGAGATGCCTTCCTTGCAGTCACCGTATTTGTCGCTGCGATGGTTTTGTTATTCAGTTGGCTACAATATATCACTGCAGGTCGATTTGTGGTTTGGATTCGTGAAAATAGGAGATTCCAACCAGCAATTGGTGCATTGATGGGGCTAACTCCTGGATGCGGTGGAGCAATCATTGTAATGCCTATGTATGCTAGAGGATATGTCACCTATGGAACGGTTATTGCAACTCTAATTGCAACCCTAGGAGATGCCGCATTCGTTCTGATAGGGGCAGTGTTCCAAGATTCTTCATTCCTAATTCCTGTTATTGTGGTGCACACTACATCATTCATTGTCGGAGTACTGTGGGGATACGGTGTAGATTCAATAGATGTTACACCGACTACTCCCTTAGGCCGATTTGGTCCAAAGTTTGGTACTGATGAACCATTGGGAGAAGAAGCTGCAAAGGCGATGGAAGTCAAAGATTCGCTAATCGAAGATTTACCGAGGGAGGTGCCAGATGGTTGGGGCTATCGTGTATTGCACCAAGGATACAGAGTTTGGTGGGCGGTTACAGCGGTCGGATTGTGTCTTGCAATCTTACTTCTCATATGGTATGCACAAGATCCAGAATATTCAACGGAATTAGCATGGGACCCAACAACCCGGGACGGAATTGTAACTTGGGTTGGATTCATTGGAACGTCATTGTCTATTATTCTCTATATTTCTTCTAAGAATTTCTTTGCCGACGATACCGAGGCTACCATCGGAGACAAACTCAATTCACTCGATGAGACTCTCATTCATGCGGCCTCTGAAACAGCATTCGTAACTTTCTGGGTTCTGATTGCTTACCTTGTTTTCGAGTTTGGTATGTTATTTTCAGGAATTACCGAATCAGATTTTTCTGAACATGGAGCGGGTGTAGGTGCAGTGATGGTTGCCGCTACTGTTGGCTTAATCCCAGGTTGTGGACCTCAGATTATCGCAATTACCGCATACGTCGAGGGAGTTATCTCCTTCCCTGCTCTAGTTGCAAATGCCATATCACAGGATGGTGACGCCCTCTTCCCTCTGCTGGTAAGACACAAGGTTGCTTCCATTTGGGCAACAATACATACAACTCTTCCAGCAATTATTGTGGGTTTGGTATTTCTATGGGCGATGGGTGAATATCCCTCTCTCACAGATACTTTGCAACCTTGAGTAGTTCGATTACATCTTCTTCGGTGTCTATGTTGAGGTGTAGATGTGGGTCGTTAACCTGCATCCTATCAGGGCTAATCAGTTCACGCAATGGAATATCTGGTCCTGCTTGCAAAATACGCTCACAATCTTCGGAAGTTACTGCAATCGGATGACCTCCTTTCCCTCCGTAGGTTGGAATCGTCGTAGTGTTGCAGTCACAAAGAGCATTGACGGTTTCTAGGCTAAATCCAGGTCTGTCAATAGGAATAATCAGCAATGGGCCAATACCAATTGATTCAATTCCGCATTGGATAGTTCCGGTTCTACCCGATTCGGGATTTGGATTGACTAAGACTCTAACATCGGGTAGTAAATTCTGGATTTTATCCGCTAGAGAATTACGTGTAACTACGGTAACAGATAGACCTGTGCTTTGCAATTTCTTACAAATCAACTGAACAAGTGTTTGATCTTCGATTTCAAACAAGGCTTTGGGGCTACCAAGGCGTTCACTTGCCCCAGCGGCTAGAACAATCCCTCTATCAATCCTCATCGGAAGTTGCACTCCAAATCGAGCCGCGATTGAAGTAAATTGCAACTCCAACAACTGGAACCAAGAAAATCAACGCCCCAAAAAATACGATGAATAACGAATTTTCATTCAACCCCATTTCCTGATTTGTTGCTATTTCATCGATTAATATGACTCTTCTAGCATCAATAGGAGAGATATGATCCTCATCAAGATATAATCTTGCAAAAATCGTAGAATTACCCGAATTATTGTGTGGTTCTAGTACTATACTCCAACTCGTCCAATCTCTATCTTTTGAGTTATCTTTGGCTTCGCTCCATTCTGCACCACCCACTCTTACCTCAACTCTACCTTCTGAGCCTAGAGTCAATCCACTTGCAATCCCTGAAATTTCAGTTTGATTTCGAATTACCTGTAAGGTATCAATATTCATCGAGACATTTAGTGAACGGTCAATGCTTCCTGCTGCTTCAACAAATGCAATTGGGTCCGCTTGGCCAAACCCAAACTCATTATCTGGCCGAGTCTCAAGAACACTACAGTCGTTGAATCCTGGGTCGTCTAAGAGAACAATTTCTCTTTCTATTGAATAGGCTGCAATAATATCTTTGAATTCATTTGGAGTGATATCTGGATTTGCTTGCACCATTAAAGCGGCAATTCCTGCCATCAACGGTGTTGCCATACTAGTTCCAGATTTACTAGTATATCCATCATTTGTTGCTGCATCGGGAGCCATTATGCTAGACCCGATGGTAGCAACATCTGGTTTTACTCGTAAATCAGAAGTGTATCCTCGGCTACTGTAAATAGCCAGTCCTAGATCCTTATCGAGACTGGCTACGGTGACGGGTAAAGCGGCATCTCCGGGGCTGTCAATTGTATTACAGCCAGCAAAGGTCGCTCCTCCAAATTCGTTTCCGGCTGAGAGAGTCGTGATTATCCCTGCCTCTACAACCGCATCCATTTGCCGACTCCACGCAGAACTTCCGTCATTATCGACATGAATCTCAAATTGCTGCTCTCCCAGTGAGGAAGTCAAGATATTGATGCCATATTTTTCCTTGTTATCTATCGCCCATTGAGCACCCTGCATTATGTCTTCAATATCACCATCGCAACATGCTAAGATGTTGATCAACCAAGCACCAGGCGCAGCCCCCACATATCTATCTCCAGTTGCAGGGTCCGTTTGACCTCCACCGCTACCTGCTGCAATGCCTGCAACATGTGTCCCATGAGTTCCAGAATCGTAAGATTCTGACGGATCTAGTTCTTGGTCAGTAAAAACGGCATCGAAAAATGCAATAATTTTTGGATCGCAATCTGCGGGAATTGGCTCAGGATTTGGGTCTAAGGGATCGGGTGGGTCGTCAATACAGGTAAATGGGTCATCATCCATATCGTTGAGTCCTTCATGATCTCCTCTCACTCCTGTATCAAGTACAGCAATAACCGCTCCAGTTCCATCTAAACCTAGCTCTTGCCAAACGGCATCAACCCCCATGTTTGGAACGGCTTCATGCATATTTGGTTCCGCAAGCCCTAGGTCTTCGATCATCACTACACCGGGCAGAGAAAGGATTCCATTAGAGCCTAGGATTGAGTCGAAAGGAGCGGAAGCCGCCACAGTATCTAGATAACTAAATCTGAAAGTAACCTCAACATCTAGTTGTTCAAGGGCTGAAATATCTGCATCTGTTGGGTGATGGTCGTAGTCTATGAAAACTCTAGCACTTCCAGGCGTTGCTCTTTTCCACCATTGATTTTGTATTTCACTAGGTTGTAGAATCAGCCACTCTAGTCTATCGTCAACAGAATTGCTATCTTTGTCTCTACTCCAGTCTAGCCACCACTGGAAATGAATTTCCGGTTCTACTGAAGCGGTCCAATCCCCATTGAAATCTAGACCCCCTCTGCGTGAAGGTTCAACACTAATCGAAGAGGAAACTAATGGGGCCATTAGCATAATCAAAACAATTGAGGCATATATGCCCCTAGTCTGACCCATAATTAGTCCAATCAGCACCCATGTTTGAGCATTAGGATTGGATGACTTGCAGCTATCCAGATTCAGATTGAGGAGATTCAGAGAGGCCGTCTTCGGCTGTTTCGTCATCGTAGAGATATTCGTCATCGTTTTCGAAGAAACCTCGTTCTCGAAGTTGCAAGCCAGCAAAAATTAGCGCACAGAGAAGCACTAGAACTAGTAGGGTCAAGATTCCAACTACCAGTCCCATAAGGGAACTTCCAGAATCAGATTGGGAAATTTTTTCTTCACCCATAATATGAATTCCTACCGCAAGATTAGTCGAGGCTTGGTCTCCAGATATTGCTCTTACGAGAATAACTTGATCACCTTCTACCGTATTGTTGGGAAGGAATCGAAGTCGATCTACGAGTAGGTCATGAGTCACCTCAAACTGCTCGTCGCCAATAGTAAATTCCGCTAAATCCATCCAATTATCTCTCATGTCCCAAGTTCGCCATTGTACCCTCTGAACTCCTCCCTCTAGATTGAATAAAATCGATTCTCCTTGTCCAATGTGAACGCGGTTATCTTCTCCGTATTTGCTGTCTACAGTTACGTTCAATGACATACTTAGTTCGTAGAAGTAATTGGCAGCTTCCTCAACTGCAGGCTGGGCATTAACATGGCCATGACCGTATACGTTGTTCTGCCTATTCTTGGGGATTAGGTCCTCAGCGCAAGGCTCGTTCGCCAACATGTAATGGCATTGTCTGTAAGTGGAAGTTTCTTGCATTATATTCCTAACATCAAAAGGACTGAGGTCTGGATTTGCTTGGAACATCAACACTCCTACTCCAGCCGCACCCGGTGTTGCCATACTCGTTCCAGATAAAGCCACATATCCATCGCCGGTATTAGCATCTGGAGCGTTGACGCTACTACCTACGAAAGCTAGATTTGGCTTGATACGACCTTCTTCAGTAGGTCCTTGACTTGAGTATACAGCGATTGCAGTATTTTTGTCCAAAGCACCAACTGTAATCGCATCTTCAGCACTTCCAGGCGTTCCAATTTGAGCGCTGAATGCAGAATTTCCGGCCGCGATAAAGATTGCAACACCTGCTCTCATCATTTGATTTGCCATTCGATTAACCGATTCTTGTTCAGAGGTGGTCCATTCGGATACTGCAGGTCCTCCAAGACTCATACTGGCTGCCCGAATGTTGAACTCATGCCGTTTTTCTACGGTCCATTGCATCCCTGCCATAACCTGAGCATAACTTCCACTTCCACCTCCGCTCAGAACTTTCACGCCAACGAGATTTGCATGTGGTGCGACCCCAACGTGCTGGAAGGTAGGGGCTCCAGTTCCTGCAGTTATTCCTGCACAATGAGTACCGTGTCCGTTATCGTCGTAAGGGTAAATTTCGCTACCATTGGTCGCCCCTGGGTTATTTACTGCATCAAAGAATGCAATTACCTTGGTGTCGTTAGTGCTATTATCGTCATCCAAGTCATCTAATCCAGAGTGATTTGCGTCAATTCCAGTGTCGATTATTGCCATGGTAACGCCAGTGCCAGTATAACCCGTATCTTGCCAAACTAGGTCGACGCCGTGGGTTGGAACTACATCCTCCATCTGAACTTCTAGTCTTCCATCTAATTCAATGAATACAACACCTGGTAGTTCAAGCAACTCGTATATTCGGTCAAGCTCAATGGTTCCAGCTATTGAATCGATTAACCAATATCTGAATTGAGTCCTGAATTCAACTTCTATTTCCAACATTTCTTGGTCAAACTGAGTTGGGGTGTGTTCAAAGTCAACAATGACCGAAATGCGACCATTATCATCGAGGTATCGATGGTAATTATTTTCCGCTGCAATCCAAATCGCATCGTGAATGTAATCCCCATCTTTGTCCATGTTGGTATCTTCCCACCAATTACCAATCTGCTCAGCATATGTTGGGGTGTGAGATGGATTTGACACTGTTGGAGCGGCAGCCGCAAGTGCCGGAACAAGCATCATTCCGAGTACTGTGAATGCGATTAACCGACCTCGAATCTCATCAGATACAAGCATGGGCACCAACTCTTCGGCATCGAGAAGGTGATTTCAATAAAGCGGTTTGTTGACTATTCAGCCCCAAGGGCTGATTCACAGGTCTCTGACCATTTCTCTTCCAATAATCATGCGTTGAACCTGACTGCTTCCTTCGTAAATTTGCAGAACCTTCGCGGCACGCATTAATCGGGCTACTGGATACTCCTCTGAATACCCATAGCCTCCGAAGACTTGCACCGCGTCAGTTGTGATTTCCATGCAAGAATCGGCTGCAAATCGCTTTGCGTGAGCGGCACTTTCTGTATTCTTGATTCCGTTATCAACTTCCCATGCAGTGCGCCAAGTTAGTAACCTGCTTGCCTCGATTTTTGTTTTCATATCAGCCAACATAAACTGGATTGCCTGATGTTCATGCAATTTCTTGCCGAAGGTCTTGCGTTCATCGGCATATTGTAGGGCATATTCGTATGCGGCTCGCGAACATCCGACGGCCTGAGCAGCGACATTAGGTCGTGATAGATCAAATGCCTTCATTGCGTTGAACCAACCCACTCCTTCAACACCTCCAATTAGATTCTCAACTGGAACATGGACGTCTTCGAAGATTACAGCACGGGTATCTGAAGCCCTTTGACCCATATTCGTCTCTTTCTTTCCAAGGGAAACTCCCTCCCATGAACTCTCAACAATGAATGCACTCATTCCTTTGTATCCTGCAGACTTATCTGTGTATGCTAAAACGAAGAACCAGTCAGCATGTCCAGCACCTGTAATCCACATCTTCTGGCCATTGAGGACGTAATGATCACCATCTCGAACAGCGGTGGTCTGTATACTTGCAACATCGCTTCCTGCACCGGGTTCGGTCACGCAATAGGACGCTATCAATGGCTCTTTCACCAATCTACCGAGGTACTCTGCCTTTTGTTCCTCAGTTCCTCCGGTAATTATTGGTCCAACCGTCAATCCATTGGAATATGCGGCTGTGGCAAATCCGGGGTCTCCCCAAGAAAACTCTTCAGAAACCAATACTTCGTCAAGAATACCCATCCCCATACCACCGTATTCTGCAGGGACGTGTAGGTTGGTGAGTCCTAGTGAATGAGCCTCTGCAATCGCTTCGGTTGGGAATTCAGAGTGAGCCTCCCAGTGCTCCGCATTCGGACGAACCGTCTCCCTTGCAAATTCGTGAGCCAATTCACGAAGCATCTCCTGTTCTTCGGACAAGGCGAACTCGACCATGATAACGCCACAGGCTCTCCAGCCTTAGCCATTAGGGCCAGATAAATGTACGAAATCCACAACTTAACGAAGATAGAGGAATGCCATATAGGCCAAGTATCCTGTAACCATAGTGGCTCCAACCCTTGGTCCAATTTCTCTATCATCAAGTAACATAGCCGCAACTAAGCCAGAGGTCAGTATTACTACCCAAATATCTCGCCCTGCAAATTCTGCGGCGATTTCGATCCCTCCTCCAATTACAGAGGCAGTTCCAAGGATTCCAAGTATATTCATCACATTTGAGCCCAATACATTCCCCACTGCAACTCCTCCCTGATTACGAAGGGCGGAGATTAGTGTTACAGCCAATTCAGGGAGTGATGTACCAAGAGCGACCATGGACAAACCGATGATGGCGGGACTTACACGCTCTTCCAATAATCCAGTTGCTCCATTGAGCAAGAGTCCCGCTCCTTGCCAAATCATCATCCCGCCAACGATGGTTGCCGCGATGGCGAGAATGATGTTGTCTGGTAACCAAGTATCGTCTTTTTCGTCCTCCTCCTCATCGACTTTACCTCTGGAATAGACATACGCGTATGTGTAGTATGAAACCAGTAAAATTAGCATTAATACTCCCCCTTCAAGCGGTATAGAGCCCAAATATACGAAGACGGTTAGGAGAACGGTTGCTAGTATTACTGCAACCGCATCCCTCCTTATTCCAGCACCTGACTCATCGCCTGATCCAAGCATACAAGCGGTACCAAGGACTAACATCACGTTGGCAACATTTGAGCCTAAGACGCCCCCAACAGCAATATCGGGCTCATTTTGCGAAATTGCCTCAATCGCTACTGCCAGTTCTGGAAGGGATGTGCCGATTGCTACGATGGTAAATCCAACCAATAGTGGAGGAACCCGCAAGCGGTAGGCGATTTGCACTGCACCTTGAACAACCCCTTCTCCACCAGCCATTAAGAGGACGAATCCAACCAATACCAAAATCGGGTCGGAGTCCAGCATCTCTACCACGCCCAGTGCACCTCGCTCATGATGTTTGAGTCCATCCCCATCATTCGCACATTCTTCTGATGTGTCTAACCAATAGGTCGGATGTAGGGATAGTATGGTCTTCCAATGGGGGTGAGAATGGAACTGGGGTGTCTAATGCCCCGATTACCACTGGTGCATTCTCCAAATTCCAGAATGCCTCTTCTAGGATTCTACTACAAACTGTATGTCCGAGCCCTCCGGTGTATTGAGCCTCTTGGAGAACGATTAGGCGACCAGTTCTACGAACCGAATCGATACAGGTTTTTGCATCATATGGTAATATTGTACGTAAATCAACAATCTCTGCTTCGATGCCACGCTTTGCGGCAGCCTCAGCCGCTTCTAAGGCAACGTGCACCATCGCTCCCCAAGTAACAATAGTGACATCTTTACCACCACGGACAACTCTAGCCTTGCCTATGCTATTCTCACCATTGGCAAGGCGTCGATGAACTGATTCCGTGTCGACTATCTGGTTAATTGAGTGACCCCAACCTGTATTGCCCCCCCGTAATCCATAGAGTCCTATGTGCTCTAGATACACGACAGGGTCATCCAAGGCATGTGCTTCAACCAACAGATCGTAGGCGTCTTGAGGTGTAGATGGAAAAACAATGACCAAGCCAGGGTCGTTTGCAAACCATGATTCAATCATATTCGCATGGAATGGTCCACTACGGGTCTTCGCTCCAAGTGGAATTCTAACTGTGAGTGGAACTTCGGCTCCCCATCGCCATCTCAGCTGGGCTGCATTATTGATTAGTGGATTCATCGCGAGGGCGGCAAATCCTCCGAATTGGATTTCTGCCAGAGGTCGCATGCCTCCAAGTGCCGCCCCTGTAGCTGAATGTATGATAATCGCCTCAGACAAAGGCATATCGAGTAGTTTGTCTGAATGCCCTCTAGCCTTCAGTGGGAGGTTCATTCCAAATGCTCCAGCGACCTCCATATCTTCCCCCATGAAGACAATTGAGTCACCGTATTTGTCAGCAAGGCTTACCATTCCATTCTGTATTGCCTTGCTATATGTCCAAGAGTTAGCCGCCTCTGAAAATTCCATGTCAACCGCACCAGCAGAGACTGGGGAATCTCCTCCAGAAAGACTTACTCCGAAGCGGTCGAATTGTTCAGAATGAGTAGATGCATCATTAATCGAAGTCACACCCTTTGTGACGGTATTTCCTTCGGGCCATGCAGTTTCTTCCATCTCTTTCCTAGCGGCATCCACCAATGTTTGCTCTTCGGCTTCCATTTTGCTGAGTTTATTTTCACTTACGCCCAACCTAATCAACAGCTCACGATGGTTAGGAAGTGGGTCTTTCTCTGCCCAATAAGTTAGCAATTCACGGTCGACATAACCTGGAGGATTCCCACTTGCTGCACCGAGGTACAGGTCGTCATGGTGATGCGCATGACCACAACCTCGCATTGTCTCAACGTGAATTAGGGTCGCCCCTCCTCCATCTAGCGCGAATTCCCTAGCAACAGCGGTCGAGGTGTGGAATTCAGCAGGGTCGGACCCGTCTATGGACCATGATGGAATTCCCATCGAATGGCCCTTGTCTCCAAAGGTTTCAGCGCCAGATTGCCCGACTGTGAAAGTATCTAGAGCAATCTGGTTATTTTGAATCATGAAAGAAATCGGTAGTCCTCTCACACCGGCTAGGTTCATGGCCTCCCAAAATTCCCCGCTACTGCTGCAACCTTCGCCAACTGGCGCTAGGTGAAAACGGCGTCTTGCAAGCCTATTTGCTGCAAGCGCAACACCGGTTACAGTCGCACTTGCTATAGGTAGAGGAGCAGTAGGAGGCAGAATCCTCTTGTGCCAATTACCAACGTGTAAGTCTCTACCTCCTGCAGATTCAACTCCACCGTCCATATAGGAAGCGGACTTACCCATTTGGGCGTTGAAAATCTCTAGAGGGGTTTGCCCCATCGATAGAGCTAGACCTACGTCTCGAATCATCGGGGCAACAACATCTGCGTCTGCAATGGAATCTTCATTGAGATCAATCGCTCGACTCATTGAGGTAGCACATGCTACTACGCCTTCTTGCCAAGTTGAGCGGAAACCTTTGCCTCCAAATTGGCTTCCATCAGGTGTGGTTACTCCGTTCATGAACAAGTCTTTCAGATGCTCATCTAAAGCACGAGTTCTATGCATCCATCTTTGCCATTCAAACCGGTCTTCAACGCTAATGGATGCAGTATATGCAATTCTTCGCAGACACAGGGAAATATCCCTCATCATTCGTACTGCTCGCCTGTCTAGGTAGACTGAGCCAGTTCTACGCGGAATGATTTCTTCTTTTGCAAGAGTCGCTAGACCTGGTTCGTATACTCTTTCCGCCAGTCTTCTTTCAAAGGAGTCACAGAATGATTCACTAAATTCATGGAAACTATTTCCATTGAATCGGTCGGGAGGGTTGAGTGAATTCCAAGATTCAAAGGCCGCCTCTACGTAACCATCGTGTCTTTCAATAAGGAATCTCATCAATTCAGATCTAGCGGTCTCTTGTGGTAAAGAAGAAGAGAATTTCAGAGGCTCATTTGGCCTCCATCCAGCGCCCCAAAGGGGAGGGTAATCTTGTTGATTAGCAGGGCCTGCGCCCTCTTCCTCGGAGCTTTGTTCAGCCTCTCCAGAATCTCTTAGGCTCGCCTCTTCTTGCAATTCATCCATTGATGTGTCAACAGGCCTCTCCCAAACTTCCGCTTGTTGCTTACGGCCGCGGCCACTATCGGAACGATCCAGAGTGACCCTGATCCTTTTTTCGCAGGATGTGCACTTACGGTCCAATCTTGTTGTTGTACGGTCGCGGGATTTCCAGGTTTGGTGCTTACCACAAGAGGGGCAACGCCATATCCCTCGCCGCCCAGTCATTGCTAGCCCCAGTGCCACCTAGTACAACAAAGAATCGCCCTACGGCTTACTATTACACCACTATATGTGTAGGGATTCAATCATTCGCGCATAATATAGCGGTATCTATTGCATTATTTACCATAATTAAAAGCAGTACTGCATTATTTTTTACCACAATTGAAGTAAATAACTAAGTAAATTATAGGGGAATAGCCTTTATTGCGTTATTTACCACAATTAAAAGAGGTACAGGACTTAATTTTACCACAATTAAATAATATCTAATATTTTGGAACCGCAGAATCTACCTGATCCGCCCAAAGATGGATGCCGCCAACCATATTCCAAACTCTAGACCGATCCCATCCAGACTGGCCTAACCATCGAGCAACCATATCCGAGCGACCACCGCTTCTGCAGTATACAACTAAATCACAATCTTTCGGCAAGTCTTCTACCCTTGCAGGAACTGCAATGTGGTCAATCCGTAAATCAGTGCCCGGCAAACTGACAATCGCTTCCTCATTTGCTCTTCTCACATCCAGTAGGAAAGGATTCCAGCCCTTAGAGCGCCTTTCAACAAATTCAGCAGGGGTAATTTCGAGGACCTGTCCAATGGAAGGTTCTTCCCGAATCTCTTGACTTTGGCAAGCCTCCATTACCAATTGTTCAGACATTTCAGTGACTGGCTCTCTGTCAGGTAGTTTGTCAAATTGCAATGAGCGGGTTCTCATGGTTTTTGCATCAATTACCATCAGTTGACCCGACAATGAGTCACCAATACCTAGTAGCAATTTGATGACTTCGGCCGATTGAATGCTACCTACTATTCCGGGTAAAACCCCCAAAACTCCGGCCTCAGCGCAATTTGGAGCCAATTCAGGAGGTGGCGCAATAGGAAACAAATCTCGATAATTTGGTCCACTGTCAAGATTGAAGACACTAACCTGTCCTTCGAATCGATGTATACTTCCGAATACCCAGGGTTTTCCTAGAATCTCACATGCATCATTGATTGTGTATCTTGTTGGAAAGTTATCAGTGCCATCAACGACTACGTCCCAATCAGAAAGTAATTCCAAGGCGTTGTTGATATCCAATCGAACATTATGCCCAACAACCTCAATTTCGGGATTTAACTCTCTAATTCGATTAGCGGCTGACTCCACTTTTAGCGAACCAACAGCCGATGTAGAATGAATAACCTGTCTCTGAAGATTGGTTATGTCGACTTTGTCGTCATCGATTATTCCTATCCTTCCAACGCCCGCTGCGGCCAAATATAGCAGAGTAGGGGAGCCTAATCCACCAGCTCCAATTACCATTGCAGAGGAATTTTTCAATTTCTTCTGCCCTTCTTCACCCATCTCTGGAAGAATCAGATGACGCGCATATCTAGCGCGCTCCTCTGGGCTCAATAGCTCGTCCACGCGCCTGAGAGAACAGAACTCATTCATTTTGCCTTCGGCTTGCACCGCAGACTTAGAAGGCACCTGATGTGTGAAGTCGAAGAAGTGCAACAGTAAAACCAAATCGACCCCAAACCCTGGTCAAAATCTGTGCCGATTCGGATGAAATATCTCTACGAAACAATAGATTCCAAAGCCTACGGACAAAATTTTGGTCTAGTGGGCTGTCGGGTCTTGGAATTCCCTTGAAATGTCTTTCAAGATCTGAGAGGATACAGAATCGGCCACGGAAAAACCAGAGTATTTCTGTGGTAGCGTATAGAATAACGACTCCCCACCACATCCATTGATATGGCCCTAACCAAAGTACAGCGCACCAAATTGTGATTCCAGTGTGAGATAGATAGAACATATCTCCGACACGGTGTGATAGCCAACTTCTCTCTTGCCAGTTTTCTCGATTGCTGAAAACTCCGAATTCTACCATTCCGTCAACTCAGTGTTGATCTTCTAACCATCGCTCAGCATCAATTGCAGCCTGACAACCCATTCCAGCAGCAGTGATTGCCTGTCTGTATCTTGTGTCCACCACATCACCAGCAGCGAAAACTCCCGGAATGCTAGTCATGGTGTGCTCCTTTGGAACGATGTAACCAGAATCATCAGTTTCAATTTGACCTTCTAGGAAGGTTGTAATTGGTTTATGGCCGATTGCGATGAAAGCCCCAGTGCAGGTAATCTCTTCTGTTGAACCGTCTCGAGGGTCTTCCAGCAAAGCCCCAGTGAGTCCTTTTTCATCTGATAGCCATTTTTTCACCGAGCTGAAAGTTTTGATCTCTATCTTAGGGTGATTTGCAGCTCGGTCATACATCACTTTTGAGGCTCTGAAGACATCTCTTCTGTGGATGATTGTGACCTTACTAGCGAATCTGGTCAGGAAAGTTGCTTCTTCCATTGCCGAGTCTCCACCTCCTACAACAATAATTTCTTCATCACGGAAAAATGCACCATCACAGGTCGCACAGGTGCTGATTCCACGGCCTTTCTGTGCATCTTCACCTTCAGCGCCCAACCAAATTGCCTCTGCACCTGTGCAGATAATCAAGGTCTCAGCACGAAATTCTTCGCCTTCTACCCAGACCTTGAACGGTCTCTCGCTAACATCGACCCTCTCGACGTTTTTGTCATGAACCTCAAGGCCGAATCTTTCCGCCTGTTCACGCATGTGAATCATCATTTCAGGCCCACCGATTCCTTGAGGATACCCAGGGAAGTTTTCAACATCTGAAGTGAGCATAAGTTGACCACCAGAAGCGTATCCTGCGAACATCAAAGGCTCCAGCATCGCTCTAGCGGTGTATAGTCCAGCGGTGTATCCAGCGGGGCCCGAACCGATGATGATTGTATTGCGGACCTCGTCGGACATGGGTTCTCCCAATGTCCGG
>CAZKVK010000012.1:0-37862 GCA_964556195.1 uncultured Candidatus Poseidoniales archaeon
CTGAATGTCGAATGGAAAGGAGTTAGTGAGGCTGGGATTAGTGAAGTTTGGTCTTGGGTCTTGATTTGTTCTGGCTGTGGAAATGAGTTTGAAGCCCCCGAATCTACCAATAAAAAGCGAAACAATCATGGAGATTGTCACGATTGTGGCTCAGCGCTAAGATTGAAGAGGGAGAATTGAGGATTACTCATTCTCGTCAGCAACATCGTCACTTACACCACCACGATCCATGTCTATTTCGGTACGTGACGGGGAGGTGACATCTGCAACGCCTGCTTGGAATTCTCCCTTCGCTCTACCCAAGTTTCGAGCCAATTCTGGTATTCTTTTCGCACCGAAAAGGAAGATTGCCAATATTACGAGGATTATCCATTCAGAAGGCCCAGGCATCTTTCTCAGACCTAGGGTGTGGCTTTCCTCTCTCAAAGTCTTCGGCAAAGAAAGCACTATTTGCAGAGTTTTTGCTCATCCGCCAGAAACCGGCGGTAAAAATGCGATTTCTGAAGCATCGGATAGACTTGTATCTAAATCCGCTCCAACCACACCATCAATTGCAACCCTAAGGCCGGAGTCTAACATCGGAGTCAAACGAAATCTATCGATTAGATCTCTTGCAGTTGAACCCTGTAACAAGGCGACCTCGATTTGGCGCTCACCCATGGATTCTGCCAATGGTCCAAAAAATAGCATTTTGACCTTTATGGCTAACTCCCCCTCACCCATATCATCAGCCAAAGGTAAGTGCGCAATATATCCAACCCATCGCTGCGTAGAATCTAAACACCTAACTTGACGGAAAACAAAACATGAACGAAGTGAGGGGCGTAGCCTTCGACTGTGATGGGGTACTAGCGGCGAACGATTCCTCGTGGCAGAATATACACGACCATTTTGGCACAGAAAACTCCGAAATGTTGGCAAAATTCCTTCGCAAGGAAATTACTGATGTGGAGTTCGTGTTGGATGATATACGAATGTGGCGAGAAGTACAGCCAGAAATACACCGTGACGATATCATGCGATGTTACTCCGGAATTAAGCTGATGCCTGGAGCGAGGGAAGTCGTCGAAGAATTGCAAAACAGAGGCATATTAGTTGCCATAGTATCTTCAGGAGTGGACCTACTAATCGGTTCGATTGCAAATATGCTGAAAGTTGACGATTGGGCTGCAAATGGATTTGAATGGAACGAAGATGGCTGGTTGATAGGCCCAAAGAAAACAATGGTCGATTCACATGACAAAGGTGCCATGGTAGAAAAATTTGCAAGAATTAATGCGATTGACCCGGCCTATATTGTCTCGGTAGGTGATTCTGGGCCAGACCTTTCGATGAGGATACCAGGATCTCGATTTATCGGCTTCAATCCAGCCTCAAACAGGGGGGCTGACGACTTTGTTAGGGCGGGGGTTCCAATCGTTGAAGGAAAGGACCTAAGGGGAATCTGGCAACCGCTATTTGGTGAGCCATTTCCTAATTGAAAATCAAGCAAAGGGTATGCTAGCGGATTCGTGAGTGTGCAAATTAATCACTGTCAGAATACATGGCTTCGGTTGGAAACCAAGCATCCTTTGGTAATCGGTTTGGTCCTGCCAAGTTGATGAATGAACTATTGTGGTGCCTTTGTGGTTTCCAACATAATGTCCGTGAACGTGTCCTGTGACAAAAATATCCGGGATTTGTCGTATAACCATCCTATCCTCGGGTTCGGGCGATAACGGAGTTTTTCCACCCCACGATGGAGCTAGATGTCTTCTATCCAACATAGCCCTCATAGCCATCTCTGGAGTTGAGTAGGTAACCGATCGTAAACCTGCTACAAAGTCATCTATGCTCTTACCGTGGTAAGACAGAATCCTAACTCCATGAAGGCTGAATTCACACGGATTTCCAACGAAGACAGTATCAGAGTAATCCTGTTGAACTTCTGGGTCTAGTGCTGGTTGAGGTTCGGCAGGACGAACCGCATCGTGATTGCCGGGCAAGATTACAACATCCACCCAATCTGGAAGCCCCTCCAATAGTCGTGCAAGTTCCCCGTATTGGGCGAACAAGTCTGTGATCGCTAGGTGTCTTTCCTGACCTGGATAAATTCCTACTCCATCAACTCCATCCCCACTGAGAATGAAATATTTCACAGTACGAGCTAATGGATCTGTGTTGAACCATTGAATCATCATCTCCCATTGGGGGGCCAAGAACGTCTTGGAGCCGACGTGGACATCGGAAAGGAAGGCGGCGGAGACTGCTTGGTCTTCTCCTGCTGTGGCTTTGGAGTGCTGCCTCATAGGAGGAAGATGTATATTGCTAGCAATGAATAGAGGGCTTCTTTCCCCGATTAGGAAGTGCCCGCTAACCCCAACTACATCATCATTCATCAGTCCATCCAAAGCCGGATGAAGTGGGCTTGCTCCAGAGGGTGGGGGTAGAGAACACTGGATATTTTGAGTTTCATCTTCCAAAACGAAACTCAATCTTCCTGAACGAGTAAATCGTGATTCTGAGGCTAGACCAACGAGGGTGATTTCGTAATCTTTTGAGGTGTGCCTTTGTCGATTCCGCCATGCTTCGGCGATACTAACTGGGCGACGTGGAAGCGCCCCCCCGGTGATTAGTTGATTGCGAATTTGTTTCAAACGATCTCCGAAAAATGATTGAATGTCAGTCATTTTTCCTTCGGTTCTAGACGAGCCCGTGATATCGAAATGAATCTCAATTTCAGCATCGACATCTGCGGCCTGCATAGGGAAATCTTGCATCCGATAATGGTCTAATCCATGTGGCCTGGGTGCAGGGGAAGTTTCGTTAGTGGTGATTGGAGCAATCGTCCTTCCTATTGCCTGACCAGTTTCTGGTCTTGCCAAGGTTGCTTGCAGTGTTGGTGAATTGCTTTGTATTGCAGGCTCAGATTCACTGAGTGTTTGCTCGGTCGGTACGATGGTGAGTAACTCGTCAATACTTTGACTGGTCAATAATCGGGTACTACTAGCCGTTGCGGCTTCAATCAATGGTGCGAGATTTGTTAATTCCTCAATTTTATTTTGAGCATCTCTCCCCATTACAATGAGGCCTGCGGCAGCGAGGGCTCGACTCTTTTCAGCCCAAGACTCAGCCGCCATCCGCCGCAGGTCACACCGGACCGCTCATGATGATATCGCCTAGTGCGGCTCGTAGAGCCGAATTCTGGATATTACTCATCCCAATCTGTCAGGGAGGCCAAATCGACCTTATGTATCTCATCGGCAACAGTCTCAGTTTCCCAATCCGCCCACGATAGATTCCCTTGCCACTGCTCGGATGTCGGGTCCATGGATTCAGGCTCTTGCTCTTCGTCAACTTCAACGCGGTTCTCGACTGCGGCGAGGCGTTCCTCGTCTTCCACAACTCGATCTAGAAGTTCAAGCGAAAGTCGGAGTGCGAATGATACGAACGATTTCTTGTTATCCAAACGGTCATTCTCCCCGAAGTCTCTCCTACGGACTATGAATTGATCTCCGGCGGTTACAGCAACGTGGACGAGACCAACCTCTTTGGTCGGTGTTGCCCCACCGGGTCCAGCGATTCCGGTGATTGCGATTGATACCTCGGCATCAGAGCGATATCGAGCACCTCTGGCCATTTGTAGAGCGACCTGGTGAGAGACTGCGCCTGCTTCCCCTTGGTCAAAAGCGGTTTTCTCTACTCCAAGTTCCCGCATTTTTGCTTCATTATTGTAGACAACCCATCCTTGGTCAAACCAATTGGTGGCACCAGAGATATCTGTGAAGGTAGAGGCCAGCAATCCGCCGGTACAAGACTCGGCGGTGGCGATGCTCCACCCCCTCTTGCGGAGTCTTCGGCTCAACCTCGAGGCGAGCGCTGCAGTCTCTTCGACCACGATTGCTCGTTCGGCCCGCCCTTCTTGACTCTTTCACAGGCGAAAAAAGGAGATTTTTGGTGGGCCCGACCGGAATTGAACCGGTGATCTTCGCTTTGTAAGAGCGACGTCATAACCCCTAGACCACGGGCCCTGAGTGAGAACGCAGACGCAATGTGTTCAAATGATTGGTGGTGGAATAACCTGTGTCAAGGTGAAGCTATGAGCCCCTTACAAGACCTCGTTGAAAGGCTAAGAAAAAGTGGCATTCCTCTGGAAAATGAGGTGGCTGAAGCCATGCAACATGTCTTTATCGGCTCATTCACAGATTTCGAATTAGATCCATTTTGGCATGATAGGCCAGTTCCCTTTCTAATTACTGAACACGATGCCGCGAAAACCATATCGGCGCCACACATGATTGCTACCCTTCTTCACCATCTAGAAATTCGTGTTGGTCAACACGTCTTGTTGATTGGGGCCAAAGGAGGATATCTATCTGCATTAATCGACCATATCGTTGGGAATTATGGAATGGTAACTGTTGTCGAACCGCATCCCGAGGTTCTTTATCACACAGAGGAAAGGCTAGAATTTCATGATTCAAAAGGCCTGATTCGTGTCTTACCAGTCCGCGCTCTCGAAGATAATGACGAGATTACCAGAGGTGTTGACCGAGTCTTGATTACCGGCGCAGTACGTGAAATTCCGTTAACAGTGGCTGGTTTGGTAGAAGAAGGTGGATTTGTTCTTGGACCATTTGGCGGACCCATTCAACAAACACTACTCAAGCGAGAACGACAGGGTAATGATTGGTTGGATACTGAACTTGGAAATGTTGTCTTCGGGCCTATGGACCTTTCTGAGGCCGAACGAGATCCATTGGATCCACAATCACTAGCGGACCATATCGAGGATGCTCTGAACATAATCGTTGAATTAGTTGAAATCGATGATGAAACTGTAGAAAGAATTGAAGAATTAGTCGATTCTCTGCGAGGTATGCCTTCCGATATACCACCATTAGACGAAGATGCTACTGAGGACGATTTAGTGGAGCACCCAGTGTTTGAATTACTGATGGCCGAGATGGAGTGGCTACAACCAATGTGGCCTCTATTCGGGCAATTGCTAGCCATTGACATCGACGCTCCAGCCGATTGGGATGATGATGAAGTACCGATGGCTGGAGGACATGAAGATCTGGTTCCTTGAGGAAATTCCACTATAGATTGCGGTTCGTAAGTGCGTAGCGTTCATGCCATACTTTTGATTCGCCGAGAATATGAGTGTTAGGCCTGCCTTGGCCAAGCTGACCCACAGCGATGTGCGACAGCGCCGCAGGGCCGTAAGGCATCTATTCGAGTTGAATGACCCTGAGGCATTGGAGGGATTTGCAAAATTACTGGAAGATCCAGACCCCTGGTTCAGAGAAAAGGCCCTAGAGGCGATAGACAAGTGGGCCACTAGTAAAGACCTGGCACTAATCGAAAAACTATCTCAATCAGGAAAGAACTCTAGAAGATTGTTAGCAGCAAGGATTGCCATTAGAACAGGTGGTGCTGGCCAAGCAATCCTTAGCAAACTTTCATCCGACGATGAAGCGAATATCAGATTAGCCGCTTGGAAGGCAAGGATTAACTTTGACGAGAGTTCAATTACAGAAGCTTTGCTTGTCGAAGATAGGGCTGTTAGAAGGGCTGTTGCACAGCGAGTTTCTTCATTGGAAAACGTAGATTCAGGCATTATTTTGCAACTTCTTTCAGACGAGTCAGAAACCGTTAGAGCCTCTGCGCTTGGAATAATTGAGGCGAATTCATCAACACTCGACAAGCAAATCGAATTCCGACTAAGGGAATTAATTGCCGAATCAAAAGGTGAAGTTAAGGCTCGCATGGCTAGTATATTACTAGCCTCATCACCTGATCAGATAGATGCGTGGATTGGAGATTCTAACACCGCTTTCGTAAATCGTTTCTCTCGAAGCTTACGAGATGCAAATTGGGCTTCGATAGAAGGATTGCCTGAAAACCTAAACTCGAAAGCATCAGAGATGTTGTTGATTCGTCTATTACGTGGAGAAAGAAGTGAATCTGGTGTCAATCTAAGAAACGACTTGTTGAACGATGAGGCGCGCTCTGAGGAAATGCGTTCTCAACTAATTGAGGATTTGATCGGAAGGCCAATTGCAGAATCAACACTTTCAATCGTCAGTAGCCTTGCTAAATCTGATAAGAAGTTACTCTCATCTTCGGCAAAAAACCTCCTAGCCGAGCAATAAGTTTGCTTAATTTTCAATCGCCGGTTGTTTTAGCCTAGACAAAGGGACAGCGATTGGTGGAAGGTGATCAGATAGACGGTGTCTACTTGTCTTTGGATTCATCAATTTTCCAGAAAGTGCGGCATCGATGACATCCTGTTTGGAAATAGTATCACGACCACAATTAGGCCAAATATCTAGTTCAATAGAGTCATCTTCCAAATAATCGATTAAAACACACGGAACACAGAGTAAACCAATCCTTTGAGCAACGTGATATCGGTGGTGACCATCGAGAATTGTCCCGGTTAATCGATCTAGAAGAAGTGGCTTTGTGTAAGCGTTCCAGCGATGGGTTACACGCTCCAGCTGATCCACCTTATTTTGTATGATTTGTTCATGAGGGCGGAGGACCTCCAGCGGCACCAACTCGACCTCCATGACCTCCGAAAACGGACCTTACAGATAGGCATAATGCCCGACGGGTTGATGTTTAGACCTCAAGGAGGCGTGTCATGGGCGACCTATTGAGCCAACTCGCCGCTTCAGATAGGCGAGTCTTAGACCGGCTATCTGAGCACGGTGATGCTTGGGTTGTTGGAGGTTGGATTAGAGATTCATTACAGGGCTTAGAGCCTGGTGAAATGGACATCGCAACAAATTTACACCCAGATGTTGTAACGCAATTATTTGACAAAACAATTCCAGTTGGATTGGAATTTGGAACTATCTTGGTGCTCGACGAAGATTCTGACAAATCGTGGGAAGTCACTACATTACGCAGTGATGGAATTTACGTAGACGGCCGGAGACCGGATCGGGTGGAATATGGTAATGATATAATCCAAGATTTGGCGCGACGTGACTTCACCATTAACGCCATGGCCCTCGACCCTCGGACTGGCGTAATTATCGATGAATTTGGAGGCAAAGATGACCTGAATGCAGGAGTTGTTCGGGCGGTCGGAAATGCTCATGAGAGAATATCAGAAGATGGCTTGAGGATAATGAGAGCATTCCGATTCCTAGATTCTGGTGAATTAGGATCTAGAAATTTGGATGAGAATCTACAATCTGCAATTGCAGAGAATTTACACATGCTTGGAAAGGTTTCCTCGGAACGAAAGTGGGCGGAATTATCGCGGATTTTTCAAGGTATTAGGAATAAAGAAGTGATTGCGTTAATGCAGAAATTTGAGGTGTTGAATCAAGTAATTCCAGACACTAATTTCTCCCCAATCAAACGATTTTCTGGTTTTTCCGCAGTAGATCTTGCGATTTTATGCTCGGATGATAATCGTTCTGGAATAGACCTTGCAGACCATCTCAAGCAAGCCCTGAGATTGTCCAATCAGGAGGCTTCGACAATTCGCTTTTTACACGATTTACATATTGACAACCTGAGTCATGAAATAAGCTCATTCCGGAGATTTAACGCAGCCTTATCCGACTCTATGAAGAAAGAAGTCATGGAATACTTCGGGAATATAGGAAAAGAGTTCGTCGAAGCATCTTCTGAAGTTGGACCTCTGAATGCGGGCAACAAACCACTGATTGACGGGGAGAAATTGATGCAAGTTACTGGGTTGGAAGCCGGTGTAAGACTTGGCCGCTTAAAGGGCTGGCTTCACAGAAGGCAAATCGAAGAAAATCTCGCAGACACAGGTGAAGTAATCTCACTACTGAAGACAATCGATTGGAAATCGGAAGACCCTGATTCGTGGCCGTCTTTAGCTTGGCCGTAATTACAATTCGCTCAAGTATTCGACATACTCATTTGCATCCAAGAATTGATCTTCATCAAATTCATGAGGCCTGACGATAAGGAACCAACCATCACCATAAGCATCATCATTTGCAAGGTCTGCATTATCTTCGACCTCTCCATTGAGTTCTAGGACCTTGCAAGGGAATGGGGAATTAATCAAGACTCTATCCGAGACGGTTCGGAGAGTGACGAGTAACTCCCCCATGCCGATTTCGTCACCGGTTGAGGAGGTTTCTGCGTTAGGTTCCTCCTCTCCATCGTCTCGTATTCCTGCTGTGCCTTCATCGTCCAAGACGAATTCACTTGTATCCTGTGGATGAGGAAGGATTACGCGGACCACATCTCCGTGATCTGCACGTAGGAATTCCGACATTCCTACCTTTACCGTTCCATCCTTCTCATCTAGCAATTGAAGCCAAAGATGTTCCAGTGTATAGCGGCGGTCGTGAGCAACTCCAAATTCGAAGTAATCCGAGTCAGACATTGTTATTCCCGATGGGCCCGCCAATGGACTCCAATTTGAATGATTCGTTCTAGAAATAAGCGAATATCGTAACTTACGATGTATTAACAACGTGGTCTTTCTCGGTGGCATGAGGAATCGAGATGGACTTCGCTGAAACGGAAGAACAGAGCATGATTCGAGAGATGGTTCGGGACTTTGCCGAGGAAGTTCTAGCGCCTACATGCTTGGATAGAGATCGCGACCAAAGGCCTCCGCTGGAAGAATGGAAAACATTCTGCGAATATGGGCTACAAGGCATTACTATTCCTGAAGAGTATGGAGGCAATCCAATTGATGATATTTCAGAAGCTATTATTGTAGAAGAGTTGGCTAGAGTAGATCCCTCTTTCTCAGTTATGTTCTGTGTCCATGTAGGGCTATGTTCAATGACTATTGCATTACATGGAAATGATGACCAGAAGCAGCGCTATCTTCCCCGCTTAGCAGCAGGAGAAATCGGCGCATATTCACTTTCAGAAGCGGGTGCAGGAACCGATGCTGCGGCACTAGGTTGTAGGGCAAAACTCAGTGATGATGGAAGCCACTATATCCTAAATGGAGAGAAAATGTGGGTTACAAATGGGGCGTCAGCAGACATTTATGTTCTATTTGCAAAGGATGTTGAACATCCAGACTATGGCGTAAAAAGGCATGGAGGAACAACAGCGTTCATTGTTGATTCAAGCATGGAAGGTTTCAGTGTTGGAAAGAAAGAAGACAAGTTAGGAATTCGTTCCTCCGACACCTGTGCTCTGTTACTGGAAGATTGCAAGGTTCCCATAGAGAATGTTTTGAAAGAATCTGGTAAAGGTTTCCCTATCGCTATGAATGCGTTGGATAATTCAAGAATTGGTATCGCAGCTCAGGCTCTTGGAATCGCTCAAGGTGCATACGAATCCGCTCTAAACTACGCTCACCAACGAGAAGCCTTCGGTAAGCCAATCGCTCACCATCAGAGTATTGGCAACTACCTAGCCGATATGGCCACTCAAACAGAAGCGGCCCGACACATGGTCTACAAGGCCGCTTGGGCAAAACAACGACACTACGAAGACAACGGGGATAGGCACTCAATGGAAGCTAGCATGGCGAAGTTATTCGCTGGCGACACAGCGATGTGGGTATCTGAGAGAGCCGTACAAGTTCTAGGCGGATACGGATATACCACAGATTTCCCAGTTGAGAGATTCTTCCGTGACGCAAAAATTACCCAGATTTACGAGGGAACTCAAGAAGTTCAGAGAATTGTAATCAACCGCTCCATCGCTCCGGAGTGATGGTATGTTTGATTACCCGATAGAGCAAATTCGTTCTCGATTTCCGGGTCTGAACCGTCAGGTGAGTGAACATCAAGCGATTTTCTTTGATGGCCCGGGAGGTAGTCAATCTCCTGAATCCGTTGGGGATGCTGTGAAGCATTACCTGTTACACCAAAATGCCAATGTCGGAATGTCATTTGCCACCTCAATAGAAACTGATGAATTGATTGACGAGACAATGCAGGCATGTGCTGATTTACTCGGTTGTACGGACCATCGTGAGATTGTATTTGGGCAGAATATGACCAGTCTAACAATTCAACTCGCCAGTGCACTGAGTCGTACTTGGAATTCTGATGACGAAGTCGTGGTTACTCGCTCTGACCATGATGCGAATGTTCGACCCTGGGTATTAGCGGCTCAATGGTCAGGCGCTAAGATCAGATGGATTGACATCGATCCTTCTGATTGTACCCACAGGATTGAAACCATTAACCAAAATATCAACGAAAATACAGTAATGGTTGCAATCGGTGCTGCCTCAAACTTCTCGGGTACCATCAATGATGTCAAAGGCATTTGCTCCAAAGCTCATGCTGTTGGTGCTGAGGTATTCGTAGATGCGGTGCATTATGCACCTCATGGGCTAATCGATGTAGGGGAAATGGGATGTGATTACCTCGCTTGCTCATCGTACAAGTTCTTCGGCACCCACCAGGGTATTCTTTGGGGCAAATTCAACCGTCTTGCCGAACTCCCAGTAGCAAAGTTACGCGTCTCTTCAGAGGAGGTTCCATTTCGCTGGATGACGGGGACTCAAGGCCACGAATCTATGGCTGGAACTCTAGCCGCAATTGAGCATTTAGCATGGCTCGGTAGAATGATTTCGGAGGAGGACTTGAGTCGGAGAGAGGCACTCAGTGTTGCTTTTTCGGCTATTGAAGAATACGAAAGCGAATTGTGTTGGAATATGATTCAAGGGCTTCAGGGGATTCGTGGACTGAAGATATGGGGGATTACAAACCCTTCAATGAAAAAACATAGAGCCCCGACGGTATCCTTCACCCATCCATCGATGACTGCTGAGCAAATTGGAGCGGCACTAGCTGATGAGGGTATTTTTGCATGGGCTGGAAATTTCTATGCCCTTGAATTATCGGAAGCACTTGGGCTGGAGCCAGAAGGTGCTCTTCGAGTGGGTCTATTACACTACAACACCGCAGAAGAGGTTGAGAGATTCATAGAAGTTCTATCTGGAATACTTGCTTAGACCTACTCGAACCAACAGTATTCTCGCTGACCTTCGAGATTGCCTTCTCTACCAATACCAACCAAGGCGAATTCTTTTGTTGGAGTTACGACTGAATCCTTCTGTGAACCACGGTGTAACTTTTCGTAAACATCCTTGTCGAGAGGTGTTCTGGAGGACAATCTTTCGAATAAGAAAAATCGGCTTGCAATTTCCTTCCATTGGGGCTGAACTATTCCCTCGAAGACCTTGGCCTTAGCTCCTGAACCATATCCACAAAGGCCGACCCTCTTGCCTTCCATTTCAGTTCCATCCAAGTAATCTGATTCCATTGTAGACATCAGAGCTAGGAATATGGAACCAGTGTACTGGTTTCCAATTAGACTTGATGCTCTCTGGGTCTTCTCAATTCTCCTCTCAACGAAGTCCTTGAATGAATCCGTCTTTGAGATTAAACGACGATAGGAATCGTTGGCTTTCTCAAACTCCTCAAGACCCGCAGGAGAATCTTCGAAGTCTTCAGGGAAAGGTTCTGGACCTATCTCAGAGACTATCCTCTCCCACATTGGAAGATGACGCCTGTCGTGGCGGAATACGTCAGGGAACATTCTCTTGCCTTGGAATGCATATGGTAGATGGACGATGATACGATTCCACTGTTCTGTTAGTATCTCGTCGTCTTCTGGATTATATCGTCCAGAGTTGATTGCCTTTTGTCTGAAGTCGACAAAAGCAGTCTTGACCGACTCAGAATAACAGCGGTTTGAGAAAGCACCGTCAAAGACCGGTGTGTCTTTGTGAATCTTCAAAGTGTGGGATTCAAACATAATGTCATCCTTCTTGGAAGACTTAGGAAGGATTGCTAGAATCTTCTCTACCAATCCTTCTTTCTTTGGCTCTCCGGCTTCTTCTGCAAGGTCCAGGACATTCTCAACTACAGTCTTCATCTCAACCTCTCTCCGAGGCTTGAAGAAGTCGTGAACTGGCATTGTGGATACTCCCCAATTGTCGGGAATTTCGATTAGTCGAGGGTTGTGACGAATCAGAATTGCCCCCCCACCGGCTCCTTGAGTATATTCACCGGATGAACCGAGATCGTATTTTGCATTGTCAGCAAAAACAACGATACCGATTCTATCCTGCTCTTCTCCACCTCTGGCAACCCAATCTAGAGTGTTGTGCATTGCATCCACCGCGCCAATACAAGCGAATGTTAGGTCCACGACATCGCAATTACGGAAGCATTCCTTGCCGTAGGTGTCGTCGTAACGCTGTTCCAACATATCCATGATGTAAGTTGCAGTTGGCTTAGCACCGTCGAGAGCGGACTCTGTACCTAGATATATTCGCCCGATTTTCATCGGATCTAATTGGTTCCTATCAATGAGTCTAGCACAAGCATTTGCACCCATGGTAGCAGTATCTTCGTGGGCGTCGGGAATTGCCATAGCGGTGAGGCCCAAACCCTTGTTGAGTTTACCAAAATCTGCACCACGGAATTCTGCGAAGTCCTTCATATCGAAGTATAACTTCGGGAAGTAAATCGCGATGTCATCGATTCCAACACCTGCCACAGTCTCGTCTCCTTCGCTCGGCCGCCGTGAGGGGAGGGTTATGATACCTGTGGCGTCAAATCAGGATAGGCCACATAACTGGAATCGCATTACTGCGAGTCGGTTATCTGATTTACAGCATCTAGGAGCCCGATGTTTTGCTCAAAATGTTCTACAACGGGGGAAAGAACCTCGGTAAGCCCCCTAGCAACAGCCATTTTTGCATCAAATGGATGGATATCTCCATTACCAACCGCCGCAACAAATGAATTCAGGTCATTCCAAGTGCTAGGTTCCCCGAATTCAGGTTTAGGCTCAACAAGTAATTTGCCTGTATTTGGCAATACGATATGTTCAGCAATTTCGAATACAGGAGATGCGGAGTTACCTACTTCGAGGAAGGCTTTGCGAAACTTCTTCTCAATCTGCTTAGGGGTGTCGTGAACGAAGATAGCATTGCCCGGATCCGACTTTGACATCTTGTGGTCGAATGAGTCCATTCTACCACCTCCTTGGCCTTTCAGACCAGAGAGCATTGGGGTATGAATACAAGTCGCTTTAGTCCAGCCATTTCTATCCGCAACCTCACGCATGTACATGTGCGCCTTTCGTTGATCCATACCACCAAACGCAATATCAATATCCAATTCGAACATGTCAGCCGCCTGCATTGGAGGGTAGAAAAAGGCGGCTAAATCATCATCTGAGGAATCTTCACTTCGACCCATTATGCTGAAAGTTCTACGTGCTCGATTTAGACTCATACCCTTTGAGCAACGTAGAACTCTTTCCCAGTAAGCGCCGGAATCCATTACTTCACTGGCACTTACAAATCGCAATTGGCCCGGGCCATCTCCTTCTTCTGGGAAATCGAGTAAAACTCGGAAGACCTCTGACATATATTCTCCAGCGAGTGAGATTTTCTCCATATCTCGGCTGAACTTATCATTGACCCACGCATGCCAGTCTGCGAGTAGAATCAGCACATTGACTCCCTCAGAAAGCATGTTTCGGATGGTTTCTGCCAAAATTACCCATCCTAAGTGGGCTTTGCCACTAGGTTCCAAACCAATGTAGGCTCGAACTATGTTGTCTCCACCGTGGCTTTTGGAGCCAGATAGCACTCCCGCGAGGTGGTCTAATCCGACAACTTCCTCGACATTTGCAAACATTCTGTCGATGGACGCACGGACCTCCGGGGAGAGGCGATTCGGCGTCTCTTGGGCTGTCATCTGGACCACTCAGGCGTCTAGTAGTTTGTTGAGTTTCTCACCCCTTCCGGCCGCTCGAGTGTTATCATTATCCTCTAGAGCCGTCTCGATTTCGGAAATTAAGTCCTCAGCTTGTGCCTTGATGTCTTCAGAAAGATTCTGTGACATTTCCATGAAGTGGCGAGCAGCCGAAACCGCAGATTTGGCCTTTGATGCCTTCTTCCCCCATTCCTTTGCCTTATCTCCGCGTTGCTTGGAATTGTAGCCAGTGGACTCATCTAGGAAGGAGGTCCAACGCCTACGGGTATCTTGAGCTCGTGCCATTGCATCAGGGTCATCGAAGTTTGGTGGAACGTTTGTTACATCTACGATTAATGCACCTTTATCTGAATAATATCCAGTGATTGAAGTCATAATGTCGTGGGAGCCGGAAAATGTGTTGTCTCCGTCTGCCTCAACTACCTCAAAATGTCTGCTTGCTAATGAAGCAAGACCTCCATCTGCTGTTACCTGTTTGATTAGTCCGCGCTTGACCTCGAATCTCTCCATGAGGACTCGCGATGCTGGACCGTTCTTCAATACTGCCGCAGGCCACACCACTCTTGATAGCCATCCCACACGCCTAAACCGAGTTCCACACTGCGCTTAGCATGGGAGCGGCTACACGCGGGATATTCGTCTCGGTTATGGTGATGATGTTGGCTTCCCATAACGTATTGGCAGTCTCTGCAGTGGAACTCGGAGGGGACATCTCCCTTTCGGATCAGGACCTTGGACTGAATGGCGTTGCTGTCGATTCAGACGTAACTACAGCCGTGGTTTACGGAGAAGATGGATATGTTCGAGTCTTAGATGCAAACGAACCTGCTCAGCAGGTGGAAATGACATGGGGTGGTTCTTCTGAATTGCACGACGCGGACTTTCACCCAGGTGGTCAAACAGCACTAATTGTTGGTGAACATGGAGTTGTGCTTCGCTATGCGAAGCAGGATCAATCACTAGAAAGGGCAGCATCTGACGTTGATCTCGATTATGCAAAGATCACTTCAGTTGCATGGAACACCGCTGGATCCTGGGCTTATGTCGGAACTGAAGAAGGGCAGATTTGGAGAATGAGGGTCTCCGAAGATGGAGGGGCTGAATTGCATGCTCTATCTGCTTCGGGAACTAGTTCGATTATTGCAATTGATTGCCATAATACCATCATGATGTGTGTCGTTGCCGCATCTGTCGAGGGGATAGGAATTATCGAAAGAGACCATACTTTCACTTGGGTTGGAGGAACCGGATACCCTTGGACTGGTGTTGAATGCCCAAGCGGAGAAACTCCCTATTGTGTCGCTGTTGCAGACAATCAGATTATTGCACACATAGAACTGAATCCTGAAGATATCTCTGCTTCAATTCCAAGTATTAGCAAACTCCAGAATTTGGACGTGTACTTCGTAGGCATAGAGGCGCAGGAAGGCGATAGAGTACTAATTGCGACCACCCCTACAAGTCTTATCGAGCATGATATTAGCCTCAATGGCTCGTATCCGTGGCTTGAGCATTCAGATATTGAAAATCTCAATTTATCTAGTGACAGAATCGTAGGTACTTGGGCTACAGGAACTGATTCAGGATGGATTGTCACGAGTCGAGGGTATTTGTGCCAATATGCACCAACCTCCTCGGGATCAGGAGGGATTCTCAACTTGTGGATTGTAATTGCGATTCCAGCGGCTACAGGACTAGTGGTTCTAAGCCTAGTATATTCGTCTTCAACAAAGATGCAGGATTGGGCAATCGAGCGGATAGGGAACGAAGACGAAAGAAAAGACCTTGCCCGGCGTAAAGCAAAACAGCAAAGAAAACAGCGATAAAAAAGACCGCGGAATTTCGCTCAAACGTACCGCGCCGTAGGCGCGAATTCCGAATTAAGGTAACCTTCTTGAGGGGTTGGCCGCGCGAAGAGGATGAAACGCATGCCATACGAAGCTCTAGACTTCTACGATGTAGATTCCTTACTGACCGATGAGGAGCGTATGGTTCGAGATATGGTTCGAGACTTTGTGGATGAAGAAGTAATCCCGAAAATCGAACACGCCTGCAGAGATGGAGTGTTTCCTGACGAGTGGCGTGTTGCTCTAGGTGAGATGGGAGTACTAGGTGCTCCTCTAGAGGGATACGGTTGCCCTGGTCTATCCTACACCGCGTACGGTGTAATATGCCGAGAATTGGAAAGAGGAGACAGTGGATTACGTTCTTTTGCTAGCGTTCAAGGTAGTTTGGCGATGTATCCAATTTGGGACTTCGGAAGTGAAGAACAGAAGCAACATTACCTACCAAAGATGGCAAGTGGAGAATGGATTGGATGCTTCGGCCTTACAGAACCGGATTACGGTTCAAACCCCGGTGATATGATTACAAAGGCCGAAGATATGGGCGACCACTACCTACTGAATGGCGCAAAGATGTGGATTACCAACGGAACAGTTGCTCAAATCGCGATAGTTTGGGCTAAATTGGATGGAGTAATTCGTGGGTTCATTGTGGAAAAGGAAGATTCAGGATTTAGTGCTCCGGAAATGAAAGGAAAACACTCGCTCAAGGCTAGTGTGACCAGCGAATTAGTATTCCAAGATTGTAAGATTCCGAAGGACCGAATTCTACCAAATGTAAAGGGTTTAAGGGGCCCGTTCTCCTGCCTCAATAACGCCCGTTATGGAATTTCTTGGGGTGCGGTTGGGGCGGCTCAGGCCTGCTTTGATTCAGCCAAGGATTACGCCTTGAGTCGAATACAATTCACTCATCCAATCGCAAGTTATCAATTGGTTCAAAACAAATTAGCGTGGATGCTAAGGGAAATTACCAAGGCTCAACTACTGGCCTACCATCTAGGTCAGAAGAAGGATGCTGGAGCATGGATTCCTGAACACATTTCTCTAGCTAAGATGAACAACGTCGACATCGCTCTAGAAATTGCTAGAGAAGCAAGAGATATCCATGGAGCAAATGGTATTCTTGACGAATACTGCATAATGCGCCACATGGCGAACCTAGAGTCGGTGAAGACTTACGAGGGAACTCATGATATTCACAATTTGATACTCGGCCGGCACATAACCGGAATACAGGCTTTCACCAGAGAGTTGTAAGTGAGATTGTAAACACCTACGGTGGGGTCGCTAATCTTCATAGATGGGGCGCCGGTCGAAGAGACGTCAAAGGGTAATCGTATGACTATTGCAGTACTTCTCAAACAGGTTCCTGATACTACTGCAAAAATCTCTGTTAATGGAGGTCGTGTTGACGAAAATGCCGTGTCAAAGTGGTCTTTCAGCCCTTACGATGAGTATGCACTAGAAGCCGCATTGCAGTTGAAAGAATCTGCCGGTGGAGAAATAGTGGCAATCACTGCTGGTCCGGCTCGTTGTGAAAAATTACTTCGAGACGCTGCAGCGGTTGGAGCGGATACTTTGGTTCATGTCTCAGCCGAGAATATCAACGATCTGGACTCCACCCAGGTTCAGATGCTTCTTGCAGCAGCCGTCCAGAAATCTGGCGCTTCGGTTATTTTCTGTGGTAAGCAAGCCGCCGACACCAACGCCGGCTCCACAGGACCAGGGGTGGCAGAAATAATCGGTGCATCTTGTATTACTCTAGTGTCCGAAGTCTCCGCCGACGTAGGGGGATATACCGCTACTCGCCCAAGTTCCGCTGGACATGAAAAGGTGGCTGTTTCTGCTCCTTGTGTATTTGCTTTTGACAAGGGTGTTTCAGAGATGCGCAGACCCAATGTCAGAGGAATAATGATGGCGAAGAAAAAGCCGATTGAAACATGGTCCGAAGCTGACCTGGGTGTAGATATTGGAGCACCCGGAGTAAACATAGATTCACATTCTCCACCAGCGGAAAAACCTCCGGGTCAGAAGTTTGAGGGTGCCGATTCAGTGTCTACCGTAGTAGGCAAATTACGAGATGAGGCAAACGTGATTTGAGGAGGAGTAAGTATGGAATGTACAATAATCGCAGAAATCTCAGGAAATTCTCTACACCCAATCACTGCACAACTAGTTGGGGCGGCGAGTTCTCTCGGTGCAACGCCAACAGTAGTCGTTCCTGGGGGTATTGCAGCAGAAGAGGCTGCTTCCATCGATGGTGTCTCAAAGGTTGTCTCGGTAGTAGGTGATTGCTTCGCGACATTCGATGGCGGTGCATGGGCTAGTGCAATCTCTTCACAATGCTCTGGAGTGGTAATTGCTGGTGCAACACCAAATGGTCGTGAAGTCGCTTCTAGAGTAGCGGCCAAGCGCAGCATTCCAATTATTCAGGATGCAACAGGTTTGTCATCCGGAATAACCATCACTCGCCCAATATATTCCGGTAAGGCGGTAGAGACTTCTACAGTCTCCGGTGATTGTGTGATCACGTTACGAGCAAACGCCTTCGAACCCGCTGGTTCTGGAGGTAGTTCGACTGTTAACGTAGTTGATCAGAGTGCCGATGTATCAATCGCTGTCAAAGAGGCTATCTCGAAGGCTAGTGAAAGACTCGATGTTTCCGAGGCTGACATCATTATCTCGGGTGGTCGAGGAATTGGTCAGAAGGAAAACTTCTCACATCTCGAGGAAGTTGCCGATCTAATTGGAGCTGCGGTAGGAGCCAGTAGAGCAGTTGTCGACGAGTGGGGTATGCCTCACAGTATGCAGGTCGGCCAAACTGGAAAGACAGTTACACCCTCACTATACATTGCAGTCGGAATTTCGGGTGCGATTCAACACCTTGCAGGAATGCGTTCTTCAAAGTATATTGTAGCGATAAATAAGGACCCCGATGCACCTATCTTCGGGGTTGCTGATTACGGAATCGTCGCTACTTGGGAAGAAGCAGTTCCTGCCCTCAAATCAGCCTTATCTGCACTCTGAACGGATTACTGAATCCTGACTGTAACAATGGCTTTAGTTGTCGCTCCCTTATCATCCACCACGGTTAGTTCGAAGGGATGAGTTCCTAATGGTAGGCGAACTCGGACTTGGGCTGAGGAGCCGATGACATTACCCTTAGAGTCCTGCCAAGCGTATGACTGAATCTTTCCATCTGGGTCGTAAGACCTTGAGCCATCCAGAAGAATGGTTGCGGTATCATCCTCGCCGGCTGAGATGGTTTTATCTTCGCCCGCATCTGCAATCGGTGGTAGATTAATCGCTTTGGCAGATGTGGATAAATCCTGCAATAAATCAGTCTCGGAAATTACTTCCTCCGCTGCTAAAGATTCCAATTCCTCGTCCAAGGCATCCATCAATTCATCAGTTTCAATTGAGGTGGCCGGAGGAGATTCTGCTTGGGAAACTTCCTCATCACTTAATCCACCAGCAAATTCGTTTGACCCTGGCTGGCTAAACTCATACTCAAATGATTCGTCCTCTGGAATTATTGGTTCTGAATCGGGGTCAAGCAATACAACCGATGCGGGTTTCTGACCCGATGGGGAACGCCCAATTACTGCGATTAGATCCGAACTTATGGGTAAAATTTCGCTAACTAAACCCTCATGCTCATATGACCAAATTATCGAACCACTGGAGGAGATTCTCATCGTATGGAACCAAGTACCAATTATCACATGTTCACCCCACTGGATTATTGATGAAATCGAATTATCAAAAATTGACAATTCCTCTACCTCTTCGCCGATTGTAAATCGCAACAATGCACCATTTTGGCACCCGACGATTGCACCGGTGTCGGTGGCAATTATACTCGTGGCCATGGCAGGTAATTCATTCGTATGTAGAAGGCCCGTGATAGGGTGCCAACACTCTAGTCGATTTTCGGGGCGATCATCTAGTGTCATGCCTAGGGAATCCCGACAGGCTAGAAGAACACCATCTGGCCGGAAACAAATCTGTGAGATTGTTTCCACATCCTCGCTATCTGCAGGGGATTCTTGTAGAATTTCTCCGGACATATTTGAAATCAGCAATGTTCCATCAGTCTTTGCGATTGCAAAATTGCTTCCATCACTTGAGTGAGATAAACGATTGACATCATCATGAGATTGAGTGCTGACCTTCTCCCCCTCTGAATTGAGCACAACAACTAATCCAGAGGTGTCACATATACAGATTGAATCGCCTAAAGAAATCATCTGCTCAACCCCTGATGGAAGTTCAAACTGCCAAATCGGTGATTCATTGAATGCCTTAATCTGACCAGTGATCGACGCTACGACTACATCCTCGGCCGAGGCTATCACAGAGATAATTGCAGAATCCAATTCAGCACTTTCTAGTTGAGTATCTACCTCGTAAATTAGCAGATTACCATTAATCGACCCCAATGCGAAGCGGGAATTACCAAGTATGCAAGACGAGATTACATCCTCGTCCATTTCAATCTGGGCAAAGCCCTCGATTGTCGGCAAACCGTCAACCTTCACAGCCTCAACCCTGAGCAGGTAGTTTTCACACTGTCGCGTATATGGACGGAGAAAATCACCATCGATTAGGCTTTAGCAGAATCCTTTCTCTTGGTCTCTAGAGATTCAAGATAGGCTTGGTCAATCCTTCCAGCGACATAGCGACCATCGAAACAGGAACAGTCGAAGTTTGCAAGTCGAGTATCTCCGGCCCCCAAACAAGATTCGACTAAGTCATCGAGTTTCTGGTAGATTAGCCAATCAGCACCAATTGCTTCACCTACTTCCTCAGTTGTGCGATTGTGAGCTACGTACTCGTGCTTTGCAGGCATATCGATCCCATACACATTTGGATGAACTACAGGTGGTGCTGCTGAGGCGAAGTAGACCTTATTGGCCCCTGCTTCTCTAGCCATTTCAACAATTCTTCTAGAGGTGTTTCCTCTGACTATGCTATCGTCAACTATGAGCACATTTCTTCCTTCAAATTCGTGCCTAATTGTGTTTAGTTTCTTTCGAACGGAATCTTTTCTCATGGCCTGTCCGGGCATGATGAATGTTCGACCAATGTATCGATTCTTTACGAATCCTTCTCTATATGATACACCCAACTCTCGAGCCAATTCCAAAGCGGCAATTCGACCACTATCAGGAACTGGGATTACAGAATCAATCGCATGATCTGGAAATTCATCTTCAATACGCTTCGCCAATTTAGCACCCATAGCTAACCTCGCGCCATGAACGGAAACCCCATCCAAGCGTGAATCCGGGCGGGCAAAATAAACGAATTCGAATATGCAAGGAGTGTGATGAGGCGTATCCGCACAAATTCTCGAGGCTCTAGTGCCATCCATTCTGACAACAATTGCCTCCCCTGGCGCAACATCTCTTTCTGTTTCAAATCCAAGTGCCTTCATAGCGACGGATTCGGATGCTACCAAAGTTTCAGTAAATCCGTCGATTTCACAACTTCCAATGCTCAGAGGTCTAATCCCATGAGGATCTCGGAAGGCAACCATTCCCCAACCCGTAATCATTGTGACTACCGAATAGGAGCCTTCAACCGTGTCGTTGATCGCCTTCACAGCTCGGAAGACGTCTTCTTCGCTAAGTGCATCCAATCCTCCTCGACGCCCATTGATTGAACGTTGAATTTCGGCTGCAAATAGGTTCAGTAAAGCCTCAGAATCTGAACTAGTATTGATTCTACGATGATCCCTCTCAAGTAATGTGTGAATTATTTCATTTGGATTAGTCAAATTCCCATTGTGTGCAAGGCTGACTCCAAATGGTGAGTTGGTATAGAATGGTTGAGCCTCGGCCGCAGATGAAGAGCCTGCAGTCGGGTATCGAACGTGCCCTAGACCCATCGACCCTTGTAATGCCTGAATGTGGCGGAGGCGGAAAACATCGCGAACTAGACCATTTGCTCTTCTGTGGGAAATATTGCTAGAATCGCTGGTTACAATACCAGCAGCATCTTGCCCCCGATGTTGTAAAACAAGCAATCCATCGTAGAGTGTCTTTCCCACCTGACTATCAGGGTGCCCGACGAGACCAATGATGCCACACATCGGGAATCGTCTGCTCCTGATTCAGTAAGGACTTAGCCATTTCCGGAGCGAAGTCTTCACTTCTTATGCTCGGCCATAGAACGGTTTCTCTTGCTCCAGCGGAATTTACGGCGGCGAGCAGATTCACCATAGCCGCATGAAGAACAAGCGCGCTTTTGCTTGTGGTAAGAATGTCGGCCACAGCGGCGGCATCGAATGTGCGTGGACTTCTGCTTCTTGCCCATGCTTGGAGTTCCCTTGGACATGATTACCACCTCTGAAGACAACGCGGCGACCGACAGGCGTGTTATGAGCGTTACCCAAAGTATTGCAACGTCTTTGCCAGCAAAATAAGGTGATGAGGATGTCAAGTCAATTTTCTAACATCTCAATAAGAGGATCTTCTGAGGGTCTTTTCCTAGATACAATTAGCATCTGAAAAGTGACAAATAAGAGTATTAATGGCATCCAAAGTACGATTACCCCCACTCCCAAAGAAGTAAACAAAAAGGCGATTTCTAGCATTTCTGCGATTGAACTAGTTCCATCTTTCTCCATTGACATGGCTAGCATAGGACCTATGCTGAGAATAAGAGATGATACGAGAGGGATCGCAGGTCGATGATAAGGGTTCCACGTAACTATCAGATGGATTGCAAAGCAGTAGCAAATGAATACCATTGCAATTAGCATCATTGCCCCTAACGATCCAATACCACCAATTGAAAAATCAAAACTGGCCATCAGTTTTCACCTCCTAAATTTCTTCTAATCATTTCAGTTACCAAACGCCTTTCCTTGTCATCTAGAGGTTCGATTGGTGGGTCTTTGGGAGTTATATTCTCAGTGAATCGAATTATGTGGAAGAATAGGTATACTGTGACTGCAATACCAAAGAGGAAACTGACCATCCATGCAATAACATCGAGGCGAGTATAGGCCTCCAAAAACCATGGACTTTGGGCGATGGACCACCACGATAATCCAAGAAAAAACCATCCAGTGGCTATAACGAGAAGGTTTCGTTCTGAGTAAATACGAGAACCCCTGATTATTGTGTGACAACCAATAAAGGCAGTAGAAATAGAAATCAAAGACCAAGTAACTACTCTGAGATAGGACTCCCTCCCATCGTCGTTGCAGAATGAAATGAACTCACATCGATGATAATCCGACTCAAAATACAGAGGTTGTTCTGGCAAGAATATGAGCCCTACAAGCCCTAGTAATGCAATTGGCCCAGCATACTTACTGCGCTTGAAAGCTGGACCCATCCTCCACATTGAAAATGCCGCAAGCAGAAGGGTGAAGCTCAGAAGCGCCTGATTCACCCAGAAGACCATGGGTGGTGGAGGAAGGGGAGATTCTTTGAATTGACTACCTCGAATTTAGCCGAATATGAGACACTTAGCCCCTAAAGGGGGCTTCCCTTCTCGCGACACAATCAAATATGGGTCATAGGTGGGCGCGTCGTCGCAAGACGTTGAGGTGCTCAGTAATGGTCAAGATGCCACGTAAGGTAATGCGCTACAGCCCGTCGGCTGGTAAGCATACCGAGCACACTGTCGAGCGGGTCAAGAAGCGACGCGCTTCTGAACTAAAGTGGGGTCAGCGAAGATTTCGCAAGGTCACATCGGGATACCGAGGTTTCCCTCGTCCGAAACCATCCGGCGAGAAGCCAACCAAGCGCGTCAACCTACTCTACCGTTGCTCCGAGACTGGAAAGGCTCACCAGCCTGCTGCTCAGCGCGCAAAGAAATTCGAACTCGTGGAGAGGTGATTTCATGGGAGATGCAAAATTCTTACGAGTAAATTGTCGTGACTGCGGTCATGAGGCTATTATTTTCGAAAGGGCGTCAACCCAGATTTCCTGCTCAATTTGCGGTTCCACATTGGCCCGCCCAGCAGGTGGTAAAGCCGAATTAGTTGGTAGCACAGTCGTAGACGTCCTCGAGTGAAGGGGACTGTACGAGAATGAGTGATGCTAACGATAATTGGCCTGAGGAAGGCGAATTACTAGTTTGCACAGTTAGTAATGTTCGAGAAAATGGAGCTTACCTCCGCCTAGACGGATATGGTTCGCGAGAAGGATTCGTCTTCGTTGGCGAAGTCGCTTCTGGATGGGTGAAGAATATACGCAATCACGTTCGGGTTGGGCAGCGTGTCGTCGCTAAGGTAATCGCTGTCAAGAAAGATCGTGAACGCGTTGACCTATCTATCAAGAGTGTTTCAGAAGAGCGCCGAAGAGACACGCTACAAACTTGGAAAAACGAAAAACGCGCTAACCAAATTATGGGAGTTGTCGCCGAGAGAACAGGGTGGAATGATGGCAAAACCGCTGATATTTCTGACGAGATGACTGAAATCTTTGGAACCCTGTATGGGGCATTGGAGGAATGTGCAATTTCTGAAACAGCACTATCTGACAATGGCTTTAGCGGAGATTGGATGGCTACCGTAATCGAATTAGCAGTGGAGAACATCATCCCTCCGTTTGTAGAGATTCGTGGTCAATTCAACATCGAGGTTTGGGGTTCAGAAGGAGTATACGCGATTAGGGATGCTCTTCTGGCCGCAGAAGCAGTCGCTAAAGGTGAGGAAGACGTCACCCTAACCTGCCATTACGATGGAGCTCCTGAGTACAGGGTCGACATCAAGGCTCCAGATTACGAGACCGCAGAAAGAATGTGGGAAGAAGCTCAAAAGGCCGTCACAGATTCCATCGCTTCGGTTGAAGGCTCAATCGATATCGAACGCATGTAAAGAAGCTCTTTGCATGCTACATCTTCAAAGACCTCTGAAAGGGGCTCTGACTGCTGAGGAATCGGGATGGCTAGGACGAGACTACAACGGTGCACCGTTTGTGGCGAGTATGGACTTGCTGAGGAATGCAAGGAGTGCGGCGGTAAGATGACTTCCGCCGCGCCCCTGAAATTCTCGCCACAGGATGCTCAAGGAGCACGTCGAAGACAGCGAGAAGACGCTGGAAGTGACGAATGGATCGAAGCATTACCTACTCCTCGCAAGGAGGAGGACGAGTGAGTCGCGCACACATACACTGGTTGATTGGAGATTCACTACCTGAGCACGTGGCTTTGCTAGAAGCGGTTCCCGGTGTAGGCAATGTCGGCAAATTGGTTGTAGATGCATTGGTCGAAAACAATCCTTCGACACTTATTGCGAGAATACTGCATCCAGACATGCCACCTCACTCCACCCTAGACAAAGAAGGCTTACTCGCCCCTCCGTCGATGCTAGTGCATCGGGTTATGTTACCTGATGGAAGATATGTGGTTACCGTTAGTGGTGAATTACAGCCAATGACGGCTGCTGGACAACACGAGGTCGCCCAAACTATTCTAGAGATGGCAACCACTACCCCTCAGCTTTTGGTTCTGGCAGGTCTAGCTTCCGAAGTTGAAGAAAATGCAATCCATGTTATTTGTGCTGATGCAAAGGTACGGAATAATCTCGAAGCGAATGATATCGAAGTCAGTAAATCGCAACCTGAAGCAGGAATGATTGGGGTAGCTGGACTTTTGGTCTCGCTATCTTCGATATACCAAGTTCCCGCAGTTGCATTGGTTGCTGATACGGTTGGTGCTTCGGCAGACGTCATAGCCGCAGACAGGCTTGCACGTTGGATTGAGGAGGCACTAGGTTTGCCACTTGGCCTTGACTTGGACACAACAGAGGAAACTGCAAGGAAGCTACTCGCAAGTATAGAAGTCAGTGGTTCCATCGAAGAGCATCTGGGAATGCCCGCTGAAGCAGATGATTTCTATGTCTGAACGGTGAGGGAAATGCGTGCACTGCTAGGAAGTGGGGGAATCGGCACGGATGGAAGAAGGGAACTTTATAGAGAATTGATGTCAGAGGTTTTTGCTGATTGTAAGAGAGTAATCTTCGTTCCATTTGCGTCTGATGATTATGAGGGGTATACAAATAGAATGCAAGAATTTGCTGGACAATCAGGATACGAACTGGTGGGTTTGCACGAATTTGAAGATCCATTAGCCGCCATCGAGGCAATGGATGGAGTCTACGTTGGTGGTGGAAACACCTGGTTGCTAGTCAGTGCTCTACATGAGAAGGGTCTAATCGAACCGATTAGAGAGGCTGTCGTCCAAAGAGGAGTTCCCTATGCAGGAGTTAGTGCGGGTGCAAATGTTGCTTGCCCTAGTATGCAGACAACCAATGATATGGCAGTTACAATGGTACCATCATTCGAGACATTTGGAATTGTTCCATTCCAGATTAATCCACACTATCATCCGGGTGGAATTTGGTACCGCGATAGCGAGGACGGAGAATTTCAAAAACACTTTGGGGAATCCCGTGCAAGGAGAGTAAGTGAATTCCACCAAACAAACAATACTCCAGTCATTGGTTTGTACGAAGGATCGTTCCTTAGGTGTAAAGATGATTTTTTTGAACTTCTAGGAAATAAGGCCGCTGTGATGCGAAAAGACGAGGAAATAGTGACTTACGAACCAGAAACTATTCTTCGCGGAGACTTAACCACCGCTTGATACTACAATTAACTCGATTTCGATATCGTCGGTAATTTTAGATGAATGTGGAACTATGGTTTCCCCCAATACTGCGAGTACTGTTGAACTCGGAATGTCAAGCCTATCCAACACTTCTGCAATACTGATCGGTGCATCACTCTCAATAATACTTGGATCTTCGTCACCGTGAATGACCGTGATTCGCATCAACCCAAGGGGGGCGAGTCAGACTTATGACCGAATCGCAGGTGGCCGGCTTACTGCCGAGATCGCATAGCCCGGTATTGCGGTGGATTCGAAATCCACTGTCCCTTGGACGCGGGGGTTCAAATCCCTCTCTCGGCGCCAAAATTACTTCTACCTTAGAGCGGGTCAGAATTCGGGTACATCCTCTGCATCGGAAACAATCACGACCTTCGTTCCGAATCCGCATTTGACTTGAGGGCGTCCCCCCCACTCTCCTTTCTCACCATTCAAAATCGCAATTGTATCACCGCGCTTAACCGCCGCGGCGCTCAATGGAACAAGTTGCTTGAAGGCAACAATTTGTGCTGAACCGCTTGCATCCACAATTGTAGCCGCCCATCGAGTATTTCCAGCTCCATCTGGGAATGAATCGATTGACCATACACGAGCAACTACGCTAACCCTTGTTTCAACATCGACGACTGGAGCGGTTTCATTCTCTTCTGCCAAGGTTACCTCTGATTCGGCATCCAAATTGAGTTGTAATTCACCACGCCAAAGGCTAGGTAATGCGTTGGAAACTTTGACTCGAGAACCTTCAGCAATGGAGCGGCTAATATTCCTCGGGCCACCATTGTATGCTGGTTGCACCTTCGCACGGTCGTATCCATCTTGCAATCTGAAATGCACTTTTATCGTTCCATTCTCAAGTAATTCCGGACCGGACAGGCCAATCACTTCGCCAATAGCGGATACTCTAGGCACAATTTCGCCTAAAGGAGTGATAGGCCAAGCGTGACCCAGTCGTTCGATTCTTCTCTCTGTAGTGAGTTCTAGGTCATGTTCTCCTTTAGGACAGAATCCTCGGTATTCGCACCCCTTACAACGGGCTAATGGATCTGGGTCGAGATGGAGATCGGCGGGTATACCACCCGCATCGAAATGTCTCAAAGGAGCGGGGTCTGGTGGGCAGTCATCAATCGAAGGGTTACCTGCTCTCAAAAGTTGGTACAACTCACCAATCTCAGATTCGTATGCTTCCATCTCAGATATTTCTGGAAGTCCAATCGATTTCACCGTTCCAGTACCAAGGTACCAAATTTCCAGATTACTGACTTGCTCTGAACGTGAATGAGATTCCCACCAAAGCCAAGCGTAGAGGCGTAATTGTTCAACATAACTGAAAGAACGGTCGCCTTTTCCGATACTTGCCTTGATGTCGATGATATTGATTGAGCCATCCCAGCGATAGACCAAGTCGTATTCGCCTTGGAACCAACCTTCAGGAATGCAGGTTGTTTGACTGAATGACTTCGAATCAGGGTCCACAAACCAAGGCCTGGTAATTTCCCAAGCCTCACACCAAGTTACGTCACCTTGAGTCTGAGCTGAGGGATGAGGAGTAGTCCAGTTTAATGGGAAACCATCTGGAGCGGGGATTTCATCACGGGCTTCTCCTCTTCTCCATGCTTCTAGTCTAGGACCGCCATTTGCAGCCATACATTTCTCGACTTCTTCGAGATGCATTCTGATACCTTCATAAATCATTTCTCGACATTCTTCAGGTTCAATATCCTCCAACGAGCCTGCTCTGTTTTGCGTCGCTTGCCAATCTGCAACTGCCGCGTCCCAACATCTATCGAAGTGAATCTCAACTCGGGAAACAGCCCATTCCATCAGTTCCTCTCTACTAGTAGGCCAATCTTCGGTTGGCCTGGCTGACAGCCTAGCAGCCATCCAATTTCCTTCGTCGTCCCAATCGGGAGCTCCTTTTTCATTCAATGGTGAAATGAGGCTTTCAGAGGTTTGGGGGGCAATAAGAGAAGGAGAATCTCGGAGAACTCTACAGATACATTCCTCTGCCGCATTTCCGCGAATAATCACGGGTGGCATTGGACCCTTTAGCCTCTCTTCGTAGGCGTGATACCACTTACGGGGGCAAGCCTTCCAGAGGTTTACCTGCGATGCGGAAAGGCGGCGAAAGGGGTCAACTCCAGTCGCCTCGGCATCGTACGTCTGTACCGGCATATCTCACTACTTATCTCGAGAGTACATGAACTCAACGATTTAGGTAAACTACTGTCATCTCCAATCTCTCGTGAGTTGGATGCACTTCCACTAAGGAAATAGGCGCATCTATTTCATCAACCAATTCTTCAGCCATCGATAGAGGAAGTTCGATTCTTTCATTATCAGAGTCGTACAACATAAATCTACGTGGGAGACCAGTTTCTGTGCGTATTTCCTCTATCCAACTTTCCGAGTCTTCGCGTCCACAATCGATAGCACCGAAGAGAAGGGTACCGTCGTCGGTTAGAATTTCATGAGGTGAAATTGTATGTTCACCCCGACGGAGGAAACGGCGACGTAACTGCCCACTATCCTTGTATGTCGCAGTGCAGAACTTGAGGTGGTAGGGGTATGCTTCGCGTACCGTTCCATCTTCAGGGTCGGGAGCTCCTATTGATGCCGCCATTACTCGGTCTCTCATCCGAATCGCTAATTCAGCAGAACCTGTCGCCCCAGCAGTGATCTCATCGGATAGATTGAAGCCTCTAACTTCCATATTGTCGTGATTGCCTACCGTAATCTCCAATTCGTTAAGATTGAAGAATTGGACAGGCATCTTTCTCATGGTTTCGAGTAATTCCATCAATTCTTTTTCCTTATCCGGCTCACAAGGAATTTCAACACCAGTTAACATCCCAGATTCGACGCACGCAGCCATTGTTTCAGTGTATTTTTCAGATTCTAAATCGAGAAAATGAAAGCGGATTTCGTCTAATCCGGCATCGGCAAAATCAGTTGCCCACTCAGCCTTGAATGGAATACTAGTGTACATGTGTAAATGGAAATCCTTACCGAATTCAGTTTTGAGAATTTTACAAGCCTCTAAAACTCGCTCACGTGCCATTACCGGATCGCCTCCAGTAATTCCGGCTCCGGTTGCATTCATCGCTTGAGCTTCTTCGATTACGGCCTGCCAATCTCCGATATCGACTCGACGCTCATTTGCAAACATCCAGTCAATTTCACGACGGTTTTCAGAAAGTGGGCAATAATCGCACATCCAATGACAATGACCAGTGATAAAGAGAACCAGCTTGGAACCCATTTGACATTGGATACAACCCTCTGTATCATCAGCGATTGCTGGTTCAGGAAGTTCAGGAATGTTTGGAAGTCGCACCGAAAATGTCACGCAATCACCTCTTTCGCCGTCTGCAAAAGCCATTCATGGAAGGCGGAATCTTCAGATAATTCAGGGTGGAAAGTCAATGCTAATCTATTGCCATTTCTTACTCCAACCACTTCTTTTTCATTGGTAACTACAACCTCAGCAGAATCACCAAAACTGGTGAATCTAGGGGCGCGAATGAATACCCCAGGGAACTGTCGACCTAACAGTGTAGAATCTAGTGCACTTTGGAATGAATCGACTTGGCGCCCGTAGGCATTACGATCGATTTCGGCTGCAACCAGCGGACTCCCGCCATCTTGTGGGTCGCATAGTAGAATTGCTCCAGCACAAGTACCTAGAACGGGCCTTTCACTGTCTTCACGAATCCATTCAAACAGTGCTGGGAGAAGACCAGATTTAGGGTCGTTACCAGTCAACCGCATGGTTGTTGATTCTCCACCGGGAAAAACAAGTGCATGTGGCTGAGCATTTACTAGATCTATCGCCTTGCGTAATTCGTGTATTTCGATTTCAATTCCAGTTTGCTGTGCCGCTGAATGTAGTGCTGCTATGTGTACATGGCGAGCACCCTGAAGCATGACCAAGCCTATGCGAAGCACGACCCTTCGGCAGAAGCATATGGCTTCAATCCAACCCTTTGCGCGCAGAAGTCCTGAAAGACCGCAAAGTACGCCCTCAGGGCGTGGGAGACTCGCGTGTCCACAACTTCGGCGCTGGTCCGGCGGTGCTTCCATTATCGGTTGTAGAGGAAGTTCAGGCAGAATTGCCAAACCTTAACGGAAGTGGTTTCGGGCTTTGTGAAATTAGTCATCGAAGTACAACCTTCCAAGCAGTAGTAGATAGCGCAATGGCTCGAATTCGCAGGGTATTATCGGTTCCAGAGGATTACACGATTCTATTCTTGCAGGGAGGCGCATCCCTGCAATTCTATATGACTGCTTTGAATCTGTTAAAGCCAGGAGAAAAAGCGGATTTTATCGAAACTGGGATTTGGTCAAAGAAGGCGATTGCAGAAGCAAATCGGGTTGGGCGAGCCAACAAAATATGGAGTGACTCAGAAAACGGCTTTCGTTCCGTTCCAGGTGATGCGGACTACACTGTTTCCGAGGACTCGATCTACCTACATTATACCTCAAATAATACTCTAATGGGCACTCAGCACCAACATTTACCCGACTCAGACGGGAAACCAATTGTTGTGGATGCTTCCTCAGATATCGCAGGAGTTCCAATTGATGTTTCGGCTCACGAAGTCATCTATGCTGGGGCGCAGAAGAATCTCGGACCGTCGGGAGTAACTCTGGTAATTCTATCTCCTTGGGCTTTGGAAAGAGCACAAGAAAACTCCGATGCTGGACAACTTCCAACAATGCTAGATTACACAGTTCATACTTCCAAAGGCTCTCTATTTAACACCCCTAATACCTTCGGAATATTTGTTCTGGATTGTGTTTTCAAGTGGCTTGAAGAGAACGGTGGTTTAGCAGGTTCAATTGCAAGAAATCGAGCCAAGTCATCTCTTCTATACAAGGAATTGGATAGTTCGGATATATGGGTGCCTCACGCAGAAAATTCGTCTAGATCGGTCATGAATGTGACTTGGAGATGCGCTAACGAAGACTTAGAGAGTATATTCCTAGAGGAAGCAGAAGCCGCCGGATTGGGGGGGCTGAAGGGACACAGATCTGTAGGAGGGATCCGAGCTAGCCTCTACAATGGGTGTCCAATCGAGTCGGTAGAAGCATTAGTCGAGTTTATGCGCGGATTCAGAGAGCGACACTCCTGAGGTATCTACTTGGATGCTCAAGCCGTTATCGAATGCCTCGATTATACCTTGTTAAATCACGAGGCTACGGAGGCGGAATTAGAGGGATTTGTTAAGCGCGCAAATTACTCTGAGGTCGGAGCAGTGTGTGTATTTGCCGGACATGCAAGGTTCGTCAAAGAACGATTGAATCCGGACATTAAATTGGCAGTGGTAGCCGCTGGATTTCCAGTAGGTAGTTCAGATCTCAATGAAATTAGTCTTGCAATAAAAAAGTCGGTAGACGCTGGAGTCGATGAGATCGACGTTGTGCTTGAACCTAGGCAAGAGGAGGATTTTCCTAACGAAGTGGAGCTTGATATGCTGAAAGTTATGAGGAGTGCTGCAGGTGAATGCATACTCAAGGTAATTCTTGAGACTCCACTATTACAGGAACGAGAAATGCGTGCAGTTGCCAGAATGACTCTTGCAGCCGGTGCTGATTTCATCAAAACATGTACGGGCAAACGTGGAGATTGTAGTGATGAGGCAGCAGCAATTTTGGCTTACGAGGTTGTGCGACATGAGCGGTCCTTTGGAGAAAAATTAGGAGTGAAAATTTCCGGCGGGATTAGAAACATGGAAGATGTGAAGAGGCTCACTAGTATAGTTGGTATACAAGACCCGAGCATAATTGTAGATGGCGCAACAAGATTCAGAATAGGTGCATCTTCGCTTCTAGATTCAATTGAAGGAAAATCCTAGACACGGCGATATCAAAAGCAAAATGTCCTTGTCATGTTCATGCAGACCGGTTTGGACTTCGGTGTCTTGAAACAATCAGACACTTGGAAGGCCTTCGGAATAGGCGTGGTTTTATTCTGCATAATTGGATTTGCTTCACTCTCATTGTTTGGACTTACTTCCTCGATTTACGGCACCTCTGATGAGATATCGGAAGCACCTGATTGGATTGCCCCCTCAATGAATAGAGAAGGAATAGACGACCTATACGCCGCGGAAGACGGCACAATCCAATTGAGTAGTCTTCGGGGTAATGTGGTAATCCTAGATTTCATGGCGATAGATTGCGCCAATTGCCACTATGTTCAGGAACACATAGACGACAACCTTGCAGAATGGGGGGGGCTTGATGGTGAATACCCCGTAATTGCCGTTTCAGTTGCAACTTGGTATCAGTATGAATCGTTTGAACAAATTAATGCAACATTTGGTGATTCAGAATCAAATCGGCACATGCCATGGCCAATTGTGAATGGAGGTGATGATGTTGTGATTCTGGAGGATGGAGAAAGAGGAGGCATTACCGAATATTATTCTGCACAATCTATTCCACTGGCTTTAGTCATCGACCACGAAGGTTTTGTTGTTGCGAAGGAAAATACGGGTACTCCACTTGATGGCTGGAATAGCTTTGATAGCGCCATAGAAGCTGCCAATATTGGTGAGGCAGAAGACCTTAGAATGGGGATAAAGAAGGCGGATCGATCTGTTTCTGGAGTTTTCATTATCGGATTATTCCTTGGTGTTTTGGTGTATTTCTCTCCTTGTGCTTTCCCTGTCTTGCCTTCATACATCACATATTACCTCAGCCTAGGGATGAGGGAGGATGAATTACGGCAGGAAGGAAAATTGACAGGGAAAATGCCAAATTCGTTCGAAGTCGGTGGATATGCAGCCCTAGGTCAGTTAACGTTCTTCACAATCGTTGGAGTAATCATCTTTGGACTTAGCGAGGTAATCAATCTCTCTGGAATTCTCCATCAAATAGCAATTGCAATCGCATGGCTACTTCTAATTCTTGGAGGATTGATGTTGTTGGGTTGGACTAGCCATCTATTGGCTGGTGTTCAACGAATTTTGGATAAATACCAAACAAGGGAAACTGATGAAATTTTTACTCCTCGAAGAAATATGTACCTCTGGGGAATAGGTTATTCGGCAGCGTCAGTCGATTGTACTGCGGCCGCTGTATTCCCATTTATCGCATGGTTAACCGTAGTCGGAGAAGGAGCATTCATTGCTGGACTTGGAGGTTTAATTCTCTCAGTCACATTGTTGATGATCTCAGTAACAGGCCTTGTTGGGATGGGCCGACAAGCCATGATTGGTTTCCTTAGAAGATCTACTGGAATAGTCAAAGCTACGGGAGCATGGATGATGATGTTTGCAGGAATTGGTTTGTTGGTTTATCTCACCCAACCAGAATTCGTCGCCGACTTGTTCTAGCGCTCATTGTCTCTGAATTGAATCATACGCAATCATATTGAGGAGGATTTCTCCGAAGTCCCTAGAATAGGCGCATATCCGACGGATTGATTCTGAAATTCGGTCTTCAAATAAAAGGCGAGAGGCTTGCCTTCGACCAGACCATAGCATCTCTTCGTGTTCTTTCAGAGCAACTTGGGCTGCCTTCAGTGATTCCCGAGCATCTTCTATCTGATATGGGTCATGAGTTCTCAGGTTAATCATCAGTGACTTCAGTGCCTCCATGCAAACGGGCAGTAATGAAAGAGGGTAATCGTCCGGTTTCAAGCGGGGTCGTGGTGTGGTCTCCAAAGTCAAACGCGCCATTTCATGGGCGTGATCCATCATTCTCTCCAACGATCTTGCGAGGTTCGCGTGTTCGACACCTTCCTTTCTACTCAATCCAAGCGACCTAGCCACATGTTGTGAGTCCAACATCGACCCGACTTGCCTCTCGATTAGGTAATGCAGGCCATCGGCCTCTCTCTCTCGTTCTTCAAAATCACTAATCAAATCATCATCCGATCCAATTAGCACCTCATTTATGTCCCGAATCAATGAGGAAAATAACAGGTACATTCGGTTCAGACTTGCGTGAAGTGGCAGTTCTCCTGCATTCAGGAGACTAATCAGATTGACTGAAATTTCAGACTGTTCACCAATTTCGAAACCTCTGGTCGAACGAAGAAATCTTCGTATCTCTCTGCGAGAGTTTCTGGTGAGCTGGCTTTCACTTTGTATCGATATTTCCTGAGCACCAGAAAGGTAAGCGCCCATTAGGTGGTCGTAAAGAGCCCCTTCTGGAATTCCGTCTAGATTAATCACGACGAGTGTCTTCGCTTCCTCTATTACATCCAGAGGTGTAAGCGAAAGTTCTCCAGTTGATCTCCAATCCACACGGATGCCGTCTCTAGCAGATAGATTGTTTGACAATATCCAAGGTTTTGGCAGACTCATCGTGTAAGTTGAGCCGCCAGTTAGTTGCAATTTACGAACGTCTTGCTCACCCGGCCCTATTGGCATGAATTGGCCAATCTAATTATTACTATATAGATTACGTAACTCCTCTATCAAGTACCCTTAGGCGTGCGAGTCGGCCAATGGAGCCGATAATGTGGCTAGTCCTTGGTCTCGCAACCGCCGTTTGTGCCTATATGGCCTGGAATATTGGAGCGAATGATGTAGCGAATGCGATGGGGACTTCTGTTGGCTCCAGAGCATTAACTCTCAAGCAAGCCGTAGTTATAGCCGCAGTGTTTGAGTTCGCTGGTGCATTCTTTGCTGGAGATGCAGTTACAGATACTGTGAGGAAAGGAATCCTTTCTTTTGACACTGAAGCTGAATATTTTGTCGAGCATGGAGTGGAATTCACCAACGATTTGATGTACGGATTTATCGCAGCAATGATGGCTGCTGCTGTATGGATTACTATTGCTACTCGTTTAGGCCTACCAGTATCGACAACCCACTCAATCATTGGTGGAATTGTCGGAATCGGACTTGTATTGGAAATTCAATATGATGCTAGTCTCATCGATTGGGGGGTTGTAATGAAGGTCGTGATGTCGTGGGTTGCGAGTCCACTGATGGGTGGTTTGCTTGCATTCTTCACATTCTTCATCGTACGCGCTACAATCTTGGAGGCTCCGAATCCAATTGAAAGAAGTAGATGGTTGGCTCCAGTTCTAGCCTTGCCCACATTCTTTGTTCTAGGAATCGCTCTACAATTCAAAGCACTGAAGGGCTTTATTGCAAGATTGGAAAGAGATGGTGTAATTGCAAACAAGTACGATTGGCTTCCAGTTAAGGAAAACGGCGTATGGAATCCGATGGCGGAAAATGCATGGATTCCATTTAATGCGATTATAGTCGCACTAATCATTGGAATGATTGGCTCATTAATCCTATACTGGGTCTTGAGAAATTATGAATTCCAAGGAGAAGGTTTCCACGGAGTTGAAAGGATATTCGTATGGTTGCAAGTAATCACTGCAGCATATGTTGCATTCGCACACGGAGCCAATGACAGATCCAATGCTATCGGACCTATGGCAACTGTCTTTGAGTTGCTTACCTCAACTCCAGGAGAACTTGCAACAAAGGTAGATGTTCCACTTTGGTTAGTATTGCTAGGTTCCGCTGGTATCGCCGTCGGTGTAATGACATGGGGTTGGAGAGTTATGGAAACTATTGGACACAAGATTACCGACATCACTCCAACCCGAGGATTCGCCGCAGAGTTTGGTGCGGCTACTACAATTCTAGTATTCTCGATGCCTTTCCTTGCGGTACCTGTCTCTACAACTCACACATTAGTTGGAGCGGTGGTTGGAGTAGGTCTTGCAGGCGGTGCTAAGAACGTTGATTTCCGCGTATTTGGGAAGATTGCAGCATCTTGGGTTGCGAGCCTACCCGCAGCAGGATTCGGTTCAGTCACCCTTTACGTCGCAATGGGAAGTACGGCGATCAATCTAATCGTTGTATTACCAATCGCATTTGCCGCGGTAGGATATGTCCTATGGGTCACCAAAGATGATGAGGTTGTAATCGAAGATGCTCTAGCTGAAGTAGGGGGGGATGGAACAAAGCAACCAACCGTTTTCGAATTGTTCCATAAGCATGCAGAAGCAGTTGAGCTGACTGTAGACAATATGCTATCTGCAGTTGAAAAGGCGACTTCTGGAAAAGATGCTTCAGAGGAGATTCGAGCAACAATAGAAGCTGAGTTGCATGCTGACGAACTGAAAAACGCACTGAGGGAAAAGGTGAGTGCAAGGGAGTGGAAATTACTGATTGATTCGGATGAATTCCTGTACATGCTGGGAAGGCAGGACAGGATTGCAGATTACGCTCAGAATGTTGCAGAACAACTCTCATTTAGACCACTATACGATAATGAAGAGGCACGAAAAATGGTCATGGAAATGGCAACTGCTGTTCAGAAGACTTGTGCGATTTACGAAGATACGGTTCTACACTTGCGTGATTTGACGCTCTCTGGATATACGAAGGCTGGTCGTGAGGAGCTTCGAAAGTTAGTTCATGAAGTGAATTTGGCCGAGCATGAAGCTGACTTAGTAGAAAGTAATGCGGCTGGATTCGTATTCAGAACCGGTCAAGATGATCCATTGGCTGCAGTCCACATGTATCGAGTTTTACAAAGACTGGATGATGTAGCCAATGCTTGTGAAGATGCGGCTAATGCTTTCCTACCGATAGTGTATCAGTGAATCTTGTATGCCAATTAATCCCACCCGGCTTCTTTGGCTATGAGGCTGGGAGTGTGTCTTTCAGCTATGCTGAGAGCGTATTCAATCAGTTTCCAAAATATTGCTGCAGTCAATAGACCAGTGATTAAATCGAAGAGGAAATGTTGCTTCGTTGTTAATATGCTGATGGATAAAAGTGAAAATTCCACCCAAAGTAGTACCAAGAATGGTTTAGCAAGGGCCTTGTCGGCGTAATCTCTTCTAACCCAAACAGTCATCATTCTTGCAAGAAGAAAAGAGTGTACAATGTGTAGACTTGGCCAAGCATTCCAAGGTTTGTCGGAAGTATGAATAAATTCGAATAATACCGTTTCTAATCCACTCATTGAATCCCAATCTATTGCACCCCTCATGTCAATCTCAGTGGGAAGAAATAGGAAAAAGAAGGTGCAGAATAGGGTTGCTAGTATTAGCCCCTGCATCGCCAGAATCATTTCGACTCTTCCTCGATCATTTTTTGGACACAAAATTAGTGTCGCAGGATAGAATAAATACAGAGCAGAATAGGGTATTATTGTCCAGTAAACTACCGGAATTTCGGTATCGATAGAAAGCATAGGGGTCCAAAACGTATAGTCTCTAATATTAGCTATGTTATTCGAGCCGAAATAAGGAACTGCAATACAAATTAGCCCTACAATTAGTATTTCGATTGGGAACCAATGACCTCCCATGTATAATCGACGAGACCATGTACCCCTCCAGAATCGATTCCATGGCATAAGTAGTCCATGAATTCTGGATGGATGAGGGCCTTCAGCAAGAGTGTGTTGCGAAGACATGATTTAGGGGGTCATCATTGTTTTTTTAATAGAATTGAAGAAATGCATTACAACTTTAGAAAATCAGCCTAAATCGAAAAAACAAGAATTACATTGTTTCCACTCTATCTTTACATCTGCTCCGCAATCTGGACACAGTCCTAGAATGAACACCTTGGTTGGAATTGCGCAGATATTGTCTGCGGGTAGATTGTCCGGCTCTTCCATGTCTATTGCTGATCAGGTAGAGCGTATGAACCCATTACCGTGACAATTCCAGAACCTAATAATGCAGAAA
>CAZKVK010000013.1:0-30073 GCA_964556195.1 uncultured Candidatus Poseidoniales archaeon
CCTATTGGTTTGAGTTTGTTTTTTGCCATTGCTTTGCGTATTGTTATGTCTCCAGTAACTCTGTAGATATTACTGGAATTACTAGGAGGAACATTCTCAACCATCCCTGATTTTCCTGTGGTGTTAAACGGCTCAACAGCGTATATCGAACCTAATTCAACACCACCTTTGAATCCAGGGTTGTCAGCACCGCAGGCATGGGCAGGAATCGAAGTGCCTGCATGTAGATTCCAGCGGTTTAATTCATGTCCGCAAAGGTTTCGAATAGGCTCGAAACCAGCGTCTTTGTGAACCTGTTCTGAGGCGGCACCAATATCATGCCATGGAATTCCAGGATGCATCTTCTCAATCGACGCATCCCTTGCTTCCTTTGCTGCCCTAATCTGCTCTGTGTGGTCACCTCCGTTACCAACTTCAATCGTCATAGCGTTATCAGCAACGGCTCCGGCAACATGAACTCCAACATCGAGCTTGACTAGGTCACCTTTCTGGAAAACCATCTCTCCTTCCCACCCTTCAGGGGAGGTGAGTCGATGGTCACTTGTGTAATGGGCAGCGATATCATTGACAGAAATAGTCACGGGGAATGCAGGTGTTCCTCCGTGCCTGCGGATGAAGCGCTCTGCTGAGTCAATGACTTCGTCCCAAGCCTTGCCCGCGACAATCTCTCCTTTGATTCCTTCAAGCGTCCGCCGAGCTACATGCCCGGCGTCTCGCCATTGTTTGAGATCTGATTCTTCCACCATAACAAAACCTCATCAGTAGGAATTATTCCTTCTCTCAGCACCTCTATGCTCGCGTTATCGGATGCATCACAGACCGAATACCACGCTATCAAAGTACTGGGCGGGCCTCCGGGCGTATTTCCCTCCACTAAACCGACATTATGACCGGCATTTTGCAAAATAGAAACGGCATCAGGACAGGTTGATTCGGGTTCGGTACCACTAATGTTTGCCGAGGTAGCTGTGAGCGGCCCTGTGGCTCTCAGTAGTGCTTTTGCAATGGGATGAGCGACGACTCGGATGGCAATTTTATCTCCCCCGAGTCGACCATCAAGAGTATCCTTTGCTGGAAGTACCAAAGTTAGAGATCCCTCGGGAAATGAAGTCAATAGGTTTGGAATGTCATCGGTTAACTCGACCAAGTTGGAAGCCTGCTCCAAATCGGCCACACCGATACTTACTGGCATATGCGATGGCCTGTTTTTTATTGCATACAAACCATCCAACGCGGTACTTGTTGGTAGGCAACCTAGGGCTGGTTGGGTCGATGTGGGATAGACAATACAACCCCCAGAAGCAACAATCGATAGAGCCTCAGGAGAGGGAATCTCTGAGTCGGTGGACAAACTTTGACCTCCCCTACTTGATGTGCTTTCGATTGGCTGGTGGCAAGGAATCTGCATGTGCAACTATAGAGCCAACGTGTAAATCAATATTGGATTGGTGAGTGTGCCTGCGGGATAACCGAATTAACTCTTTAATTCCTTGCAAAATTCCAACGACTGGGATCAAGAATACCAATTTGCGTATCGCACGCTGATCCCACATTTTACTTGTCATCGCTGAACCATCCTCTGCCAATACAGCGATACCAAACATTCTCTGACCTAATGAGCGAGAATACCTAAGTCCAGTCAATCGCCAGTACAACCAATGGCTGACGAAAATCAATATAGCCATCGCTAAAGCATAATGAAAGTTTGAAGAACTCCAAAGAGTGAGATTCCACGCATCAATAATTTGCCCTCTACTAACTACCATTAGGATAGTAGTTACAATAACTACATCAACGCACAGTGCTGCGATTCTACGTACTCCTGATGCTAATATTGTGCCTTCTGGAACAGGCCAATGACCGCCTTCTTCGGCTGTTAAAATTTGCTTTGCAAGAGTGCCTCCGCCCTTCATAGAAATCGGCGAGTCGTGGTCAGCCATGGGTACCCTCAAGCCATCCCGAGAATGTGCCACGCCTCAAGGTTACGACTCCGTATGTTTTCCAACCAAGAAGCCCAAGTCTCATCTTTCCGGAGTGTGTCTGGGTCCCCGATTACAATTAGCCCTCGCCTAGCTCGGGTCAAAGCGACGTTAAGGCGACGAGGATCTGCAAGGAATCCAACATTTCCATCGGCATTTGAGCGCACACAAGAGAAGATGATGACTTCCTTTTCTCTTCCTTGGTAACCATCTACGGTGTGAACCTCCACCGAATCATTTCGCTCAGGAAGGGCGTCTCTAATCGCCCTCACTTGGCCAGCGTAAGGTGTGATAATTCCAATATCCGACTGATTTAGGTCTCCTGCTTCTAGAAGGTTCTCAAGAATCTTAGCAACCCAACCGGCTTCAGACGGATTCTCCTTAGATGCTCCGTCTGGTGAGAGAATCTCATCTCCATTGACTGGTAGGAATGCGATTGGAACCTCCCAATCATTCCAAAGTAGCCCTGCTGGATTGGGCCGCTCGGCAGCAGTGATACCATCGACTAAGCGCCCTTCGTAGAAGGCATGGTTAGGGAAATCTGAGATTGCGGGATGCATTCTGTACTGGGTGTCTAGCAGCATCGGCGCGATTCCCATGGCGACTAGCCTTTCGAATAAAGAGCGCCGTAGTCCACCGTTTTCCGCCCTTCGACTGATTACCGTTGGAGGTAGTTGTCGGTGGTCTCCTACCAAGACGATTTGTCTTGCTCCTCGAACAATTGGAACGAGGCTAGCAGGTTCGGTTGCTTGAGTCGCCTCATCGAGTAAAACACGAGTAAATTTCCTTCCGTCCAATAGTTGATGGCCTACACCGATACAAGTACAACAGAGTACCTGAGCCCGATCCAAAATATCGTCGCGCATTTGTCTTTCAATACGCCTGACTTCTTTCCAACCTCGATTCAAATCGCGGTGGGCCAACCCCTTTTCCTTTCCTTTCATTCCCGGAATGCGCCGTGCTAATTTTTCATTCAACTCCAAATGCTCCTCAAGGTCACGACGAAGTGGGTGACTTTCCATCTGAGCATCGACCGTGGCTTCGCGTAGTGATTCTCTTACCTTGACCGGCTGACCAAGTCTAACCGCGCTTACTCCGAGGCCTAGAAGCCCCTCTAGTAGATTGTCTACCGCTACGTTTGAGTCCGCAACAGCCAAAATAGTTCCAACATTTTGGCTCGACCAAGATTGCAAAATACGAACCGCGGTGTGGGTTTTTCCAGTACCGGGAGGCCCTTGAATCAAGGTAAGCCGTTGAGATATTGCCGCTTCGCATGCCACCTGCTGTGATTCATTGAGATCTTCTGGAAGACTCGCCGGCCTTCGATTCGCTCCACCCAGTTCAGGCCCTAATCCTGCCGTTCCAACAGGATCGTGAACTAATCCTAGAAGGAGGTCTCGAAGAGGCGCCCCTCCTTCCTCTTCAAAGATAGAATTCAGTGCATCCCGCATTCGGTCGAAGGCTACTGTATTCGCCGCTCTATCTATTCTCCAATATCCGCTACGAACACCGCTGGGTAATTCAGGCAACACGATTCGAATACGTTTTCGTGAACGCTCTGATACGATTGCTTCAATCGTTTTCTCACCGATTGGGTCTCCCCGACTCATCATGACTATGTCGCCCTGACGAAATCGGTGTTGACCCATATTTGCCCGACCATCTAATTCTAATTTGACAATCCTCTGCCCGAATAACCATCCATCAGGTCGAGCCCTCAAATCAAATAGCGCTAAACCGTGAGCGGCTAACTTTGCACGAGACCAATTTCGCAATCTTTCATCGGTCGCGTTCAATTCATCGTCCAATTCCCATTGAATTAATGGCAGATATACCTCATGGTGATCTTGGCTCCGAGTAAACCTCGCGGGGAGCGCGCCGTCAGATTCCACAACGCCTCTGCACCGGTGGTGACACATCAGATTTCGCAAACCTAGGATTCTCAATGGGTGAAGGATGTAGTTTCCAAAAGCACGTGAGGGTTATACGCGGAACGCGGCCGAACGGACTCATCGTTGGTGACTTGGGATGGTATTTGACAAGTTCAAGGGTTGGCGGAAGACATCTGCGGGTCCTACCGTTGAATGTCCACTATGCCAAACCAAGAATCCCGAAGATGCCCTAGAATGCTCCCAATGTATGTATCAGTTAGGCAAGGCTGCATTCGAACAAGTAGTATCGGTTGATGAGACTGAAGCGGGGAATTTATTCGATGAACTGCTCGCCGACTTTGAAGAAGATGAAGAAGACCAAGTAATCGACTGGTCAAAGGGCTCCTTCACCATGGATGATGTCACAATAGATGTCGAACAATATGGCGATGATGATGGAATCAAACTTAGTGATAACCCAACTTTTGCAATGACCGTTGACCATCCTGATTCTGTAGATGAAGACGAAGATTACCAACTTACATCCGCAGACGCCCCGAAATTTGTCACAAAATTTGAAGTTCCAGAAACAGAGTTAGAACCGCTGGAAGAAGTCCAATCTCAGCAAATAGAATTGATACAGCCTACTGCAACATCTCCTGAGACAGTACCGGTTGTTGCTACTGATGAGAAATCGGATAACAATGGAGAGGTTTTAGCCACTGAGGAAGTCTCAGAAGTTCAGCAAGAAAACGAGCAAACTACGGAAGAGGAAGTAACCCCGGAACTTGAAGAACAAGTAGAAGAGATTAGTGAGCAGGAATCATTACTCGGCCTAAAGAAGGTGGAATTGGTCGAGATTGCCTCCGATAAAGGCCTAGCAACCTCCGGAACCAAAGCCGAATTAGTTTCCCGAATTCTAGAAAGCGATTCAGCCACAGAAGAAGAGGTAGAACCCGAAGTTCAGGAAGAATTACCCACTCCCCCTCCACCAATCGCTGTACCCTCCACACCAGCAGGCTTGCCGGTACCTCCACCAGTCTCAGCTAGACCAGTAGATCCAATGGACGCAGCTTTCGATGGCGATACACCAGAGCCAGCCGCCCCAGTCAAGCCAACCCCACCAAAGATTCCGAAAATACCTAAATTACCGCATATCGAGGAAGCAAATTCAGTCGAAGAAGATTCAATGAATAACGGATTTTGGCCTTGGCCTCAACAGGAAGAATGGTCCAATCGGGATGTTGCAATGAAAATCAAAGAGGCCATGGAAGCTGCAAAGAGCAGCAATATGGCACAGAGCACAGTACTGCTAGATGAGGTCGGACCTCACCTTGGTGACCGTACAAAACTACTCTATCCAGTAGGTGCTTTACTACAGAGAATTGGCAGGGCTGCTACGGTGGATAGAATGCTCGAAGTAGCGATGAAAAATGCTCCTGATGACCCCCATGTCCAGACTGCAAAGGCCAAGTTAAGGCCCTGATTGACTGCGCCGCAGTCCTCATCCGTCCAATACTCTTAGACAATATCATGCGGAGGCGGGCGACGACGACTATCAAAGTCGACGACAGCCTGATTATGCGCCCCGCCAATACAACTCACACGAACACCCTACTGGAAGCATTTGAGGAGACTTGGCCTGAGGTTAGCAGAGCCATGCCTTGGATTCTTCCAGAGAAGGAGATAGAGCCTCAGTTAGCCGATTTTCTCGATGAAACTGAACGAACTGGAAGGGCCGGTCGAATGCACCATTGGGTTCTCATTCGGCCGTGGGATGAGGCAGTACTAGGACTCTTAGGATTCGATAGGGTTACGCGCTCAGGAATGGCAGAATGGAATCTTGGATATTGGGTCCGATCTTCGGAACAACGCCGAGGCATTGCCAGCCGAGCCATCGAGGCAGCGTTGACTTGGCTGGCCGAATTAGAGCCGGTATCCGTTGAGCTCAAAGTTGATCCGAAGAATGCCGCCGGAAAAAGGACTGTAGAGAGAACCGTCCGGCGTTGGAAAGGTAGTCGCTGTGTAGTAGGAGATTCAGCGATAACGGTCGCCGGAGTCCGTACTTTACACGAATGTCATCTTATTGAAATTGGGCCCAAATCCGGTCCTCTATGAGGACCGATTTCTAAAAAGCGACCATTCAAATCGTTCGGTATGTTCGGAAGTCTGCCCGAAGGGCAGGTGTTGGCGATGTCAATCAATCACAGACAACGGCTTCCAGACATCGACCCTGAGGAAACCGACGAGTGGCTGGAAGCACTGCGCTCGGTCGTTGCTGCTCATGGAGTTGAGCGAGCGCGTCTGCTGTTGCACGAACTGATGTCAGAGTCGGAGGACCTCGATGTGGAGATTGCTCCAATCGCTCAAACCCCCTATGTCAACACCATCCCGTGGGACCAACAACCACCATATCCCGGCGACCTTGAAACCGAACGAGAAATACAGAATTCAATTCTTTGGAACTCTGCTCTGATGGTCTCCGATGCAAATCGTAGAATTGATGGAATCGGTGGACACATCTCCACTTACGCTTCTTCCTCAACACTTTACGAGGTAGGATTCAACCATGTTTTCCACGGCAAGGATAGCAATGGGATTGGAGATGCCCTATACATTCAAGGTCACGGAAGTCCAGGGATTTATGCTAGGGCTTTTCTAGAAGGAAGACTGACCCGAGAACAATTAGCAAACTTCCGTCAAGAAGCATTTGCCGATGGCCTCTCTTCTTATCCGCACCCTCGATTGATGGCTGAGTTCTGGGAGTACCCAACAGTCTCCATGGGCCTAGGACCTCTAGCGGCGGTGATGCATGCTCGATTCTGGAAGTACCTTCACAATCGAGGATTGGCCGACACATCAGAATCGACAGTATTCGCCTTCCTCGGCGATGGTGAGATGGACGAACCAGAATCCATCGCCGCAATCGCCGTTGCCGGTAGGGAGAAACTGGACAATCTAATCACAATCGTCAACTGCAATCTGCAACGATTGGACGGACCTGTTCGCGGCAACGCCAATATTGTGCAAGAATTGGAAGGCCTCTACAGAGGAGCCGGTTGGGAGGTATTCAAGGTCCTCTGGGATTCAAATTGGGACCGCCTTTTAGCTCAAGATAGAGATGGAATTCTACTTTCTCGCCTTGAGGAAATAACCGATGGAGATTTTCAACGGATGAGTACCCTTGAACCGGCTGAATTCCGAGCAGAATTATTCACAGAAAATCCGGCCCTTGTTGAAATGGGGCAAAGCCTATCCGATCAAGAAATCGCCCTTTTGCGAAGAGGCGGCCATGACCCAATCAAGGTCTGGGCCGCCTACCATGCAGCCAAACAGTCGGACAAACCTGCAGTAATTCTAGCCCACACTGTAAAGGGTTGGGGTATCGATTCCTTTGAGGCTAGAAATACTACTCATCAGAAGAAGAAAATGAGTCTTGATGATCTTAAGCAATACAGGGATGACCTTGGAGTTACAGTAGCTGACGAGAACCTAGAGAATGACCCATTCCATGAGTTTGACGAGGACAGTGATGCACTTGCATACCTTCACCAAAGGAGGAAAGCATTGGGAGGATATCTTCCTAGTCGCCTTTCACCGACAATCGAAGAGCCTCTACCTGGAAAAGAAACCTACGCGGCTTTCGATGAGGGAACCCCAGAAGGGCAAAAAGTTTCGACAACCATGGTATTCGTTCGCCTGTTGAGAAATCTGATGAAATCGGAAATTGGTGATAAAGTAGTTCCGATTATTCCTGACGAAGGAAGAACATTCGGTATGGATCCGCTTTTCAGTGAATTCGGAATTTACTCTTCATTTGGTCAACTGTACACTCCAGTTGACCATAAGATGCTGATGAATTACAAGGAATCGACAAGTGGTCAAATCCTTGAAGAGGGAATTTCAGAAGCCAACTCAATTGCATCTTGGATAGCCAGTGCAACATCTTACGCCCACGCCGGAACTCCAACTCTTCCATTCTACGTATTCTACTCGATGTTTGGATTCCAGCGCGTGAACGACCAGATTTGGGCAGCGGCCGATGCACGCGCTCGCGGCTTCCTCATGGGTGCAACAGCCGGACGAACCACACTGAATGGGGAAGGTCTGCAACATCAGGATGGGCACTCATTGCTACACGCTAGTACAGTGCCATCCTGCCGAGCTTGGGATCCTGCATATGCTTACGAGTTGGCAACCATAATCGAGCATGGCATCGATGAAATGTGGGGCAAAGACAAGGATATTTTCCAATACATAATGCTCTACAACCAGAATGAACAACAGCCAGCCAAACCAAAGGGAATCGATGCCGACTTGGTTCGCGGAGCGTATCTCTATAGTGAAGCTGGTGATGGAGATGGCCCCGTAATTCGCTTGCTTGGGTCGGGGCCAATTCTTTCTCACGTGCTAGAGGCTGCTGAACAGTTGGCCGAATATGGAGTCAGGTCAGAAATCTGGTCTGTACCTTCCTATGGAGAGTTGCGAAGGGCAGGACTTGCAGCAGAAAGAGCAACCCGACTCGACCCTCAAAATCCTCAATCTGCCTTTGTATCCGAGTGTTTTGGTGACGATGTCACAACTGTAGCGGCTTCCGATTATATCGCAGCTGTACCGGAGATGATTCAACGTTGGGTTGGAGGTAGATTCGTTGTGCTTGGAACCGATGGCTACGGCCGTTCAGATACCCGCGACTCACTTCGTCGATTCTTCGAAATCGATACTGCCAGCATTATCGTGGCGGCCCTCTCCGCCTTGGAGCAGGAAGGTTCACTAGATGCGGGAACAACCAAGAAGGCGACTAAGAAATTGGGAGTCTCAACTGAGAGATACGACAAGACGGAGTAAGTGAAATGACAAATCCATTGCGTGCAATTTGGACTATATTCAAGTTGATGGGTCGGATTGGCGTAATTCTTGGATTCGTAAAGCGTATTTTTAGGCGCAAGTAGAATTCAAGCAGCGATATCATCGTCGAATCGTTGGAATGGCAGGTTTTCGAAGACTTCCAACTCCCTTGCATTCAACGCATAATTGTGGGCTAAGGCTTCAGCGACCGTTACCCAATCAGGAGTTGAGCCGTCAATCCAGTCATATCGATGGCCAGGAATTAATCTCCAATCCTCTGGCAATTCTCTGAGGATCCCGCGCGCGAATAATACCGACCACCACTGCGCAGTTGGGTCTGAACCAGGAAGGTCTACTCTTCCTGAGGCGGCTGTGAATAGGAGATCTCCCGCGTGATAGACACCATGTCCATGGAATGTGCAATGACCTGGAGCATGACCTGGTGAATGGGTTACGCTGAGGGTAATGCCTCCCACTGACCATTCAACGCTTGAGTTTGGATGATGATTCCACTCATTGGTCAAAGAAACGTTTCCGAAGACGAAACGTCCGAGTAGTGATTTGTGAATAGAATCATGATGCCCCCAAATCTCGATATCTGGAATTAATTCCAACATTTTCGCATACCCCGCAGTGTGGTCTCTGTGGGTATGTGTGTAGAGTAGGTGAGTCGGGCGTAACCCCTCATTTGCAAGCGCTTCCACCCAACGTTGTGAATCGAATGGATCGGTAATCGCTACAATTCCGTTGTTTCTGTCAATCCATGCTGTATTCATATTCATGAAATCACCCATCTGGGTGACCCAAACCTCGATTCCTGCATTATCTGTGCGGATATCGAACTCGCCATCGCTTAGCATCACTGCCGCCGAGAGGCTTCTGAGGCATAGCGATGGCGATTGTTTGACGTCAAACTTGCTTTCTCAATCCAATGATTGAAAGAGAGAAGGCCCGACGGCCAAGTATGGCGCGAATGCCTGCTTCACCTAACTTCGCGGCGGGCTACTCGCTCGACCTGCTGCTTAGCTTGGGAGTCTGAAAGGACTCCCAATTCGAATAAGGTGAAGAAATGGCATACGATTCCGCAGAAATTGAGACGCGCTGGCAGGCTCGCTGGCGAGACGCACACGTCTTCGATGCAGAAGTAGACGATTCTCGTGAGAAATTCTACTGCCTCGAGATGTTTCCATATCCATCCGGCTATATGCACATGGGCCACGTTAGAAATTACTCGATTGGTGACGCCATGGCTCGTTTCCAACGATTGATGGGTAAGAATGTCCTCTATCCAATGGGATACGACTCATTCGGAATGCCTGCCGAGAACGCCGCCAAGAAGGAAGACGACCATCCTCACGCTGTCACTGAGCGAAATATCGAGATGATTAGAGCCGATCAAGAGAGAATGGGTTATTCCTACGACTGGCGACGTATGTTTGCAACCTCTACACCAGAATATTATCGTTGGAATCAGGAGCTATTCTTGAGATTTAATGAGGCTGGTTTGGTCGAGAGGAGATTCGCTCCAGTCAATTGGTGTGATGATTGTGATACTGTTCTTGCAAATGAACAGGTGAAGAATAACCGCTGCTGGCGCTGTGGTCTAGAGGTAGTTCAGAAGGACATGGAGCAGTGGTTTTTGCGCATGACAAAGTACGCTGATGAATTATTGGATGAACTTGACCACATAGAATTCCCAGAGAATGTCAAGGCCATGCAACGCAATTGGATTGGCCGTTCACATGGAGCGCATATTGAATTCTCAATAGTCGGTGATGTAGAAGGTGAAGCCGCTAGTATTGGCGCATTTACCACCCGTCCGGACACTATTTTCGGGGTTACTTTCGTAACTCTATCTCCAGAACATCCACTCTGTGAGCCACTTGTAACCGGAACTGAATTTGAACAGGATTGGAGAGATTTGGCAGAGGAGTGCGCTCGGATGACTGAGTTTGAGCGAATCAATATGCTGAAGGAAAAGAAAGGCGTTCCTCTCGGCCGATACGCGACTAACCCGCTAACTGGAGAAGAAGTGCCAATATTTGCTGGTAATTTCGTTGTAGCTAGTTACGGGACTGGCGCTGTAATGGCGGTTCCAGGTCACGACCAACGAGATTACGACTTTGCCAAGAAATACGGACTTGAAATCAAACCGGTTCTGTCAAGAAACGAAGGCGGAGAAGGGATTGAGGAAAACCCCGTATTCGATGGATTAGGCTGGATGGTAAACTCAACCGCCGAAGGATTCGATGGCCTCTTCGGTAATGATGCAAAGACGGCGGTAATTTCAGCTTTGGAAGAAATGGGAACAGGTCATGGTTCGATAGAATATCGATTGAAAGATTGGTCACTCAGCCGCCAGCGCTTCTGGGGAACTCCAATTCCTATGTTACATTGTGATTCCTGCGGAGTAGTTCCCGTTCCATACGAGCAACTACCTGTTGAGTTGCCTTTGGACGCAAAATTCAGTTGGGAAGAGAGCGGAAATCCACTGGCGAGAAGTGAATCATTCCTCGCCACAACCTGTCCGCAGTGCAACGGTCCTGCGTGCCGTGAGACCGATACAATGGATACATTCTATGATTCATCTTGGTACTTCACAAGATTCGTAGATTCGTCCAATGGGTCTGCTCCATTCAACCGCAAAGCGGTAGATTACTGGATGAAGGGTGGGGTTGATTTGTACATAGGTGGAATAGAGCATGCCATTATGCATCTATTGTATGCTCGCTTCTTCACCAAAGCCACTCGCGATATCGGAATGAACGAAGTAGGGGAACCATTCGGGCGCTTGGTCTGTCAGGGAATGCTAAACGCTCCCGCGCCATTCTGTGCGGATTGTAACACAGATTATCACGTGGACAATTTCGGAGGCGACTGTCCGAATTGTGGACAAGGCCTAAGCTCACGATCTGCAAAGATGAGCAAAAGCCTCGGGAACACAGTCAGTCCTGGAGAGATGGTAGATCGATTTGGTGCTGATACCGTTCGTCTGTTCATTCTCTTCGGCGCTAACCCTGAGGCTGGAATGGATTGGTCCGACAATGCGGTAATTGCAAATCACAAGCAAGTGTGTTCGATAATCGATGCGTTTGAGCACGGGATTTCACTAGAAGATTCACCCAATCCGATGGATTCGTGGTTATTGGCTCGCCTAAGGGTTAACCAGAATCGTTGGCGAGACTGTATGGAAGCAGTAAGCCTTCGAGAAGGAGTGATGACGAGCCACTTTGAGATGCTTGCCGACTGGCATTGGTATCTGAGAAGAGGAGGCTCCGATAGGGCTACTGCGCACCAATTCCTTTGTGGGTGGGCACCTATGTTGGCACCAGCAACTCCGCATATCGCCGAAGAATTCTGGGCTAAACTTTCACAGGACAAACCATCCGATATGCTGGCATCCCATGAGATGGAATTCTACTCTGGTGGAGATACTGATGCTACTATCCTTGCGCGGGAATCCTACCTACGCGGAGTCATTGAATCAGCACGCAATTTGAGAAGTCTAGCGGAACGCCATTCAGATGCAGAAATTTCTGGGGCGGTAATCCAAACCGCTCCAACTTGGAAAGCCGAGTTATCTCGTGAAGCGTTAAAATTGTCAAACGAAGATTTTGATTTCAAAGGTCGAGGTCAAGATCATCTAAAGTCAATGACGATTTTTGAGAATGAGTCCTTGAGGGGAGAAATATTCCAGACTTGGATGGCGTTAACCATGGGGTCTAAGAAGAAACGAGGCCGAATACACACTTGGGCTGAAGGTGAGAAACAATTGGTATTGAGTGGACTTGATGAGAGCGAGGTTATCAATTCCGCAGCCGACTTTATTGCGGCCGCTTTGGGGGTCAAGTCGGTACTTGCATATCCAGTAGGAGAAGGCGAAGATGTTGGAGGTAAGGCGCGCTTTGCCTTCCCACTAGAACCAGGCATCGCCTTTGTCTAAGAGGGCTAGCGATGGACGCTCAATACACCGTTCTCATCGATGGACATTGTCCAGTTTGTACGGGCTGGGCCACTTTCATCAACAAGCGAGATTCATCCGCCCGTTTCTCGCTCGTGGCCCAAGAGACTACTGAGGGAGAACAAGTTCTCATCAAGCGCCCAGAGGAGATGAAAGAATTTGATTCAGTGTTTCTAATCGACGAATCTGGGAAATGGTATGCTCAATCTACGGCAGTGATTCAAATTCTTCTTGGTCTTGGTTTCCCGTATAATTTAGGGGCAGTCATTTGGTTAATTCCAAGCCCAATACGAAATTTTGCTTACGCCCTTTATGCTCGTAATCGTAAGAGAAACACAAGTAACTCACAATAGAGAATCAGGTTTCTTCAGCGCGAGGGTTCATGGACGTCCGACATGTCGCAGGACTCGTTGAGCGAGAATAAGGAAGGTAGAGGCCGCCGCAGAAGGCGTCGGCCTCGAGGAAAGCCGACCAACGCGGCCGATTCTCGGCCATGGTCGCAAGGAGATCCAGATGCTGTTGAGAGAGCTTTAGCCCGGTTCGATCAGTCTCCTCCTCCGATGGGAATGCCGGAAACAATAGACCCTCCCCCGAGAGAAAGACAACTTCGATGGAGAACTAATGCAGTTCCCAAAGAAATCCAAAAGAAAGTAGGCAACATCGTCTGTAAGCCTGGAGAATTTGGTTTCCTTCCTGAAGAAAGAGTTCACGAAATCAGGGGCCAAATAGATAACCTTCCAATCACAGTCGAACAAGCCCTATCGCTTCGTGGTGCCTTGAATCAGGAGAAGAGTGTACATTCACACGGACGCCTAATGCGTAATGCAAACCAATTACGACGACGCTATGACAAGGGTGAGGGCGTTCTGACTCTATCACAACGATTTGACGCGCCACCAGTCAATACATTCAGAGCAATACTTAGCGGTCGTGGATGGTCAAAGAATAGAATCAAAGAGACACTGAAAAATCCGGAGAGGTTGAACGAACGCGATCAAGAAGAATTCGCCAAAGCCGAGGAAGCCGACAAGGTAAGTTCAGTTAACCAATCCGACACACAGACCGCTGCCGAGGTGTTCGAGGACATTTTGTGCGCACACTTTGATTTCCTTGATATCCGCTTCCGAAGGCAAGAGGATTTACTTCGCGAGCAGAAGGAATCAGAAGGCCGAGCGGTTGTAACTCCGGATCTTCTGTTACTCGATGATGTGAGAATCAATGGAGTTCCTTGTGCGTGGATTGATGCAAAGCACTTCTTTGGTGCTGACCTGAGATTCCCTCGAAAGAAGACTCAGAAACAAGTCGATCGATACGTGAAGGAATATGGCCAAGGAGCAATCGTATATCGACACGGATTCACTGGCTCCTTGGTTCAAAGTGGGGCGATTTTGCTTGATGCTAGCCCTCTAGATTTGACTCCATTAGACGAGTTCCACGAAAAAAGACTCGGGGGCTCACATTCTTAGTCTGAAATTAAGTTTTTTTTCCCCAAAATAGTATGAACCACTAATAATTGAGCGCCATGACGATGATGACTAAATCATACGGTCAAGACTCATTCTCTGAGAGATCCGACGTAAGTTAGGGTAGAATCAAGCCCTTCTTCAGTAAGTTCAGACAATAATAAATCTAAATCAATGGATTCAGAAAGGCCCCTTGGTACTATAGCAATACTTTCACCTAACATACACAATAAGACAGCCGCCCCTGCTCCTAAACCGGCTCTCTGTGCTGCATTTTGTCCAGCCTGAACCAAAGCAGAACGTGAGGCATCATCCCTAAGTCCTGATTGTTTTGCAAACGCCTCTGCTGAGCTCAGAAGCTCACTCCATCGCGAATTATTCCAAGGTCCATCAGATAGGTGTCGCATCAGTTTTGTTCCGGCTTCTGTAATCGACTGTTTCCAATCATCATCATCGATATACTCTGATGTATGCCGTCCAGGATTGGCACGCCAAGCCAAAACCACAGGTATCGATTCGCTCCAACCTTCGGCTCGTCCGGGTCCGTTCAATAAATCGGAACCCGAATACGGAGCCCCCGGATTCAACCTGCGCTCAACCCCTCCAGCGGCCAATGCAGTAACATCTCCGAGCCCGGTTGAATTACGCCTCTCAACCAAGTGAGCAACCGCAAGCGATCTTCGCATACTCTCTTCTTGTGGTAATCCGAGGGCTCGTTGAAAGGCGGCGGCAGCAGCGACTGCACCGGCCGCCGACATTCCAAAGCCCTGTGAAGATGGTAATTTGTTTCGAACCGCTATTTCCCAACTATGGTCTGCAATTGCCGGAATTTCCTCATTGAGCAGGTCTAAGACCTGCTGGTACATCCTTGAGTCGCCATTTCCATCTAGAAATTTTACTTCTAGGGAATAACCGCCCAATTCTCCCCTCACAATTGCTTCTGCTCCATCTGTGAGACATAATCCAGCGCCTAGACTACCTTGCTTCATGGGGTCCTCATCGAGGTCGTTGACTGTGAACAGCAGTGTCACGTGGCCCCCGCAGGCTCCTCTCCCCAGCACCGCAGTCATATGCCCTCATCCCCGAGGAAGCCAAGAATACTGCGCCCGCATCAGAGGGCAGCTTTCAGGTCCTCTCCAAGAGATCCGAATGTCTCAGAGAGGTAAGACGAAGCCATCTCAAGCGCAGTTTTTGGGTTCATCGAACCATCGGTTTCGAAGCTGAAGATGAATTCTCCAGGCATTTCTTCGATGGTGATTGCTTCTTTGAATTGGGCCTTTTCTTCAGTTCCATCACCAACATGGTGCAGTTCCTTTGCGAGAATCTCAACCTTCTCAATATCGTCAAGGCGTCCATCTTTGTCGAAATCCTTTGCATTGATTGTTAGATTCAAATCCCAGAGCATTTTTGCCTTGGTCTTAATGTTCAAGACTCCAACCTGTCGTGGAACGAAGGAGACACCACAAACTGGTGACCACTTTGCATGTTGATTTCCACGACCCATTACTGCAGTAGCGTAGAATTCCAACATTTGTCCCTTGTACAACTTTGTAATTGGAATCGTTCGGTAGTGCTCAGGAATCTCAAGGCTCTGGTCGCCTAGGTAAATCATGTCACCTGCAGTAACAGTCATTCCTTCTTCCGTTCCAAATGCCTTGCAAGTGTAGATCATATTGCAAGTTGGACATCCACGATCTTCTGGAATCAGATCCTTGCAGTTTGGACAGGTTTCTTCGTAGTGGAATATCTTGTGATCAGTTGGAATTGGAATCATTGCAAGGCGCTGAGCCACCATCTCATCAGGTAGGGCACCATTAGTTTCCCAAACGGTGTAGTCAACACCCTCTTTCTCCAATTTCTTTCCACACTGGTTGCAACCTGAACCTCCCGATGATTCACGGGCTGCAGAGGCTGGATTCAGATGTCCACATGATAGACATAGATCGAAAGATCCCATTTGGAATCGAACGGTTTCGATTGCCATCTTGGGAGTTTCTGACATTAGTGTTCGGCGCAGTGCATTCGCAAATGCGCGGTCGCAATCCTTGAGCAGTAGTTTGATGCTCTCTGCTCCTTCTTCAAGAACTTGTATCTTTACCATTACAATCACCTCAGACCCTGCGGCCCCGTCGGCCGCCCTTTTTCTTCGTCCCATTGGTTGGGATTGGAGTTACATCCTCGATTCTAGTGATTTGAACACCTGCACGAGTTAGAGCACGTATAGCAGCAGTAGCACCAGGTGCACTGTGGGATCGGTTTCCACCAGCCCCTCGATACTTGACAACAACTTGGTCAAACTCCTTCTCTGCTAGCATCTCAGCAATTTGTTCAGCAGCTCTTGTTGCGGCGAATTGGCCACCAGCATCGCTCCCCTTCTTGGTTACCATTCCACCAGAAACCTTCGCTAAAGTCTCAGCCCCAGTAAGATCGGTGGCGGTGATTAGCACGTTGTTATATGTGCTGAAGATGTGTAAAACAGCCTTGTGACCCATCACTCATCGCCTCCTTCTGGAATTGTTTCCTCAACTGTAGGCGCTTCCTCAGAATCAGCCTTGATTTGTTGAACGAACTCGTCATTATCTGTAGTTGCTCTAACCCCGCCAACTTCTTCCAGTTCCTCTTCCTCAGTCTGTCGAGTCATTCGGAGTTGCTCCATCTCGACACGGAACGGATGGTTCTCATCTTGGTAAGGCGATGTTGTGCTGTACTGGAGAACTTCCTCCTCTTGTCGTAGAATCTTGTATCCTGGAACAGTCATTCTCTGTTCACCGATTGAGATGTGTCCGTGTACTATCATATTCCGAGCAGCTCGCATCGATGGCGCTAGTCCACGGTAGTAGACAACTGATTGAAGCCTTCGAGCAAGCATGTGCTCGACGGTAATCTGCAGAACATCGTCGACACTAGATCCCTCGGCTAGCAGCCCCTTGCGGACAAGTGAATCGACCAAATCAGTCTTCTCCTGAGCGTAGTGTCCTTCCGATGAATCTACTCTACCAATGAGCTTCATTGCTTGGTTTCGATGACGGCGTAGGGATGATTTTTCTCGCCAAATTTCGCGCATTCCACCGACCTTCTTCAGGCCGAATTGGTCCTTGAGGGCGTGTTCTTCCTCAATTCTAGCAGCTTTCCAAGGGTGGGCGGGGGTCTGTGTCTTAGGTCTCGCAAACTTAGGATGTCCCATACTTCACCACCTCACTTTTTCCTCTGCACACCGAGTGTGCTACCACTGCGACCATTACTGCGAAGACGCTGTCCGCGGACTTTGTGGCCGCTACGGTGTCGTATTCCGCGATAGGTTTTGATTGCAGCCAAGCGTGCTACGTCGTCGTTCCGAGTCAATCTGACCTCAGTTCCGATGATATGTGCATCTTCGTTAGACTGCAAATCGCGCTGTCTGTTGACGAGCCACCAAGGCACGTTCAACGCATATTCGTCAATTGTTGTTCGAATCCTGTCTTGCTCTTCTTCGGTCAGATGACCTCCGAGTTTATTTCCATCGATTCCTGCCATGCGACAAATCTGACCGGCCGATCGCTGTCCAACTCCGTTAATCGAAGTAAGGCCCTGTGCAATCGGTCGAAGACCATCGATATCAGAGTCAGCAAGTCTCAGGATGTAGGAGAAATCCTCTCCTAGTTCTGCTTCATTCACTTTTGCCATAGTACGGTTCCCCCGTGTTCATCGGTTGCCCGATGGCCCTCATAGGGCATCCCGCCGAACTACCCTCCATATTTGAAGGAGACGGCCGCCCCTACGGGGCGAAAAATCCGCTAATCGTCTTACTGCTCCTTACAAACGATGTATAGGGTGTGGCTTCCACTACCTCTATCCAAATCTAGGTCAACCATGAATCCATTTTCCCCTTCAAACTCCTTCATCGCTTTGTGCAATCTACGTTGAAGGGTCGGATGCTCGTCAGGGTCGAGGTTGCATCGAAGAGTCACTTTACCAACCCCATTACGAGCAGCGGAAGCTGCGGTTTGCTCAATTGTGTGAAGCTCAGGGGGAGTTAGCCTGTGCTGAACAATTTCTCCACTGGCTATTACGAAGGCATCGATTTCATCATCTCTAGTCAGTGGATCAGTGCTGATTAGTAGCGGCCTTCTACCATCTAGTCTAAGCCATGAATGTCCTGAACTTTCTGGAAGTGCTCTGTCCAACCAGGCCTCGTGCAATCCGGATTGAACAAGCGCAGGGTCAACTATTGTCAGGTATGCACCAAATGGTGGCGGAGAGCTCATACTAACCAATTCTGACTCAGCCATTTTACCCTCTATCGTCGCCATGATGTTCTTCTTCCCCATTCTGACACATCGAGAGGGTTCTCTAGAGGAAAGAGAACCTATCCAAACGGATAGTCGATCTATCCTACCTCCGCCTTGGCTGAGGTATTCCCAAGTCCTTGGAATTCCGGGGAATGTAGTCTCAATGACCGCATCGACAAGTGAGCGCTGCCCCTCATTTAGTCTAGGAGATAAATCTAGCAAAATCGCCGGACCTCGCGGTCCAGTTTCAAGATGATTAGCCCATGCCTTGAGCAGTGGGCCGAGTGCAGGCTCCATCTCGTCGATTTCATGTCTCTGAGCATCTCTTGGCCGGGCTGGGTCAAGGTGTAACATACCAATAGGTGGGTGTGCCCTAGTTCCTGCTTCCCTAAGGCTATTCCAATAGGCAACGATTGCATTCTCAGAATCTATCCCATCTCCTACTAGAACGCGGTCCATAGTTCTCTGAAGATTTTCCTGATTTCCTACTATGTGCATGTTCGCAGCGCAGAGCAAGCCCACATTTGGGTCCAATTCTATGGCTAAACCAGGGCGCTTGAGACCAGTGGTTAATGCGATGAGTTGTACTCCACTTCCAGCCGCCGCATCTAGGATTACTCCTGCTGGAAGGTCTTTGGCTTGAATTTGCTCTGCTCTAGCTTGAGAAACAGACCACGGAGTCGACAATCTCCGCATCTCCTCGGTCATGTGGAATTTAGGCTCACCTTTGCGTGCGGATTCAGCCTTTGCAACCTTGGCAGCCCTCTTTACGAGGTCAGAAGAGGGGTTCAGAGCGTAGTGGCTAGGCTCCTCGTTCATACACTCCGCTCCCCTGTTGAACTCAAGTCCTTTTCCCGTCTAAAGGCCCTCAAATAGTTGCTCTATTCACCTTCAACTCAAATCGCAACCAAGATTCTTGCAGTTCGTGCCCATCACTGTTCCCGTAGGCAATTGGTGGAGGAAGGAGTGTAACGTGTGTAGTTCCCGTATCAATGCCAGGAATTAGCCCTCTATCTCCATCGATATCTAGCCCGATTACAGACCAGCTAAATCCTGTGATATAACATACCCAGGGAGCAGAGGTATCGCACATAGGGTCTTCACCCGCAGTCACCAGTAAATCTCCTTCATCTAGGAGTTCATCCGTATCTGCATCCCATACTCGGTAATGTACTTCCAGTCTATCGCCCTCAGTGGCATGCAAATCTCTTGGATTAGATCCCTCAAAGATATGCACATCGAGGAGGACCTCTGCCTCTCGGACATTTAGATGCGATGCCTGAATCTGGATGTCGTGTTCTGTTACTGCATTATTCAACTCAATCTCTACAATTGCAGTTTCATTTACACCAATCTCATTGAGGGTGAGTGCAGTATCTCCTTCCGAGGCAAAGACAACCTCTCCACCGGTTATTTCGAGAACAATATCCAGTGTTTGGTTGCCTCTATTGTATACTGCAACGCTGGCCGTATCGCCATCTCCTTGATGTTCCCAGTCACAGCGTAATTCACCTGGGTAAAGGAAAGTATCGTCTTGATCTGCTAGGACCTCTGGCCAATCCCAATCGCCTAATCTAGAATCACAGGTATCGAATAACAAGTCGACTTCCCAATACCATCGATTGTTTTCGTCCTTGAGTAAGTCTTTATCTGTAACAGAGAATGAATCCTCATTTTCCTTAACGAAGACGTAAACGCTGTACCCAACCAATATAGTTGAACCAATTAGTAGGGCAGCCGTAGCTAATGAGAGCAAAATTGCAGCTCGCGGAATTGCCATTTGGTTGATACCTAGCGGCACAGTAGGGTGCTCGACCTCATCGGGAGTGTCTGAGATCCAACTGCGGGACACGATATCCGACCACACACCGTCAGTCATCAAGGTTAGTGCTAATCAATTCAACTAATACACAATTCCAAATTCAAAAGCAAACCGCCAACATTCAGTCATTCGCTACAGATTTTTCCAAAGTTGGTGTGCTTAGGTCGATACCATATTCGCCCTGCAGATTATATGCGGCTAGGTTGATTTCATCTCTAATCTTGAGTAATTGTCTAGGAGATGAGACAAAATACGTCATCCTCCATCTAACAGCGTTGTTTGAATTCTCTTTCAGAGAAATAATTGGTTGTCGATTTTCATCGAGGCCCGCGCAATTTTTCTTTGCCTCTTTGTAGGCGTGATTCAAGTAATCATTCACAACTTTTGTGTCAACACCATATCCTATGTTAAATTCTACAAATTCCTTGTGTGGACCACCGGGGTTATCTTTGTAGAAATCCGTACGGTGATTGAGCATTGCATTATTTGGGATTTCTATATCGTGGCCTTGAGCCAAATCACGCACTCGAGTTTGAAGGCCACCAATTTCCATAATTATACCTAGAATATTCAGATCCGGAATAGAAATTACATCTCCCCGCTTAGCACTATTTCCACTAATTATCAAAATACCACTCAAAAAATCGTTCAGCCAGTAATCTTTTGTCGTGAAAATCAGCAAAGCAAGAAACCCTATTGCCCCCGTGGTTTCGAGAATTCCTGTTATACTCCAGATGTTGATTAGAGTGATTCCAGAAGTAATCAGAATAATACCGAGAACAATCAACTCTAGAGTTCTGGAAGTGGCGGTTTCGACTGCTCTTGCTGAGCCCATTACTGAAATTATTTCTCCATATCTCTTCAAAATTAGTCCATCTGCAATGTTGTAAATTACATACGCAATCAGTAGGCAAAGAGATGACTGACTAATTTGTTCATCAGGGTATGCACTATTCAACAGAATAATTGATACAATAAATGCCATGAATACGATTAGGTTGAATGAATGCAAGGTTCGTAATCGTAATTTTGTTTTTGCATAATCATCTTCCCCATGCATTCTAGCGATTTGTTTTGAGAAAATGAATACTAATGCGTTCACAGAGAAGGTGAAGTATTCAATCGGGTTGAGATTTTGTAAACGCTCGATTAGAATCTCAACCAGACCGGTCATGAAGTTAGCAACCTATGTCAGGTGATTAACTTAATTCCGTTGCAATACAGAGTTCCTAAGTCAATCCCGTAGCAATTCTTCCTCATTTCTCTGCCCCAGCCAAGTTACTAGAGCGAGCTCAGCACCGACCACTGTTAGCAATAGGAACAACCCCATCGCATTAATCGATGAAGAAGCACCCAGCATTAGTAGTGATGCAGCGACTCCTAAGATGAGGTCCCCGAATCCCCAAATCCGTAAAATTCGCCGCAAATGCAGGATTCCAACGACCCAAAGGGTCGTTGATATGGTAAACAAAGCGATTGGGTAAACTATCCATATGTTGACTAAAGCTAATCCAGCGAACATCAGAATGTGACAATCAATCGCTGCCATCATGGTCCAATGACCATTTCTAAATGGCACAGATGCAGCCACTAATGCAAGCATGACAAATCCCCCAGCAAGGATAATCCAGTCTAGATGATCGATAATCTGAGGAATGAATGTGCCCATGGAAAATAGTGCTAGAGGGAGACAAAGAATTGCCAACCCTACTCCCTCGACTTGTCGATGTTTTCGTCCAGCATATATGGCATTAGCAACGGCAAGGATCCCAGCAGGACCCCAAGACATCATCACGTAAGCCAAGGCTCGTAGGCCTCTTCCAGAACTACCTAAATGTGAATCTCGCCCGACACTGGACCTTCGGGAATCAATCATCGCATCGATTGCGATTGTCAAGATTAACAATGCCTCGAGTATCAACCAAGGAATCTGCCACTCTATCAAATCCCCATCGAATGGATCTACTGTGAATGGTAATGGCAGAGATTCGACAAGAAGCGATCCTGCTATCCTACCCAGAACTAGAGGTAGAACAAACCAATCGATTGCAATCGGTATCCGATCGAGTAGGTTATCCCTTTGGTACAGGGAAATAATCACAAATTGCAGAATTAGAATTGTTACCACTGCCAAGTCAAGTAGTTCCTTATTGCTCGCCCCAGGCCCTAGATGACCTGAGATTAATGCAAGAATCAATCCAATAATCGCATAGGCTATCGGCATCTCGATTCCCATAACTGTTGGTAAATCGAGGTCGAGTTGTTTCGTACGTAATCTGGCGATTGAAACCAACGCGGTAGCGAAAATTCCGGCGGTGAGTAGTATGAAGGGAGAAGAAGAGAATAGCAGACTCCAAACGATAACCGAACCTAGCACTAAAATGAGCACCAATAGAACGATAGTTGGCCGATGTGACACATCAGTAGTGTACAACTCGGAGTCATCATCAGTTGTGGTAAGGTCTCTTCTCTTCTTTCGCTTCTGTTCCAAATCTAGTCTCCTTGGGTCATAGGAGTCTAATTTTCCAGTACCTAAACTCAATTTTCTGATCTCGTCCTCACCCGCCATCGCCAAAAGTCGGTCTCGTTGGGCTAGAGTCTTCAGTTCGGCTCTAATCTCTCCTCGTGCGACAAGCCATAGTGTGCTTAGTGCAAACAACCCGACACCAGCCATGGTAGAGGTTTGATTTTCCAATTGAATCGAAAGTCCGATTGTAATCACTAGCAACCAAAGGGCCGCCGCGGCCGGTTTGAGCAATTTTTCCATCTTCTCCGCGCGCGGGAGATAGAAAGCCATCACCAAACAGGTGCAAGTGACCGAGGTCAATGACAGGTCGAGTTCTGGAATCGAATCAGTCGATTCTAGAATGCGACTGGGGTCTTTTGTTGAAATTGCAATAATTAGTGGAAGAGACATTAGAGCCATTCCGTTTGTGAATACCGGTTCATTCTCAGGGTTTCCCCGATAGAGAATTGAAGCGGTGGCGATAAGCATCAGAATAATCCACATTTCGTCTAATCCATGCCTCCAACCTAAGACGGCGGCACTGACTGCAATTACTCCTAGGAGAGCAACTGGGCCACCGAGTCTTTTCCCTGCAAATTCGGCACCTAGGTGGGATAATGATACAACCAACATCACAGCTAAGAGAGTGATTGCGGTAAAGCCACCAGCATGGGCCATGACGATGATGGTAACCATAGGTAACCACAATCCAATGGCCCACAATTGCAGTGCTCCTGAATCCCGAATTGATGCTGAAACTTCGGTAATTCCAAGGAACCCAGCGGCGAGATTCACACCGGTTTCACCTAATTGCAAATTGACGATCAGCATCAACACTACCGAGATGATGAGATAGGCAGCGAATGGAGTTGAAGCCAGATCGATGACATTACCAGGGTCAGTCCAACCGTTGGTAATCATCACTGTTCGGAATGATTCGACCACAAATTCCTGTAACAATATCCAAGTCCACGGGAGTAGAACAGTAGCACCCGCCAAGGAAGGTGCCTGCCGCATAATTGCAAGAATCGCAGTGCCTATGTGAAGGGCGGTTAGAAGTCCTAAGAGTGCCAATCCCCCATCTCCTCCATTCGCCTCTGATTGTGCTGGAATTAGGATTACTAACAGTACTAGAACCCCGACCGAACCGACCCATAACACACGGTCTGTAACTCGACTCTGGTCTCGTAAAATGACAAATCCAGTAAGAATAGCGGCGAGAATTGTGAATGTTTCATAACGGTCGAACAAAGATATCGATTCAGTAGAATCTCCGAAGATTAGCAATAGAGAAAATAGCGCTGCTCCGGCCATTAGAGGGATTGCTACTCTGAACTTTTCAACACCTCTAACAACGAGATATGAACCACCAAATGCTCCAGCAAGGAAGGTAACCATTCCTAATGCATAACCGGAGTCTTCTCGACTTGAGGCAACAGCCATTAATGCTCCAACCATACCTAGGGAAATCGATACCCCCCAAAGTCCAGGTTGACCAAGTCCGGCTACCTTGAATCCCTTTGAGAACCAATTTTCTTCGCGCGCAAAACGCGCTGCCATACTAGCATTGATTCCAGATACAATCATCAATAGTAGGAAGAGAATCAGTGGTGTATCTAGAGGTTCTATAATCAATGAACCTGCAGTAAAACCGTCGGTAATCGCATGCATCCCTATCCACAGATTGGAGGCTGCCACCCCGAGTGCTGCGAGATTTCCAGAGCCCCGATGCAGAGCTAGACCATGTAGCAGTAAAGTCGCTACTAGAATCATCACTGCGACTCCAATCTCTCCTCCAATCGAGCCAGCAGTAGAGCCGATTGCTAAGAGAACGAGAGTAGCCTGTGCGGCGATAGCATCGTGGTCATGCCGATAAGCAACGAATACGTTCAGTGCGACAAGCAATAGCAACATAATGGCCAAGACTTCGACAGAGATGGGGAGAATCCCACCTATTTCCCAACGATTTAATTCGATTGCAAGACCATAGAGAACTTTCATCGAAATAATGACCCAAGAAACACCAAGCAAATGCAGATTTTTGTCCGAAACCCATCGTTCACCTAGGGTGAATCCAGTAGTTGCTAGAATGATAAGTAATACCAAAGAAACCATGGGAGGGAATGCCGTACCTGCAACTACACTCAGGGCACTGAAGACGAATATCATCGATACCATCAGTGACCAATTGACTCGGCGCTCCCCCTCTTTTGCCATCGAAGTGACAATGTCATCTTCCGGCGCACTGTCTACTGTTCCGTCGGCTGCTATTGCTCCGGCTTCGATACCAGAGGCCTGTTGGAACGGGTCGAAGACATCCCCTAGAGCTTCATCCTCTTCTATGTGTTCCTTTTCCTCGGAAGCGAGGGGTTTAGTACCGTTTTCTTCCTTTGAATCGTCCCCTAAACCTAGGTCTCCGATGTCGATGTTTGCACCGATTTTGAATCGACGTTCGCGAATCACGCTGTCGTCCTTCTCATCGCTCACGCACTGAAGAGGAACGGCATTCGGCGATAATCGCATCCCCGTCAGGGATAGTTGGATTTCAATATCCTAGAGAAATCCTCTCGGCGGTTAGCCGTAATGGTTGAAAGGTAAACATCTGAGGCGCACTGCATGGAGAGCACCTCGCGCTCGTCCACAACCGCTGTCTCAGCGACCCCTCTGTCCTCCCACGGGTTGAAGCCTAGCGGCTCAGTACATTGGAATCAGGGTTCTAGTGAATTACATGCACGGGCAGTAGAGCGAGGTGAGGCAGAGATGACCGCCCATGGCGTCTTACTCGCTACCACCGGAGATCGAACCGGACGTTCACCAAATGACCGATTCATTGTCGACGAACCGGGATATGCAGACCATGTTTGGTGGGGTAAAGTGAATCGCCCGACAAGTCGCTGGGTGTTTGAGAATCTTCTCAAGAAAGTGCAATCACATCTCGATTCGGCAGACCAATTATTCGTCAAGGACGCGCATTGTGGCGCCGATGCAAATTACGCAATGCCGGTTCGTCTAGTTACAGAGAAAGCATGGCACGCTGCTTTCTTCCACAATATGTTCGTTCGCAGTGAACCCTCTCAATTGAACGACCACGTTCCTGAATACACAATTCTACACGCTCCGGACTTACTAGCCGACCCTGATGTCGATGGCGTTAATTCCGAGGTCTTCGTAATTTTAGCCTTAGACCGAGGTTTGGTGATTATCGGTGGAACTCATTACGCGGGTGAGATTAAGAAAGCCATCTTCACCATAATGAATCACATCCTTCCAGAGAGAGGAATCATGCCAATGCATTGCTCGGCAAACACAGATGGCGATGAATCGGCCCTATTCTTTGGATTATCTGGAACCGGAAAGACTACTCTTTCTGCAGATCCTCACAGAGCACTAGTCGGTGATGATGAACATGGTTGGTCCGATGATGGTGTGTTCAATTTCGAAGGAGGGTGCTATGCCAAATTAATCGGTTTGTCTAAGGAAGACGAACCAGAAATCTATGCTACTACTCGAATGCCTGGAACCATCTTGGAGAATGTCATCCTAGATTCTAATGGGGTGCCCAATTTTGATGATGGAACCCTTACTCAAAATACTCGAGCTTCTTACCCTATTGAAGCGATAGAAAACAGAACTGAAGATTCCACTGCAGGCCATCCAAAGAACGTGGTATTCCTGACCTGTGACGCCTTCGGAGTGCTACCTCCACTTTCTCGATTGACCCCAGACCAAGCAGCCTACCACTTCATGTCGGGTTATACCGCAAAAGTTGCTGGAACAGAAATTGGAGTAACCGAGCCTCAGGCGACATTCTCGACTTGTTTTGGTGCACCATTTATGCCTCGTCACCCGAGTATTTACGCTGACTTGTTGTCGAAGAAAATCAGCGAGCAAAATGCCAATTGTTGGTTGATCAACACTGGGTGGATTGCTGGTGGATACGGCGAGTCCAATCGTATCAAAATCCGCTGGACTCGTGCACTCTTGAATGCAGCACTACGAGGCGATTTGGAAGACGTTGTATTCGTCCAAGACGAGCGCTTTGGATTCGCAGTGCCGCTGGAATGTGAGGGTGTTCCAAGCGAGATCCTGCAACCACGAGAGACATGGTCGGACAAGCAAAGATATGACAACGTGGCAAACCTTCTCGCACAGATGTTTAGGGAAAATTTCCAACAGTATGAAGAAGGGTGTAGCGAGGAAGTTCTGGCATCATCCCCTAAGGTTCTACTTTGATTCGAGGAAGATCCCGACTAGAACGGCGAACCATTTCTGTTAAATCAGAAATTGGTTTGATTCAATTGTGCGCATCAACCTAGTTTTCGTGTTGGTGGGACTACTACTTTCCCATGCGACTGTTGGATGCCTCTCTGAAAACAAAGGAAATAGAGGGATTGACTTAGTGGTTAATTTTGATACAACAAATGGCACGGTCGTTGAAACATATGTCGAAGGAGAGTTAGAATCCACATCTAATGTCTTCCTAGAGTTCGATTTTTCAAAAACAAGCTCTGAGTACGATTTAATCAGTTTTGGAATTGACACCAATGATGGTCGAAGCCCGATTCTCGTAGCCGCAGAATCATCACAATTGATCGCGGTCGAATTCTCTGAGCACGGAATCTACCATCTCGATGCCTTTACAACCGATGAAATGGAAGTGAGAGAGAACCTGACAATTATTGTACGAATCGAACTCAATATCCAATGGAATGAAGATACAACGAATAATCCGACTTCGCTTGAAATTGATTCAATTCCTCAGAATGGGGGGCCATATCCTTCGTTGATAATAATCGATTCAGATGTAGAAAATCCGGAACTAATCGAGAATGTGGGAGGCGGCAGGGAGGTGGATATCACTTGGCGCCTTTTCGATGAAGCAGAGGATGCATGCTTGGTTCGTCCAACCACTGTCGACGAAGGCGAAATCGCAAATTGGAAAGTTCATCACAGAATAACAACCGAAGTTCACGACCTAAGAATTAGTTATGATAGTGGGCAAGATTACATCGATATCGATCAATCGATTTCAATTCTTTATGAGGAAGTAGAATCCCCACCAAACCCTTGAGATAATGATATGCGTGGCCAAACACAATGTCATCTGAACTGCATGTGGTAACCGGAGCATTTGGTTACAGTGGCAGATGGATAGCGAAGCAACTCCTGTCCGAGGGCAAACAGGTTCGTACTCTTACCAATGCTGCCGCTCGAGACGACCCCTTCGATGGCGCCGTCGAAGTCCACCCATTGGATTTCGATGATTACGAATCATTGGTGGAGTCTCTGAAAGGTGCAGATGTACTCTACAACACATATTGGGTTAGGTACAACGATAATCAGCGGAATTTTGACCACGGAATCGCCGTTGAAAATTGCAAGAAATTGTTTGATGCCGCTGCCGAAGCAGGGGTCAGGAGAGTAGTCCATTTCAGTGTCGCAAAACCCGACCAAGCCCCAGGTTGGACTTACTTTGCAGGTAAGGTCGAGACCGAGAGATTGCTCAGAGAATCCGGACAATCCTACGCAATCGTCCGCCCGACGGTATTCTTTGGCGGGGGCCGAAATGTTCTGATCAACAACATCGCTTGGATAATGAGAAAATTACCCCTATTCGGCGTCTTTGGTTTTGGCAAGTATCCAATCCAGCCAGTACACATTCGCGATGTAGCAAGGGTATCGATAGAACTCGGAGCCAGCGATGAAAACATAACTCGTGATATTGCCGGACCTGAGAGATTCACCTACAGGGAATTTGTATCCTTGATAGGTAAGAGCATGGGAGTAAGCCGATTGATTATTCCAATTCCTCCAATTATTGGTTGGTTAGCAGGGCAAATGATAGGAATATTCCTGCGTGACCGAGTCATTACCAGAGCAGAGATTCGCGGATTGATGAACGGCTTGGTAGCATCTGAGGAAGAGCCGTTAGGAGAGATTACATTCAGTGAGTGGATTGCAGAAAACGGCTCAGATTTGGGTAGAGAATACCAGAACGATTTGCAAGAAAGAAGATACAACAAATGATGACAACTCGTTGGCAGTGGAAATCATCCCACAACGGTAATATAAGAATCAAAAACAACCCTGAAATATGCCCAAATACATGTTTTCGGGGAGCTATACTAGTGAAGGCGTGGCTGGACTACTGGCAGAAGGTGGAACAGCCCGAAGAGATGAGGCCGCGAGGATTGCAGAAATGCTCGGCGGAACTCTAGAAGCGTACTACTGGTGCTATGGAGATACAGACTTCATGTGCATCATGGATGTACCAGACAGTGCTAAAATCGCTAAACTATCACTCCACATCGGAGCCTCTGGTACTTTCAGTGGTAAGTTGACTCCTCTGATCTCAGTTGAAGAGATGGATGATATCTGCAATGCAGACATCGGAGATTTCAGACTCCCAGGTCAATGAATCAGCACAATTTTCAATATTGACCCTCATCCATCTAATGATATGAGGCGACGAGCTGTAACCGGTTTCTTTCTTGTCTGCCTGATGTTTCTATCGACGGCGCTACCTATTAGTTTAGCACAGGTAGAGAATCCAACCCCCACTTGGGTCGATTGCTGGGCGAGTAGTGACGATCAGATTACAGAAGAAATGTACGAATTCTGTAATGAACATCATTCTACTGCTCCCGACAAGAGACTTTATGGAATCCGTTGGGTGTTCCTAAATGTATCACAGGATGAGATCCCTAATGACTGGGTAGATATCCAACTCAACAATCTAAATGCTGTATTTTCAAAATGGAATTTTCGCTTTCAAACTAGTGAGCAGGTCGTCATTGAAGATGCCGTAGCAGAATCCAATGATTATTATCAAAAGTGGAAATTGCGCGAAATTCTACCAGATCTTCGTGCACAACTTGGTCTATCCGGTGAAGAAGAACAAGCACTAATTGACCTCAAGGAACAGTTGGCTGAAAGGCATGTTTCACAACAGTCTCTAGATGAATTAACACTCGATGAGGAATTCAACACAGCAGGCGCATTTCGTCTTGCCTCAAGGGCACGTTCAGAGGATATCACAGTGGTCATTAGACCAAATTTAGACGCCGGAGGAAAGAGCGGAGGTCCTAATGATGAATTCCAATCTACCGATGGTGGAGTAGTCGAGTTAAACACAAATTTGCTCAGCAGTGGTGCACTAACCACATTACCGCACGAAATTGGTCACTACTTTGGCCTCAGTCATACTCACGTCTTAGGATTCAATACCCCCGAAGCAGAGTTCGATTTCAACAACCTATGGAGTAGGATGGCATTCGGTGGAGATGCCCTACGTCGTGCAGTTGGCGAAGATTACTCTCAGCCATTCGGAGAACAATGGATTCCATACTCTGCAA
>CAZKVK010000014.1:0-26926 GCA_964556195.1 uncultured Candidatus Poseidoniales archaeon
GCCTCCCAGACGTAATTTATCTGGGAGTTCTTCAGTGGTTGCAGAGAGTTATCGAGCAACTGAACCTCTATGCTTCGATTTTGTCCGCGATAAAGTCGAGGCTGGATCAATTCCTTGAATTCGCTCGTTCCAATAACCGAGACATTGAGGTATGCTCCGGTTGGGGCGAGCACGTTACTCTGGTTTCCAGTGAAGTAGAAATTCGAGTTAGTGAAGTCGGCTCGAATACCATAGAAGCCAGCAGCATATTGAGAGTACCAAGTCCAATTGTAATCAAAGGTTGCAACACCGTTGATCATTTGTGGTGCTCTCGCGTATCCAGTTTCTTGTGAACCGGCAAATATTCCATTTCTGTCTAGGTCTACTTGTAGAGTCATCGGGTCGTGTGGCCACGGAACCATGGTTCTATTCCACACACTACCAATCACTCGTAGCTCCTCACCTGTGAACATCTCGGGAACTATTTCACAGCGAACCACACTGTTCGGGTCCGTTGGCTCAACAGGACCACAAGGAGGTGCGTTGAAGTCCCCGCCATTTTGCATTGCAATTCTCCAATGTGTGCCATTGGAGGAAAGGAATGGTCTCAGTCTAGAACTCTCACCGGTTAAGCCCTCGGGAGTTCCGTCCCAAGACGTTGCGTATGGCTTTCCGAGACTTACATCGGCATAATCCAATCCAGCAGCGTCAAGACTTGGCTGATGGAATAGAGCTCTCCAAGCACCGAATGAGGAACCTGTAAACTGGGTTGCATCCCAATAGAATACCGGTCTAACAGAAGATACGTACATATCTGCTTCAATATACATCCTGTGCATCGAGCGGATAGTGAATGCCTCTGTCTCTGCTCCTTCTAGGTAGGGGAATGGCCATTCATCGCCTAAATCAGGTCTAGCGTAACCAATTAATGAATAGTCGCCAATTGGCAAACTAGTATTGGTGTAATCATAACGACCCAAGACGTAGTGATTCTTTGCATTATCATCCCAGATAATTTCCTCGTATCCTCCCGGTAACTTTCCAACGCCATTATCCATGGTAGAATTCCATTGTACTTGCTTCCATTGTCCTTGAGCTCCAGCGGTCTGAACGAAGGTTAGTGAAACCCAACCGCCTGAGTCTGCACGGTATCCATATCCATATCCATCGAAGATTGTTGGGTGTGTATAGTTTCCAAACGGACCACCATGAACACGGAAGGAAATTGGTGCATGAGTAATTCTGTTGTCGAATATACCTCGATCCCAATCTGCTTCATAGTGTACTTTGTAATCCACGAAAAGAGGTTGTTCATCACTTCGGAAATATGTCCAAGAGACGTAGTCGATGGTTGTGTTTGCCCTGATTTCAACTGGCATTGGTTCGGTTTGAGAGCCATCGTGATAGAACATTTCTGTGACTTCTGCATAGACATTGTAGGTGGTGTTTGGCCCTACAATTAGGTCTTCAGGCAACAGAAACTGTCCTACTACGAAAGCGCCGGCAGCGTCCGTCAGAACATCGATTGTTTCTAGGGCTAGGGTTCCGTTTCGAGCCCATTCAATTGTTATCTGAACCGGTAGATCAGGGGCGGGTTCGAATACTCCTGTATCAGGATCTAACCAATTCACTGTGCCTCTGAATAAAGCTGGATTCACCGCATCCAACCAAAGCACGTTACTAGATGTCATATTGATTCGTGTCGGAATCTTGTCGTCCTCGTCTAGGATTCCATCGTTATCGTGGTCCCAGTCGGATGTACCTGAGTGATCCTCTTCCGATTGATCCCAATCTCTGTCTGGGCGGTCGTCGGTGTCATCGTCCTCGTCGATTGCGTCCGGCCCAGTAAATGGATCCGTTGGATCTGCCATTCCCGATCCATTACCATAATCATCGTGATCCCAAGGGTTGGTAGATGGTTGATTGAATCGGGACGGCCACAGCATAATTTCGTCCTTGTCTAACATACCATCTGAGTCGTCGTCCAGATCAACGTCATCTCGTAGACCGTCATTATCGTGATCCCAAGGTGAGATGAATGGAGTCGCTGAATTTAATTCCAGAGTGTTGACTATTCCGTCGGCATCCCAATCGTCATCGGCCCAGTCTAGGATTCCATCGTTATCGTGGTCCCAGACGCTCTGTTCCTCACCGGTGAAGCACAAGGTTTCTTGCACCACATCTAAGACTCCGTTATTGTCGTCGTCGGGGTCTTCACCATCTGGAACTCCATCGTTATCGTTGTCAACATCATAATAGATTGGGAAAAGTAATCCCTGACCCAATACGCCTTGATCCCAGACCGATTGATACCAACCGTCATTATCGGGATCTGTATCAGTTCCGTCATCATCTTTGTCAACACAGTTTGAACCGATGAAGAAGTTGCCGGATTCTGTTCCAGTATCGTCATCCAAGTCATCGTTGCTGTCGATTTCAAAGTAATCCCAGATACCGTCGTTATCGTCATCGATATCCCAATGGTCGTATACACCGTCGAAATCATCGTCTAGATCTGCGGTATCATTGACCATACATGATGGGTCCATATTTCCTGCAACTGGAGCTCCGCAGTCGTCATCTGGGTCTACGTCGTTATTCAGTAAATCCGCAACTTCATCGGGGAACATGTTGGCATTTTGATCGGAAGTCCATTGGAAGAATCCGAAATTTATCCCAATCCAAGCCGTGAATAAGTCACGATTATCTTTCATCTGATTGTAAGTGACCGCTGCCGTGGGATCCGGAGTGTCGGTTGTAAAATCAAAGTGGAAACAGTTCTCGTCACAACTCGGTGCTGGGCTATTATCTGGAGCATCTGTTCCATCATAAGGACCATCGTCATATTCTGGGTCTGGTCGCGTTGAATACGGAAGTGTGTATGTAATTTGGTTTGACCTTCGTGCTGGTTGAATAGGGTAGCCATATAACCAAGCGTAGAACAAACCACAAGCCTCGTCGAATGCAACTTGTGCTACTACAAACCAGAAGAATGTTACACCACATTCGTTGTCATCGAATGAACCACCTTTTCCTGGATCATTGACGTCAAGAATTCCATCATTGCCTTCGTCTTGATCCCACCAATCAGGCAAACCATCTCCATCTTGGTCTACGTCAATTCCATTGATTAGTGAGTCTCCGTCAATATCGATATCGAAGTAATTTGCTCCATTCCAAGGGCTCCATTGCATCAGAACGTGCCAGTACATTTCTGGAATTTGTCCGTTGACGGTTGGTTCGACTGTGTCGTCGTATCCGTTGTGAGGATAGATGAAACCGTTTTCTTCAGTGAACGGATTGAATAGCCACCACATCTTCCAGTATGAGTCTTCAAAATTCAGCCACAGATTGCTATCATCAGAGCCGTCGATGATATCTCCATCTCCGTGGGAATACCCATTGGAAGTCGCAAATGGGTCCGTTTGATCGTTGTCTACTTCTCCGCAATTTCCATCATCTGGGTCATAATAATCTGATATTCCGTCATTGTCGTCATCCCAATCCTCATCATTTGATAGGCCGTCGCCGTCAATGTCTGTATCGATACTGTTAGGGCCATCGTCACGGAATCTTGAACCATTCAGTAGGTGAAGATCGTTATCATCATCGAAATCACAATTTGGATCTATATCCAACCAATCTAGAATACCGTCGTTGTCGTCATCGATATCATCCCAATTGTTCATTCCGTCTCCATCCCAGTCGTTGTTTCCTGTGTACGACTTACGAGCTACTGTACAATTCATGTCGGAGTTTTGTGGATTTGGATTTTCTAGGCTTGCGCAATTCCAATCCTCGACTTGGTCGGATGTTGCCATCATGTATGGGTCCTCTTCGTTGATTATTCCGTCGTTATCCCAGTCATAGGGAATGTCGGATGAATCTGACGCGGGTAGACCTACTGGATTATCGATGAGTTCCGGTGGTAAGGCACCCATATCTGGGTCCATCCAATCCCAAACTAAGTCGTAGTCTTGGTCGATTGGTCGGTATCTATCATCATCCAAATCTCGATCGTAATCTATCTCACAACCACGGCCCGGCGTAGCGATAGCGTGTGAATTTGGGTAATCTCCTTGGTCGTCTGCATTGGTATCCAATTGCATACACTCATCAGGGATTCCATCGTTATCGTCATCGACATCGTACATATCCAACAAACCATCGTTATCGTCATCGGTATCCGATGAATCAGGTGAGCCGTCATTGTCGTTGTCCGGATCTAAGAAATTAGGAATTCCATCTCCATCGAGGTCTCCATCAACAATTTCTGTGAATGCTTGGTCTCGAGGGTGCCAAAGGTTCTGTTCAAGTTGTACAAAGTCAACACCACCAACAAATTGTTTGTAGGTGTTGTCGCCTGGGCCGAGTGACTGGGCGTCAACTCTAGCGACCATAGATGGGTGGATTGAACATGAATAGGGGAAAGAGCCTGCTTGATCGAAGGTAAATGACCAACTATCGCCAGGGAGGATTACCCCACTATCGAATATTCCATCGTCGGAAGTAACTGTATGATTCTGTGTATCTTGATTCGTCCAGACAACAGTATCGCCCTCATTGACTGAAAGAGAGAAAGTACCGAAGCCCCCTCGTTCGATATCTACTTGATGAGTCTGTGCGGATACCCACTGATACCAATCATCCCAAAGTGGGGCTGTTGTAGTAATGTTGGAAGTGATGCTTGCATCCCATGGATGTGAATCCCAAAGATCTGCAATACCATCACTGTCGTCATCTTCGTCGAAGTAATCTTGAACTCCATCGCCATCGAAATCGCAAGGCCAAGTAAACTGGTCTATTCGTGCATCGTTATCGTCATCCTCGTCGTAGGAACCACGTCCGCTTCCATCTATATCCTCATCAGTAACTCCGTCGTTATCGTGGTCCATAGGATTCTGGTCGATTCTGTAACCAGGCCCTACGGGGGTGCCAGTCCATGGGTGGACTGTGTTCGGCTCAACATATCGGTCGGCACTGACATTCCATGGATCTGCTCCTTGGGTGTAGTCGACTGGGCCTTCGAGAATTCCATCGTTGTCATCATCCCAATCATCTTCGTCAGAAATACCGTCATTATCGTGGTCGAAAGGATCTGTTCCATAGCATCCATCAAAGCGCTCGATGAGATCGCTAATTCCGTCGTTATCGTCGTCCAAATCATCTAGATCGTTGATTCCGTCGTTATCGTGGTCTTCGGTGTTAGTTTCCTCAAGGAAGAATCCGTAGCCAGGGTCTGTGAGTAGAAGGGATGGGTCGGTAATTTTGCCTTGGTACGAGGCAGGATCTACCCAACTTGGGTCGGTAAAGGCATCATGGCGGAAATTGCCCATAGCTGCTGGTTGCCCTTGTGTGGCTCCCGCTGTCGGCCCCTCCGCTTGGTAGAACTGTTGATATGCAGTTCTCGCTGGAGTTTCCTCGACCGTTTCGAGGCTGGCTCTTTCTTCATCAACACCGATGAAATTGTACATCTGTGTACTCATCAACATCAGTACTACCATCATCAATGCTGATCCGCTCTTCTTTCTGTTCTCTCGACTGTACCAAGTCTGTTTCTCTTCGTTCATTCCGACCACCGAAGTAGCCTTGCAAAATCGGCCTGCTTATCAACAGAACCCCTCGTACGCGCGCGTGGGTATCACGGAAGCCTCCGAGTATCATACTCGGTGGTATGGTAATCCTTTGATGATTGTCGAGGCGCGGTATAATTGCTCCAACAATACAACCGCAGCCAATTCGTGTGGTAATGTAATCAATCCAAGCGACAAAGAGGACATTCCCTTGCTATAGTCGCCAAAACCGCCTGGTGGACCCACTACTAGGTGGATATCATTGCTGGATAGGCGCCATTGTTTCATTTTCTCTGCATAACCCATCGAGTCAAGATTCTCGCCGTTTTCCTCAAGCACGAAGACATTGTCCTTACCCGCCTTGGATACAATTGAGGAGAGATAGGCTTCAGGGTCTGTGCGATTTCGATGCTCAGAAAGTGAAACGCCTTCCCCAGATAACCGGTTTGCGTAATCTGAGATGGCCATACTGAATGCGGCGTCCTTGGCCCTGCCATGTAGGTGCACGACGATGCGCCCCATGGAGTGATGGGTGCATCGGCATTCTTTCATTGATTCGTAAGCATCAAGGGTAACGGCTTGTGCCCAACGATTGAGATTCATGAGTTGGTGGCCATTCAAGCGCAAGGAGAAGCCCTTGCAAGATGACCTGCATATTCGTGGAACAAGAGTTTGGTTACAGGACTTAAGAGAGTCCTGTGAAAGAAATTTTGACAACCCAGAAGAAGGTAGAAGATTGGTTCGACAGATGCAAATCGAGTGGACCGATGCACACTCTGAAGGGGAGGTCGATGATGCTCTTCTTGATGGCTTGGACAGGCGCGCCATGCGCCTTTTACGAGCGGCAGATGACGAATGGCTAAAGTGGCTCGATGATGACGAATTTTGGAAACCAGGATGGCGTGATGAGCCACGGGGTGAAGTCGAATGAGCACAACCGAATTGGATTATTGGATTGTGCTATTTTTCGCTCTTGGTGCGGTGTCTTTGTATTACGCACGGCTGCAACCGTTCCCAGAATTTGGGAATAGATTCGGTTGGTGCAGTTTAGGATTAGGGTTGATATTTCTAATCAGCAGAAATGCGCCGAGAGATACTGCAATATTGGCACCCGCAGTTACCGCTGCCGTCTTTGGTGGGCTCACTGTTATGTACGGTGTTCGGCACATGGTGGTGACAAAAAAAGACGTACTCGTAGCTCCCTTTGGAGGCGTTCTACTGTGTATAGGAACTGTCAGTTTGATGTCAGATTCGTGGAATGAAATGGATTCGACTTACCACCTAATTTCATTTGTTACTGCATCAGTCGTCGTTATGCTAGAAATCTATCTTGCATTCAGAGGTCTAGTTGTAGGCGTTCAAGGAATTACTTGGTCAAAATCTGGCCTTAGACAAGTAAGTAGGGGATTGTTATTAGGTCCGAGAGGTGCAATTTCACACTTTGAGCGATCTTGGGATATGGACGACCAATGGCTCAATGCAATGAGTCATGCTGCTCTGGCTTTAATCCACAAACACCTAGGAGATGAAGTCGCCGAAAAGGAGCACATAGAGGAGTTACAGGCTATCGGAGGCTGGAGTGCCGTCGACAGTACTTGGATTGAGACGATTGAGGGCGAGTTGGTCAAATTGAAGGCTCCAAGGCGAGTTGAAGAAGAGTGAATTACTCCAGCACGATTCAAAGCGATGAACCTACTCCGACTCAATAACATGGTTCGGATAACCAAGGTCCACACCGGCGGTGGAGATGGAGGTGAAACCTCTCTTGTCGACGGTACTCGTGTTGGAAAAGAGCACCCTAGGGTTGCAATTTACGGCACTATTGATGAGGCCAATTCCGCGATTGGAATCGTCAGGATGGAACTTGAGCGAGCACCCACTCATGCACCAGATGGAGGAATAATGTATGCACTGGTTCCGATTTACGAAAGTGCAGACGAAATGTTAGGTAGAATCCAACAGGAATTATTCGATGTTGGCGCCGAATGCGCTTGCCCTCCTGGTGGCGTTCCTGAGCAGATGTCCATAATCGGAGCAGATGCTGGAGATCGATTAGTAGAGGAAATGAATTCTATGCTGGTAGATTTACAGCCACTATCTTCATTCATACTTCCAACAGGAAATCCAGTTGTAGCAAATTTGCACATGGCTCGTACCACTGTTCGAAGAGCAGAGAGAGAAGCATGCGCCCTTCGTGAAGAGATTCGACCAGAGGTAATTAGCTATCTCAATAGGCTATCAGACCACTGTTTTGTACTCAGCCGCTGGCTAACTGCAAAGACTGGTGAAGAGGAGACTTTGTGGACCCCATTAGGTAAGCGTGAGTAGTGAGCCAATGTCTTGGTTTCAGAAATACATACGTGTACATTCCTTTATTGGCTATGATGATTCTGTAAATGGTTGGTCAGACTTAAGTCCGAAACACAAGATTTTCATGAGCTTCAAGATATTGAGTGATTTGGTTGGGGTTCTATTCATTTTGATGTTTACAATTATTGGAATAGATTGGTTGTTTGGATAATACTGATTTTTCAGACCGTTGAACCACTAGAATTCAGATAATCTCTGGCTTCACGTAGAAGGGATTTTTCCTGTTCAAAGGTAAGTTGCTCTTCTGCATCGTCGAAATTTAACCAGAGGTAGTTTGTGTGTTCGTGGGATAGCTTCACCTCAAGTTCATCGGTGGAAGCAATATACCAGAAAACCTGCTTTTCGATTGGTCGGCCCCTCCTTTGGAAGGTATATTTTGTTCTGTGGTTCCAACCGGGGTCAATCTTGATTTCGCTGATTCCGGTTTCTTCTTTCAACTCCCTTCGGGCGGTTTGGTAATGATCCTCATCACCCTCGACGTGACCCTTTGGATAGGACCAGTGACCTTGCGGGTATTGTAAAAGGAGAATACTGTCAAAATTGACTAGAACGAAGCCGCAAGACGTCTCCATAGGGTCTGGGATAGGCATCATACATTTCTCCATTCTCCTATTACCGTCAAGTGTTAAATTGGTTCTTTGTCTATCGACTGGAAAACTAATGAGCCAAACAAATGATAGGTTAGTGGCTGCGCAGTCCCATGATGGCTCACCATGCACTATCGCTCGATATTCGTCGAATTGTGACGGATTCCGACCTCGACGGAGTGGTCACTGGTGCCATCTTGAAGAGATGGTGGGGGGATGCGGAAATTGTATTCGGGCATCCCGGTGCACTTCGCGCAGGTATGTTGGATGAGGTCATTGATAGGCACACTGCAGTTTGTGATTTACCGAGACATTCTCAATGTGGATTAAGCATTGACCACCATCAATCCAATGCTCCAAGCGATGGTGAAAACGATTTGGAGATGGTAGTGGTTTGGAAGCCCACTCCGTCGGCGGCTAGGATAGCCTTTGAGATGGTTGGTGAAGTTGTCGATGTTTCCGATTTGACAGACCTTATGGAGTGGGTCGACAAGCTCGACGGGGGTTCTGTTAGCAAAGAAGAATTTCTCTCAGACCACCCTGTAGTGTGGCTTGGAAGAATTATAGGAGGTAATGATGAAATCTCCCTAGAAATTCTAGAGGCTTTGAGTCGCGGAGATTCTGTCGAAGCGATTCTTTCGTCTGGAACTATCGCTTCTGTTGTTGCTGAAAAGCGGGATTACCTAACTCGTGCAAATTCAATAATAGAGGAGCGGTTAGAAGTTATTGACAGGCTCGCAATAGTGCGATTGGAAGATATGGGAGTGCGGTCCAATGGTTATCGTGTAACAGCCTTGGCGGGTGACGAATGCGATGCTTGTATGGTGATTCATGGAGATGTTGGTGCTGGATTTGGAGAGGAGGATTGCTATCCTGTTTCGGCCTCTTTTTACACCAACTCTTTCTTGCACACTGAAGGTGGTATCTTCGACCTAACTCAGTTGGCAACAAGATTCGATCCTGATGGAGGCGGTCATGCCAATGCTTGTGGTTGTAGAATTCAACCGCTAGAAAATGGCCAAAGGGACGATCGAATAGTTGTCAGCGAAGACATCGATAAAAATATTCGTGAGTGGTTGAAAATGTGGGCTAATCGTTAGCCTATTAATTGCAAAAGATAGAGGAACCCGAGGAAGGCATGAATTGCAATCAACCCCATCATTACATCACTAAGTCTGCCATGGAGTTCCTTGATTTTTACAAATGAATCTCCTGCCTTTTTCTTGGCGGTTGTCTTTCTTCCTAAACTCCAGAGGTAAATCATCAGTGCTAGACCAAGTAATCCGGCCCAACCATGAAAATGTCCAGGCATTAGTAAGTCCAATTCGAATTCTTCTCCCGAGATTAGGGAGGAGGCTACTTTGGCAACGAATGCCATTGCAATTACCATCAACACCCAGCGAAATAATCGCTCGCCCTGAACCTCATGCTTTTCGAGTTCTGCAACCCTCTCAGAACCCTTCAGTGAAATGCTCAACTTTCGCCAATCTCGTTGTCTTGCGAATTCGCGTATGACCACCAATGCTGCGATTGGATGCAACAAGAGGATGAGCACTTGGGTGATTTCCACGTGGCTTCGCTAGGCTCTAGAGGTCTTGAGTTTCTCCTTCTTACGCCTTGCATAGCAAGGCGATGTGTTGATGTAGGCAGGGATGGGGCGGTGTGCCTACCGGAGTGATTCAATTTGGAGGATTATCTTCTCGATTGCATCGAACAACTGCAGAGAGCAGGTGACGATTCAGGGAGAAGAAAATCGGAAATTCAACGCCCAAAGGCATGGAATCTACTCAACAAGGAATGGAAGGCTTTGGCCTTCTTAGCGGTCGAACAAGCGGCTCCGGATTCTATAGACATTAATTCATCCAATGGTAAATCTGCCAAATCAAATCGGCGTATTGGAAGAAGGGGAGGTAGAGGTAGTCGGTCTGGATTACAAGACCGCCTAGAGTTGCCACAATCGGTAATTCGTTCAAAGGAGTCGTCGGCATACAGATTGGCGGTCTTAATCGCTCAGAAACACAAGATGGGTACTTCATGGAATAATGAATGGGATAAGAATGTTCTATCCCTAAGGGAAGAGTGTCAAGCCGGTGTGCATCCTGTTTGGGAGCGTATGGCTAGGGAAACTCCTTTACTAGCAGAATTAGGTAGATTTCCAATCTCAGAAAACGAGCAGAACACGGATGCTGGAGATTGGTTGAGTCAAGCTAATTTCGATCCGCAGGATCAATCTGCGTTGCTAAGTTGGTTAGAGTCTTGCACCCTACAACTGGATGTCCATCAGGCCTCAACTCTTCAGAAAATAACCCGTGATTTGAGAGGAGGAAAACCTCGTCCACAAAAATGGAAAGCTTGGATGAATCCGTCTTTGAAAGACATGTCTGGAGATTATGTCCTGCTCGAATCGATGTTATCGGCAGCAGCAGGAGATGGAGAATCGGCATCGCTATTCGATAGCATAGGCTCTAAAAATTTGAAATCCTTGGTCAAGGCACAAACGACTCTCCTTTCGTTAAGGTCTGGTTCGGCTGAAAATTGGAATGATGCCGCTTCTAATTCTGGAGAAGATCGGCTCTCGAAGGCCATTAAAATTGAGGCCTGGAAGAATTTCCAGTCTGGAAATTCCATTGATATTGACTCTCTGTTGAATGGAATGGAAATACTCGAAAATGCTGGCCTTGCACCTTCTGATTCACTTCGTTGGGCGATAATTGCTGGCCTTAATTCGGCAAATAGAGCAGCGGAAACTGTTGTGATCCTCAGGGGTTTGGAAATCAATAATGAAGAAGAGATGCGTATTGCAATCAGCCTAGTTGCTGAAACTGGCGATTCGAGTATTGAGACCTCAATATTGAAGGGGCTTGCAAAGTCATCGGATGAATTGACTTTGAGTGTGATGCGGAATTCTTCAGCGCCTCTAAACATCAGGAAGAAAGCGGCCAAAAAACTCTCAACGAAAAACCTAGGAATAGAGGAAGAAGTGCTCGACATATACACATTGTCTGCAGATGTAGAAGGTCTCAGTCGAGAGTTCCTAAGTCACTCCGAATTAGTATTGAAATTCCCTCACCGCGCACTATTGGTTTGGCATCTGATTCCAGCAGAGCAAGGAGTTTCAATTATGCAAGAACTTGAAGCGATGAGGAAGAGAGCAATCCTTGCACTTGCAGAAACTGAATATGATGAGGTTATGACGGCAGCGGCTTCTTCATTGATTGCGCTGCTGAGTGGTAACCCTTCTTCGATGGATGCTGTCCACGAAAAATTGGATTCAAAGGGTCTTGAGGCTCTCAACCAAGTTAGGGCCGCACTGAGGGCAGACGGTGACGGATTGGTGGAGGAAAATCGAATCGAAAGATTGGAACAATCGGTTGAGGATGCCGGTTTGACCTTCCTTGAGAGTAGTCTATTCAGTGTCCTAATCAGTGCCTTGAGATTGAATAGAGCAACTATGGATCTACAAAGTGGAGTCGGTGAGAGAGTTGAATCTGCACTGTCGGCGCTAGGACCCTTATGTTCAACCGAAGGCGTAGAACTGCGTACTATCCGATTCGCCACAGCCCTCGTGTTGGAACATAATGCGGCGATTCCAGATCTGGAGATGTGGTACAGGCAACATGACAACGGCTCGTCCAATCATCAAATTGTCAGAGCCACAATTGCGGTGGCTAAAGGAGACCGAATCAATGCAGCTCGTTCATACAGAGATGCGGCGATGAGAATTAGAGGCGATTTCGAACAATCTTCCCTACTACTTCGAAAATCACTGATTGAATTCGCCCTTGCGGGTGGTTGGAAAGAAGCGATTGATTTGATTGACAAACATCCAGAATTACTTGCATCTGTAACCTCTAGATTCCAACTATACCTAAGGGTATGCTCAGATGCAGTTGCTGGTCGTAACGAAATTGCTACGCAACGAATAATAGAATATATTTCAGAACGAGAGCCTAGTGAGGATGATGCAGATAGTGCCGATAGAGAGGTTGTGAAGCGACGATTGGAGGTTCTAGATAGAGCTCTTAGATATGCTTCTGAACACAGATTGCCTGAGGATCCATTCCGCGGTCGAGTTCTAGCGGCACAGATGATGATACGCCGTAAGGAACCGAGCAGAAGAAGCGAACTTGAAGGCAGATTCTTGATGGAACTGAATGAAAGAAAGGATGTCCTTGAGATTACGCTAATCGCCGAAGAGGTCGCGGACATCTCACCGATTCGCGGACTTCGAATGTTTGAGACAGCGATCCAATCAGATAACTTTGACTCGCGGCAGATTCAGACTTTGGTCCGCTCACAAAAGGCATTATTCCGCCGACACAGCAAGGACATGCCAATTCGTCAGCGACGCTCATTGAGCAATCTTTCACTGCGGCCATTAGTTTTGGTTGATACCAATATCCTAATCGATGCTCTGAAGGATGATTTGTTAGGACAAATTTCTCAAGACAACTACGGTACCTTCGATTGGACTGTAGAAAGGGCCTTCGTCTGGATGCTCAAGAGACGTAGCGAAGAAGGTCGAGTTCACTTGTGCATACCAATGTCAGCCGAAGCCGAGTTCCTCAATCGAACAAGATCGCCAAAGATTGCACGTGCTCTGTTCAGAGATGTGTACATTGACAACAAGGCTTGGAAGTCAACTGTTACCTCTAAACTTCTACAACAAAGGGTCGAGTATATTCTGCGAACCTTTGGTAAATTTAGACCAGAGGTCGATATGGATGCAAAGCGAGAGATTGACCTAGAATCCTTTCTGATTCGCCATTCGGAGATTTTCGAGAGAGTCACGGAAGCCAAGCAGTTGGCTAGAGATGACCCGCCGCCAAGAAGTGTAATCGATGGAAAAGACATCTTCCCCGAGTCTGGCGACCTTGACATAATGCGGGATTCAACTGTTCACGCCGCGTCGACAATTCCTGACGTTGGTTGTGTATTAGTTGCCACAAGAGATTCTGATTTTACACTAATTTCAAGAGCGTTACATGACAATTTCGGATTTGATGCGATTTCAACTGCTCAGCAGTTGAATAGTCATATCTTGCGAAGTTGATTGCAATTGCAGTATAATTGTGTCAATTCAGACACTGTACCATCTCACATGTGGGAGACTAAAGCGTGTCCGAAATCAGAACATGAGAGTAGTGTCGCATCATCCATCAGACGCTCAAAATCGTAGGTCACGGTTCCTGATGAAATCGCGCCTTCCATTCCCTTAACGATTAGATCTGCTGCCTCGCCCCACCCCATGTGCCGGAGCATCATCTCAGCTGAAAGAATCAGACTTCCCGGATTGACCTTGTCTTGTCCGGCATACTTTGGTGCCGTTCCATGGGTTGCTTCGAAGATAGAGATTCCAGTATCGTAGTTGATATTCGCACCGGGGGCAATACCGATTCCACCAACCTGTGCGGCTAGCGCGTCAGAGATGTAATCGCCATTCAGATTCATTGTAGCAAGTACACCATACTCGCGCGGGCGCGTGAGGACTTGCTGTAGCATTGCGTCGGCAATTACGTCCTTGATGACAATCGTGTTTCCTGTCTTGGGATTAGTCAATGTGCACCAAGGGCCGCCGTCTAATTCAACTGCCCCGAACTCATCTTTGGCGAGTTGGTAACCCCAATCTCTGAAGCCGCCTTCTGTAAATTTCATGATGTTACCTTTGTGCACAAGAGTCACTGAATCCTTGTCATTATCAATTGCATATCTGATCGCAGCGCGTACAATCCTAGCTGTGCCTTCTACACTAATCGGTTTGATTCCGATTCCAGATGTGTCGGGGAATCGAATCTTATCTACACCCATCTCATTTTGCAGGAATTGGATAACTTTGGCGACCTCTTCACTACCGGATTCCCACTCTATTCCTGCGTAGACGTCTTCGCTATTTTCTCTGAAAATAATCATGTCTACCGCGCCTGGGTCACGGACGGGGCTGGGCGTACCTGCGTACCAGCGAACTGGGCGGACACAGGCGAACAAATCCAATTGTTGTCGCAGTGCGACGTTGAGGCTTCTGATGCCTCCACCTACAGGAGTTGTCAGAGGCCCTTTGATTGACACTAGACCATTTTTCATCGATGCAAGTGTTTCATCTGGCAACCATTCGCCTGTAGCGTTGAAAGCCTTCTCCCCAGCCAATACTTCGGACCAGTGAATTCGACGGGAGTCATCGTATGCCTTGGCGACTGCCGCATCGACTACACCGATCATAACTGGAGTGATGTCGACTCCGATTCCATCTCCCTCGATGTAATGGATTATTGGTTCGTCGGGCACGGTCAAACGGCCTTCTTCCATGGTAATCGCACTGCCCTCAGCCATGTATCTCAGCCGCGCCACTTGCCTTCGCCTCAAGAAGCCAACCCTCAAGACGGGCGCGATAGAGGAGGGGGTATGAAGAGCGTGGTTCGATGGACTGGTGGGCGAACCATGGAAGGTGAAACCGAGTCAGGTAAGGTTACTCCAATCTATTCCGATACGGCACCGAGCCCAATGGAGATGACTCTACAGGCCCATGCCGCTTGTTCACTCGTCGACTTGAGAGTCGGACTCAAAGACAGAATGGAAAACGTTCGGGCAATGTGGGTAGACGTAGAGGGGGTGAGGGCTGACGAGCCTCCTCGCGTATTTACTTCAGTCAAGATGCATTATGTGGTTGAGGGAGATGTTCCTGAGAAATTGGTTCGGAGAATAATCTCACTTTCACACGAGAAAGATTGTTCAGTTGGAATTATGATTTCGAGGTCCGGAGCAAGTGTAGAATGGACACTTGATTTACGTCCGTAACTTGTAATTTTGCGCGCCCCGGCGTTTTCCGGATTGGTAAATTCTTGAGCATAATTTATCGTCGGAGATGAGGTATTTTCCGAACTCATTAAAGTCCGTCTTCGGGCACACCCAAATCCTTCGCGCGTGCGAAGGAGAGAATCGAGCCGGGGAATTGATTCGGAAGTGGTTGTGATGCAGACGCGAACAGATGATGATATCGTCGCCGAAGTTGGTGAGGCTGAGAAGGGATTAGTGATTGAACGCCGTTTTACTACAGCGGGTTCTGACCCCTTTGATGCCTTTGAATGGATTGAGATGAGTGTAGAAATCCGAAACCCCGACGGGAGTCTCGCTCATGAGATTCATGGAGTTCAGTTGCCTTCTGGTTTTGCTGGCGTCCCAGGAAAGGTCTGTGCTCAGAAGTATCTGAGGAAGGCTGGTGTTCCTGCTGCTCTGCGCAAGGTGGTGGAGGACGGGGTTCCAGGATGGTTACAACGTAGCGAGCCTGATCACGAGAAACTTCAGACCCTTGCTCCGGAGGACAGGTTCGTCGGCGAGACGGATGGGCGGGAATTATTCCGCCGACTCGCAGGCACCTGGACCTACTGGGGTTGGACTCACGGCTACTTTGCTAGCGAAGCTGATGCTCGTGCCTTCTACGATGAGATGGCTTACCTAATCGCAAGTCAGAGGTCTGCACCAAATAGCCCGCAGTGGTTCAATACTGGACTGAATTGGGCGTATGGAATTACAGGTCCTGCTCAAGGACACCACTACATCGATGGAGTCACAGGAGAATTGAATCTTTCAGAGGATGCTTACACGCACCCTCAGCCTCACGCCTGCTTCATCCAATCTGTAAGCGATTCACTAGTTGGAGGGACGGAGTCGATTATGGGACTATGGAATCGTGAGGCTTTGCTATTCAAGTATGGATCAGGAACTGGGTCCAACTTCTCTAGAATACGGGGTGCAGGGGAGCCATTATCCGGCGGAGGAACTTCCAGCGGACTAATCTCATTCCTCAAGATTGGTGACCGGGCCGCTGGTGCAATCAAGTCAGGTGGAACAACCCGTAGAGCCGCTAAGATGGTTACACTCGACCTAGATCATCCGGACATTGAGGAATACATCGATTGGAAGCTTTCGGAAGAAGAGAAGGTTTCTGCTTTAGTAATCGGATCCAGCCTGTTGCAGAAACACTCGGATGCGATTATGTCTGCGATTTGGAGTCACGACGAAGATGGTTCCCGTACTGACCCAAAGGTGAATGGAGCTCTCAAGATGGCTATGGTGAAGGCTGTTCGAGACTGTGTTCCTCAGCCACACATCAAGCGTATCCTCGACCTAGCGGATCAAGGCTGGAAGAATTTGGCCTTCGAGCAAATGGATACCGACTGGCAAGGAGAAGGATATGGAACAGTATCTGGTCAAAACTCCAACAACTCGGTTCGGGTTCCGAACTCATTCATGGATGCTCTTCGTAACGATGGTGAATGGAATCTCTATCATCGAACTGAGTTGCAAAAAGCAGAGGGCGCTGGTAGAGAGCCAGAACCATGCCGCTCGATGCCTGCTTCCGAGCTATGGGACAAGGTCGCATACACTGCATGGGCTTGTGCAGACCCCGGAGTTCAATTCGATACAACAATCAACGAATGGCATACCTGTCCAGAAGGCGGTCGCATCAACGGTTCTAACCCTTGTAGCGAATACATGTTCCTTGACGATACAGCTTGCAATCTCGCTAGCATCAACCTGCTACATTACTACGACAAGGCGACGCAAACCTTCGATGTTGAAGACTTCCGACACTCAGTCCGATTGTGGACTGCTACGTTAGAAATCAGCGTACTCATGGCCCAATTCCCTTCGGCTGAAATCGCGCGTAAATCCTACGAATACCGAACTCTCGGTCTCGGTTACTGCAACCTTGGTTCACTTCTGATGCACATGGGAATTCCCTATGATGACGAAAGGGGTTACGCGATTTGTGGCGCTGTTACTTCGATTATGTGCGGTGAGTCATATGCTACCAGTGCCGAGATGGCTTCTGTGCTGGGGCCGTTCCCGAACTATGCGGAGAATGCAGACCACATGTTGAGAGTAATGAGAAATCACCGGCTAGCAGCCTATGAGGCTCCTGCTGAAGAATATGAGGGTTTGACAGTTGCACCAATGGGAATCAACTCAAAGAAATGCCCGAAAGACTTGCTTGATGCTGCTCGAGCCGCATGGGACCGTGCACTAAGAGAAGGAGAGGAGCACGGTTACAGAAATGCCCAGACCACGGTAATCGCACCAACGGGGACGATTGGATTGGTCATGGGTGCAGACACTACTGGTGTCGAGCCGCAGTTCTCTCTTGTTCAATACAAACAACTTGCCGGCGGCGGCTCCTTGAGGATCATCAATCACGGTGTTCCAAATGCTCTACGACGATTGGGTTACTCTGACAAAGAAACTGAAGCAATTCAAGAGTACATAATGGGAACCGCATCACTAAGAAACTGTCCAACAGTGTCTTCGAAGGTATTGAAAGCGGCAGGTTTCGATGCGAAGATGGTTAAGAAAGTGGAAGGAAGCTTCCCCGATGTTTTCGATATTCGCTCAGCCTTTGCTCCTTCGATATTAGGAGAAGATTTCTGTACAGAAACTCTTGGAATGTCAAAGGAACAATTCGAGGACCCGTTCTTCGATACCCTTGGTCATCTTGGATTCTCTAGTGATGAAATTGATCAAGCTAATGACCACGTCTTTGGATATGGAACAATCGAAGGGGCGCCGGGCTTGAAAGATGGGCACTTGGCAGTGTTCGATTGTGCTACTCCATGTGGTAAGTATGGAAAGCGCTCAATCGATTGGAAGGCTCACGTACTTATGATGGCAGCCGCTCAACCATTCATTTCCGGAGCTATCTCGAAAACTATCAACATGCCTGCGGACGCTACAATAGAAGAGATTCGGGCGGCTTACGAATTGAGTCATGAAACCATGAACAAAGCATGTGCGGTTTATCGTGATGGAAGTAAGTTAAGCCAGCCTCTAATGAATCAATTAGTAGATGCGACAACCCTCGACGAGGGAGAAGATGACGAGGCCGTTACCATTGTTCACAAGATGGTAGAACAAACCGCTGAAGCACTTCCAATCCCGGCACCAGCGGCGACAGTTGTGGCCGAGCAATTTGTTCACAATTACATTGCAACACGAAGGCCGCTACCCGATGTTAGGGCATCTAGTACTATGAAGGCACGAGTTGGGGGGCACACGGTTTACTTATCTTCAAGCAACTATGACGACGGACGCTTGGGTGAGATTATGATTACGACTTCGAAAGAGGGTGCGGCATGGAGATCTCTACTGAATCAGTTCGCTATTGCGGTTTCAATTGGATTACAATATGGTGTGCCACTAGATGCTTTCGTCAAGTCGTTCACTTTCCAGAAGTTTGACCCAAGCGGAATGGTCACCGGCGGAAGTGGTCGTGTTAAGATGGCGACTTCGATTGTCGACTATATCTTCCGTGAATTGGCAATTCAGTATCTAGAGCGTGATGATCTTGCACACGTCTCTGCGGAGGACCTGGTTTCCACATCCATCAGTAGGCCGGAACAGACAGAAGAAGGTGTGGCCAGAACTCAAGGCGAAAAGCGAGATGTGCAGTTGACATTGAATGCTGTAACTCCATCTGAGGATGAGGACTCTCGAATTCGTCGCATGGCTCGAGAGCGTGGCTTTACTGGAGATATCTGCGACGACTGTGGAAGTAGCCAGATGGTACGCAATGGTACTTGCCTGAAGTGCAATGCTTGCGGGGCTACGACAGGTTGCTCCTGATCTACAGTAATTCGTAGGCCTCAGGGCTTCTCATCTCGACCCATTTAGCCAACCTTTCGAAAGATTCTGGGTTGGTTTGTTTGACGGCTTCACATGTTGTTTGAAACGCTTCGGGAGAAACTCTCGCTTGCTCGACTATCATATTGCCTACACGAGACTGGCCGACTTCGGAGGAAGTAAACCAAGCTAAGGAAAGGAATGAATGAGGGTCTGTTGGGTTCGCCGAGAGATAATCACGAAGGCCTGATTCGACCAATCTTTGCACCGCCTTTTGGTTCCCTTTAGTAAGAATAGATTTTGCCCTTACAACAAATTCCTCCTCAGAAAGACGAGCGAGTCCTCCGATAAATGATGCACAAAGCGTCTGTACTGATTCGTCTTCGTCAGATGAGAGACGGTCCGCAAGAGTAAGAGCCAGGGTTGCTTGTTGAGCATGGATTCGAGATAGGAATTCTGCCACTGTTCTTCGAGCAATTAGCGAACGATGATCTGCAGATGCCACTAGAATGTCTGTCGCCTCATCTGGAGAATGTGCCAGCATTTGCAATCCTGCTCGCACATATGGGCTACTGTTCTCATCGGCTCGCCCAAGACCATCAATTACGCGAGAAGGAATTGCTAATGTCGGACAGAGATGAAGTGAGACTGAAAGATTCTCCAACCATTTCGGCAGAATCTTCAGCGAAGATTCTGGCTTCATCGATAATGTATCGAGAATTGTGGTTGCGGCCATTACACCGGCCGGATGAGGAGGGAGTGGGTCGCTGGTAGTCATCCGAGGCGACCACGCGATTTGGTGATGGCCTGTCACATTTGCATAAGGTAAATTTCCAGGCGTTACTGCATAAGCGATTGCTTCAAGCAAATAGTAGCAATCATCCCTAGCAACTTCTGTGCCACCCAATGCCAAACCCTCGAGCAATGAAACGCCGAGATACCAACGATCTGTGTCTGGTGTAGTCTCATCTAATGCAACTGCTAACCAGTCTCGGGCCTGAAGTGCTAGGATTCTCTCAGCGATGTTTTCTGAGTTAGATGCTAGCCATTCGGATTCTGCTTCCTCTGAATCTATTGAGCGGCGAACGTGGTCCGGCAAATATATCTCACAAACTTCCGCCAATCGCATGTTGAATCCTTGACGGTCTATTGCAAAGATTCCCGCTGCCTGCCGGACTAATGATTCTGAATCCGCAGGGGGTATGGCCGGAAAATCCGGTAATTCTAGAGGTGGGTTGGGTAGCGGTGCAATCTCAAATGCTTCACGCACCGCTTTCTTGAGTCTTTCATCGGTTGTCTGCCAGACTAAGGCACTGCCTTCTCGTCTGGCCATCTGGACCGACTCAAATCTCTAGTTCGATGTTTAGGTTCTGGATGAGTTCCTTGTACCTGTTTCGGATTGTAACTTCAGTGACACCAGCCACTTCAGCAACCTCTCGCTGAGTTCTGCGCTTTCCGCAAAGAACCGATGCGATGTAGATAATTGAGGCTGCGATACCGGTTGGACCTCTCCCGCTGGTAAGCTCCTTTTCCTGAGCCTTCTGAATCAACTCGTACGCCTTGGCTTGGACTTCGGCATCGAGATCAAGCCCGGAACAAAATCGAGGGATGTAATCCTCAGGCTTGGTCGGTGGAATCTTCATCTTCAATTCGCGGACCATGAATCTGTAAGTTCGTCCGATTTCCTTTCTACCGGTTCGACTAGCGTCGCCGATTTCATCAAGAGTTCGGGGATTGTTACATTGCCGGCAGGCCGCATAGAGGGAAGCTGCTGCAACGCCTTCAATCGAACGCCCACGTATTAGCCTCTTCTCAACCGCTTTCTTGTAGTTGACAGCGGCGGTTTCACGAATACTCTTTGGAAGATCTAGGCGGCTTGCCATTCTGTCCAATTCCGCTAGAGCCATTGCTAGGTTTCGCTCTGTGGCATTGCTTACTCGGGAGCGCTTCTGCCATTTTCTCATTCGGTAGAATTGAGAGCGGTATCTGGAAGATATTGTCTTTCCGGAGTAGTCTTTGTTTTGCCAGTCAATATCGGTTGAGAGACCTTTGTCGTGAAGCATTACCGTCATTGGGGCACCAGTACGTGCGCGCTGGTCTCCTTGCTCGGGACTGAACACACGCCACTCGGCGCCCTGATCGATAACCTTGTCTTCAAGGACTAGTCCACAATCATCACAGACGACCTCTCCACGAGTTTCGTCTCGGGTCAAATTCCTTGACCCGCATTCATCACACTTGACAATGTCTTCAACAAGATACTCTGACATCTCTTTAATCACCCCTTTCGACCCGAAAGGTAAAATATTCGCAACGGACTTCTTATTTAAACCTTAGAGGTATAGTAAATTGACTCGAAATGAAGGTCTGCAAGCCTGCTTGTTCTTTCGCCAACGGTGAAATAGCAACAGACCTTGGCGTAGACCAAGCGAGAGGTGTTGGTATGCAATCTTGGCCTCCTTCCAAAGTTAGTCTAAGCCCTGACAAAAGGGTGCTATTTTTGACAAAAGATCTTGACTTGATTCGTAAGCAATTGTATGAAGGTCTTAATCTTCGGATGGAAGATTTGTCCGTAGATGACTTGCTCGATGATATCAACACCGATGTTATGACTCCTGCCTGGGTATGTTTCGATCATGATCCTGCTATATTGGCAGAGAATGCCTACGCTGGACTGCTGCATGAAGGCCGTCGAGTCTTCGAGTCTCGAGCATTGATGGATGGTGGCTTCGAAGTAATCGTTAGCGGTCATCGAAAAGGTACTGGAAGTAGTAGAGAAACTGCCGCTCAATGTGAACGGTGGTCTGGCATTCGGATTGTAATTGCTGCGTCCTTTGCTCCTATTCACGAGCGAAACAACATCAACCTCGGTCAGCTGATGGGCGACTATGCGATGCTAGAGCGGTTACAGAACGGCGAGACTATCAGACTAGACGAGTTCACAGGAAAATACGACCCTGTGACTAAACTAATTGTAGAGAACGGTGGAATCTTTCCTTTCGCTAAGAGGATGAAAGCCGGCGAGGTGGAGCTGCCTGCTGTAAGTGCCGAACCTATTCCAATGACCATGGCTGAGAAGATGATTTCCAACAAGTTGCTCGGTCAGAATGAAATGCGTGGTTACGTCAAGCCGGGAGATGCAGTGCTAGCTCAAGTCGATGGAGGATATTCTCACGAATTCACCACTGCTCAGGTACACAACTTCCTAGCTGCAGAGTATGGTGAGGATTATTCGTTGCCGAATCCGCCAAAATTCGCGGTGTTCGAAGACCATCTATTGTATGCAACAGGGGTCGCAAGGTTTGCTCGATTTGAGGAAAAGATCCAGACTTTGCGTGACTTACAAGTTTCATTCCAACAGCACACAGGAGTGAGGGATTACTCAGCAGTTAATGGAGTAAGTCCAGGCATCTGTCACCAGGTCGCTCGTGAGGAATTCATCGATGTTGGTGACTTCATCCAAGCGACCGATAGTCACACCTGCATGGGCGGGGCCAGCAATGCTCTGACATACGGGGTTGGTTCGACTGAATACGCCAATTTGGTTCACAATCAATTTGCATTCGTCAAGGTTCCAGAGAGCATTCGCTTCGAATTGGTTGGACGTCTAGACCCTGGTTGTACTGCCAAGGATGTAATTCTGCATATCCTTTGGAAGTATGCCGCACAGTCGGATACTCTCGACCGGTCAATGGAATTCGGAGGCCCTGGGTTGGCTTCACTATCTATGGATGAACGGGCGACTCTATGCAACATGGCTACTGAGTGTTCGGCAAAGACTGGTATCTGTGAGCCCGATGATTTGACTGTCAAGTGGTTAATGGAGAGGCGTGATGATTTGACTGAAGATGAGATTCGTTCTGCTTTCGTTCTTCCAGATGAGAAGGCCGTTTATCACGGAGGTGTGCATACGATTGACCTGTATGCTATTCGCCCCATGGTAGCACATCCTGGAGATCCCGATGCAGGAATTCCATCTGACCCGACAAACGGAGCATACATCGAGGACCTAGGGGATGTCAAGATTGACATCGCATACGCTGGCTCATGTACCGCTGGCAAGGATGATGATTTCGCATACTACGCAATGGTAACTCAGGCCGCTCTAGATGCTGGACTGACTGTTGCTGACAATGTCGATTGTTACATCCAGTTTGGTTCGAAGACCGTCAAAGATTTGTCCGCGCGCAACGGATGGAGTGATTTGTTTGAGCGCGCTGGTGTAAAACTCATCAATCCTGGTTGTGGTGCTTGTATTGGCGCTGGACCGGGTGTTTCTGAACTAGAGGGTCAAGTCACTATCTCAGCGATAAATCGCAATTTCCAAGGACGCTCTGGACCAGGGAAATTGTACCTTGCAAGCCCTCTCTCAGTAATGGCCAGTGCCTTCACTGGGAAGATTACTGCTTGGCATCCGGATTTGTTCGCACAGAGTTAAAGGCCCTGAGCACTCGGGCAACCTCCACCACGAGCAGGCCCCTTGTCATTCGGACTATGGGAGGACCTGAAGGGGGTAGTCGCGATGGCAGATGCAGAGAAAATTGCAAGCAAACAAAAGCAAATTTCGATAAGTGAATTCTTTGAGAAGAACAAACATTTCCTAGGCTTTGACACCCTTCAGAGAGCCGTGATTACTGCTGTCAAAGAAGCGGTTGATAACTCTCTTGACGCTTGTGAAGAAGCGCGAATTCTCCCTACAATAAAAGTGGAAATAAACAAGCTAAAGAGCGATAAAATAGAGTTGATTTGTCAAGACAATGGACCGGGTATCCCCAGAGACTCAATAGCTAATGTGTTTGGAAAATTCCTTCTTGGATCTCGATTTCACGCAATTAGACAGACACGTGGTCAACAAGGTATTGGAATCACAGGAGTTGTCATGTATAGCCAACTGACTACTGGTTCGAAAACCCATGTGATTTCAAAAACGCAATCCGATACAGGTGCAGTACATTTGGATATAGGACTTGATACAAGAAAAAATAGGGCGATAAAAACGAACGAGAAAAGGGAACCTTGGATGGAAGATGGTGAAGAGGTTTCTCGCGGACTAAAAATTAAGACGGTCATGAAGGCAAAGTACCAACGGGGCAGGCAGTCTGTTCACCAATATCTTCGAATGACAAGTATCGTGAATCCTCACGCGACGATTGAGCTAACGGTTCGTGATCCGGAAGGGATAACTATCGAAAAAGCGGAATGGGTTAGGACCAGTGGAGACCTCCCGAAAATCGTAAGCGAGGTGCAGCCGCACCCTGAAAGTACAACGCTAGCACAGTTACAACGGATGCTCAAGGAAACTGAAAAGAGTACCCTTCAACAATTCCTGAATACTGAATTTTCATCAATGCCTGTCTCTAAAGCAAAGCGAATTATTGAGATTGCTGGGCTACAACAGAGGAGGAGCCCCTCGAGAATTAAAACCGAGGAGGCTGCTGCGATTGTTGCGGCATTAACCTCTGGAGAAATAAGATATCTCATTCCGAAAAATATTGATTCTTGCTTATCTCCAATAGAGGACCTACTGATAAAAAAGGGTCTGGCCAAGGCGATTGATTCTAGATTTGCATCTACCGTAACTCGTAATCCGATATTGATTCGAGGTGTCCCATTCCAAGTAGAGGTTGGACTTGTATTTGGGGGGGATTTGACATCTGATGGGCCGATTGAAGTTCTGCGATTTGCAAATAGGGTTCCTCTGATGTATCAGCAAGGAGGGTGCATATTAACCAAGGCATTAGAATCCGTTGATTGGAAAAGATACGGACTCGATCATCCTGGTGGAAAGGGATTGCCTAAAGGCCCGGCGGCCGTACTGATTCACCTCGCTTCAACCAACGTTCAATTCACAAGTGAGGCAAAGGAAGCGGTCGCTGATAATGAGGAATTGAAAAAAGAAATTCGGATCGCAGTACAAGAAGTAGGGAGGGGGCTTCAAAATCATTTGAAGAAGAGTAAACAAAGGAAAAAGGCGCAGGAAAAATTCGATTTGATTAACATTATTTTACCGGAAATTTCTAGAAAATCTAGTGAGATGTTGGACCGCGAAGAGCCGGATTTAGCTCCAGTCATAACTCGTATCATGAATGCGGTATTCCTCGAAGACGATATCTCTTGGGATAATAACACAAAGCAGAATATCTGCTCGGTTACGATTTACAATTATACTGCAAGGGCTCGGGCCTATACAATCCTAGCAAAATGGCCTGAAGGCGAAGATGTTAGGATGATTGACAACCCTAGAGGAGGAAGGAAGGAAACCAACGGCTTGTGGGCTTGGAGGTTAGATACTCTCAACCCCGGAGAATCTACTGAAATCCGCTTCACAGTCGAAGGGTTGTCAAAAGGAGATTGGAATGAGACCGAGATTTTCTTCCGCGGAAATGGGGACATAATTGGTGCTAACAAGATTGATGAAAAATTACTCGATGAGATGAGGAAGGCGGAGGCCTTAGCTGCCGCTGAGGCGGAACATGCCAGGTCTACAGAGTTAGGAACCATAGAGAGGGTATTAGACAGAGCCGAACCAGTTGAGGCTTTTGAGGGGAGACAAGGTGAATATGTATCTGAGTCCATTCCTACAGTTGCAGAAGTGATTCCTGGCGAGGATGAAGATTGGTTTGGTATGAAGGATGGTGGTGCTGAATGAGTGCAAATGGATATTCAAAGGAACAGGTAATCGAGGCGCTACATGATATCGCTGGAGAGATGCACAACAAGATGCTCAAAGGTGAGCCACCAACCATGACCTTGCCCGTCAGAACAAAACAGAATATTTCCTTCGACCCCAAACTTGGAGTCTATAAATATGGGAAAAAGAGATCGACACGTGATGCGACGTCATTGGGGAGTGCAAGACAATTACTCCGTGCGTTGCATGTTACCGAATTTATCGAGGAAATGATTGAAGCAGGGAAATCTTCGACATTAAGAGAGATGTACTACATTTCAGAAGGATGGGGGCATGGTAAATTTGGCTCTCAGAATGAGAGTAACAATCTGGCTGAAGATTTGGAAATCATAACTAAATGTATGCGAGAGGATTTCAAATTACGGCCGGAAGAAGATGGTGCTAGAATCATTGGAAATATCACCTTCGAAGAAAGGAATAGGCGTGGTGAATGGATGCGTATAAATTGCCGAGACGATGTTGGAGATTCGGGTTACGGTGTACCTTACAATGTCGAGCTTGAGAAATTACGCCTAGTCGACCATGATGTCGATTTTATAATGGCAATAGAGACTGGTGGAATGTTTGACAGGCTGGTCGAAAATGGATTTGATGAGTCGTCTCGATGTGCTCTGGTTCACCTCAAGGGTCAACCGGCTCGTTCCACTCGTCGAATCATTAAGAGAATGAATGAAGAATGGAATTTACCTGTTCTAGTCTTCCTCGACGGTGATCCTTGGTCTTACAGAATCTACGCGTCAATCGCATACGGCGCCATCAAAACCGCGCATATTTCCGAATATCTTGCAACACCAAGCGCTGTTTATCTTGGGATTCGTGCAGGAGATATTGAGTCGTATGACTTACCGGCCGATGACCTGTCGAGTAAAGATATTCAAGCCCTGAATGCTGAATTAAGTGATCCGCGATTTGCTGATGCTGAATGGCAAGAAGAAATCAAACTGATGCTTGAATTAGGAAAGAAAGCTGAGCAGCAGTCACTCGCGAAGTACGGTTTGGATTTCGTAACGGATACTTATCTTCCAGAGAAACTTGCGGAAATTCTAGGGCGATAATGGGACCAAGCATCAAATGTGAGCGCTCATTGAGTAAGGTGTGGCTGTGGACTACCGGCG
>CAZKVK010000015.1:0-26099 GCA_964556195.1 uncultured Candidatus Poseidoniales archaeon
AGGGAATGAACCCTTTGCCGATAGGGAAATTAGGGAATTGGCAGACGAAGAGGTGAAAGCGGACGGCCTCATCTCGCACTTGTATGGCGGAGACTGTCATTGTCCGACAATGCCAATATGGTGATGTTCGAGTTCTATATGGTAACATTCTACGTGTAGAAGGAGATCTTCTTGTTACTACCGCCAACAATCGACTAGCGGGAAGAGAAGGCTTAGATGAGAAAATCCACCAAAAAGCCGGGCCTGAACTTCGAGAGTTCTGTCATGGAATCGCCGTTGAAAAGCGGAAGGAAAATTTGCAACCCTGCGGAGTAGGTGAATCGGTCACTACGCCTGGATTCAATCTACCATTTGAGAATTTGGTTCATGTTGTTGGACCAGATTGCCGTCGACCTAATCAAGATAATTTCAGGCGTGATTTGTTGAAGCAATCATACGCTTCGATGTTTGAACAAATTGAGAATGTAAAGAAACGGAAAACACTGGTTATGCCGCCGATTAGTATGGATATCTTCGCATATCCACATAGAGAGGGTGCTAGGATGACTATGGAAATAGTACTTGCATGGATGGATGAAGGAGAAGATCCGGGTGTGGACCAAGTGCTAATCGTTACCGATGACAATAATTTCCTCAACAATATGAAGACCGTGTATCGAGAATCGGAAGACAGATTTCCTGGTCTCGACCAGACCCGTGCATATAGACGAGGAAAATATGCTTGATTCTTGATCTTCAGCGGTCAAGTGTCTGTATGTGAAGTTCTACGGCTTCACTGAGAGTTAGCCTACCAACAGCAACGGCTCGGGCAAGTTTCGAAGGAATTGTCAATCGGCCTTCGGATATGCTACGACTTCTCCGTTGAATTTCGCGCACTTCCCCCTCAGTTGGGATTACCTGTAGCCGCTCCGTTACTGGAATCCCTTCCTTGATACAAATTGAACGAGCAGCTGAAACATGGTCGTGACGCGAACCCCTAGAAGTCGAACTCTCGTCTACGAATTGCACGGAAAGGCCCCTAGCCAAACAGACATTGGCGATTCTGGAAGATATAGTCGGTGAACCATTTCCAATTCTAACAACTGATTCGGGTGGCCTGAAATCATTCAGGATGGCCATTACATGGTCAACAGTGGCGTCTACCGATTCCATTTGCATGGAGCCTGCCGGTCGTCCATCCGCAATCCAAGATAGCCCTGGGCGCGGGCCTGGGTCAATACCGAAACATATGCGTTGGACCTTTTCGCCCACTGCAATTCTATTGATGATTGAACCGATTACTGAATCTATTTCTTCTACCGCGCAGCCTATTCCCCTTGCGTCCTTGGTTTGCCCTACCTCATCATGTGACGCAATCCAGAAATCAACACGGTTTGGTACGGGATGATCTGGGTCAATTTGCATATGTTCAATACCAGAATCGCGTAAACGATCAAGCAATCTGTAGGCCAAGCGGAAATCCTCAGTGCGGACCGCAACCTCTGCCACGATTAATCACAATTGCAACCTGCCTTCAATCGTTGCCACTCTTGGATCACCAATTGCTACAATTTGCTAATCTTTGGAGGACATTCACCGAGTTGACTTAGAAACCTCGAGACGTTACACTCCGAGGCTGTATCAAGCGATGTCGTCAAGAACCCTGACAATGCGCTAGGCGCATGGCTGGGGTCTACGAGCGGGAATTACGCTCGGTACTCGCAGGGGAACGCAAGGGCGTAGTTGCGATTACCCGCTCGTGTACAGAGGTTGAGCGAGCGCGGGCTATGCAGGTTTGTCAACGCCCTTTCTTGGTTGTCAGAGCTCCAGGTAGTGGCTCTGAGGGTACTGGAGATATTCTCGCTTTGCGTGGAGACATGTGTATGCCAATTGAGGTGAAATCTTCTAAGACCGACAAAATCTATCTTTCAGGCCGTACAAAAGAACAGTACAATGCTCTGCAACACACTGGAGAGAGATGCGGCCTCTTACCACTGTACGCCTTCCGACTTAAGGGAGTTAGAGGAGATAGTTGGACAGTGATGAAGGTTCCAGTTGAAGGGCTAACCGGAAAACTTAGAGTCCTAGCTAGAAGCATTCCAAATGTACCACTTACGAGAAATGGTGCTCCATACCTGAATTGGCATGACGGAATGCCATTGCACAGATTTCTAGCACTAATCAGTCGATCCGATGGAGCACGGGCAATTGAAGCGCCAACAAGCGTGGCTGAAATAACCCGAAAAATTCTCGAAACGAGTGGTCTATCTGAGACCGGTCTGTGAATCAATTATTCACTCTCTGTGGAATCTCCAGATAGCCTCGATTCAGCGGAATCGAGTCGCGCCTTGGCCTGTTCCAGATCTTGATGGATTTCATTTAATCTGGCTTGTTTTAGTAATCTAGCAACTGCGGCAGTATCACGACGCAGGCTATCTAACTCCCGAGATTGCTTACGTTCGGGCATATCTCCCTTCTCCACCATGTTAAGCCGAGGCGCCATCAGGTCAAGTCAGTTGCGGATTCATTGACGAGTATTCAAGTGGTGGCAGCAAAGGCGGATACTCATGGAAAGAGGTCTGAGCCTGAATCAGATCCTCTTTCTGGGATTGTTGGCTTGGGCTGGAGTAAGAGGTTGGGCTCCAATTTGGGCTCTCGCAATCATAACTGGCTGGTACTTTGCTTTGGTATATCTTGAACAGAATGGAACACTAGACAGGTGGAATGCAACCAGAGTGCTTGGGATTATCCTGATGGTACGTACAGGCAAGGGAAAGATTGCACTCGAACATTTGGCTAAACCACGTAGGTTCTGGAGAGCGTATGGGGAATTTTCGATTTGGTTATGCTTCATCGTAATGTTCGGTGTTATTCTGATGATAATCGCCGCAGCTCTGGCAACCGCTGCGGCTCCTTCACAACAAGAGGTTTTACCTGCATCGGACCTTCTTCTTATTCCTGGAGTGACTAGTTTTGTTCCTCTAAAGTGGCCACTAATCGCCCTCATTATCGCCCTCATTATCCATGAATATAGTCATGGCTTACAGGCCAGAGCACATGGAATGCAAGTTCGATCATTCGGACTTCTTCTAGCCGGTTTACTTCCTGTGGGGGCATTCGCTGAACCAGAGTATGAGGAAATGTCTCGTGCACCAAGAAGAGAAAGGATGCGTTTGTATGCTGCTGGTCCATCTATCAACCTTCTAGCAACCTTAGTTGTTCTAGTATTGTTATCAGCAACTGCAAACGGATTTGTAGCAGAAAATCCAGGAGTTCATGCAACTGGAATAATCAAGGAAACTGGTGCAGAAGAAGCTGGATTATTGCCTTACGAGACAATTACACATATTGATGATGTAAAAGTCTCTGATTACGAAGACTTTACCGAGGTGATGAAGTATTATTCGTCTGGAGAAGTTGCAAGTTTTACTGTGATTTCTTCACCCACGGATGGCTTAGAGACCAGAGTTATCGAAATCACCTTCACAGACCGTTGGCAATACCATATGGATCAGTGCCAACAAACCGAAGGTTGCGATTTGGAAGAAACTGAAAGTTTGATGGATGAACTAGAAATTGAACAAGGCGACCCATTTGTAGGAGTTAGTAATCTTCGCTCAAACACTGCAGCAGTCGACGGTTGGAAATTCTTAGCTGATGATGAACTGAGTGGAATTCAGAAGGGTTTGGTATTACTCGTAGCACCACTGTTTTTGCTTGCTATTCCAATTCAATATGATGGGCACACAATGCCTCAACAGGAGCGTTCCATGTTGATTGCAGATGATGGATTAATCACATCTACTCTCGGAACGGCCGGAATGCTCGATACCTTCGATTTCCTTTTCTGGCTGGCTTGGATTAACTTCTTGTTGGGATTTGCAAACCTAATTCCGATGATTCCATTCGATGGAGGCCATATTTTCAGGGATGCGGCTCATTCTACTATGCGATTCATTATGCGTGGAGGAGACCCTATCCGAATTGAACATGCGGCAAACCGATTGAGTTCGATGAGCAGTCTAATCGTTCTTTTCATCGTAATTATTCCAATCATTCTGCCCCGTTTGGTAAGTTAGGGAATTGGAAGCCGACTATTCTTCTTCATCGGATTGGCTTTCTTTCTTGCCATTTAATCGGTCTGTAATCATCTCAATAATTACCGGTACGGAGATCACTATAGCGACTAAAACAGCAAGATTACTCCAAGAATTGCTAGTGACTTGGTTTGATGTGCCACTCGCGTATAGTTTCACCGCACCGACCCAAGGAATCTCCAGAGAAGCCGTACCAATAATCCACTCGTCCTTGATTGCGTTTACTAGATCACCATTTTCATCGGTAAGTGATTGCTGGTCGTATTGGCAGCCATTGCTCCATCGATTATCTCCTGTGGTAATGTAACCCTCATGCTTAGGTATCCAATTACTGATTGTTAGCTTTGAGTTACCATGATAGCAATCGTAATCCAATTCCACAGTGATTGATTCAGCACCCATAATGTCTGTTCCTGGAACATCCCAACCCCCGTCAGGGTTCTCTACGGCTTTGATTAGAGCTCGATGGATAACTGGAGTATCGATTCCACCATTCTTCCGGAATATAATGACGTCACCTGGCATTCCATGACTTTCGTAACCCTCGTGTTCACCGCCGATTTGTGTTGCCTCTACAAAGGTGATGATTTGATGCCGCTCGGGCGACATTACTAGGACTAAATCACCAGGGTCGATTGCTCCAACCGAACCTTTCTCAGGGTCGTGCATCATTGATCCGGATTCGACCACCACCATCGGTGGATATGACCCCGTTGCAATCGTCATTGAACCTAGGAGAAGAATGACCAAGCCTATCGCAAGGCTTGTCTCTCGCTTGAGAACTTGAATATCCATAATCACTCCTCCTCAATTGCTGTCGAAGCATTGCTATTTACCACATTGGAGGATTTTTCTTGATTGGTTGGTCTAGTCAAAAATACCATTGTCAGAGCGGTGGCGGCTAGCAGGCTACCAACGCCATCAAAATGGGGCGCAGTGGAGTGAATTGAGGTATCGCCAGCAAGCATTAGAGTGAGATCTACAGTGAATTCCCTAGGGCCTCCTCCCTGTGTGGCGAGGCCGAATATCATGTTGTAAAGCAAGAGTGTGGCACTAATCGAAGCGAACCCTAAAATTGCGCGGTTTGCATCGACCTCACGCAATATCTTGGCTCCTGGAAGCAAAACCGATAATCGAGAATTTCTGGTGTTCCACCACGTGCTAAATAATTTAGAAGAATCGTTTGTATCTGATTCTAAAGCAATTTCATCCCAAGGCTCTGCAACCTTTTCTTCTAATTCTCCAGAGGTCTCTAGGATTGATTCAGTAACACTTTCTCCTGCGGGGCTGATGTGCCTAAATCTCGAGCCGACTTTTATCCCCAAGTCATTGTAAAGTCGAACTAGATGGGCTTGGTATCCTGGTCCGAGCATGTCTGCGGCCTCCTCGGCCTCCTTACGCCGCCTGAGAACCTCTGGGCGAGAATCGAGAAGTAGGATTTCGTCAAGCGCGGCCTTGTGACTAAGGTAAACCAAAAATTCCGGCACCAACCAAAAGGCTAGAGTTCCTCCAACAATTAAACCAAGCCAGCTCCAAGGAACCCAAATTTCCTTTGTGTCGTCTGTAGTTCCACCCAATACAAACAAGAATATGATACCCCAAATTGTCGCTGCGAGAGAGAGTATAGTCAACGATGAAACTATTCTGAAATGGTTGTCCTTATGACCAACCCACCATCGTCGAAAGGTGTTGCTAAGTCGCTTGAAAGGACCTGCCATCACCATTTGGGTAACGCTCATGGATTATCTCACTTATCGCCTGACGTTCCAATGGATTCATGTTTGAAACTAAGTCTCGGGATTCTATGAATAGGGTCCTAGGTGCCGTATTAATCGCCTTCAGCGTATTTCTCTCCGGATGCGCTTCAGAGACTGAGAAAACCCTCGATCCGTTGCAGGATGAGGATGGAGACGGACTTTCAAACGGGTGGGAATTAGAACGCGGTTTTGATCCCAGAAATGCCTCAGATGTGCTAATCTGTCAAGGTCAGGCAAAATTCTGTGAGCGACAGTACGACAATCACACTTTCCCGGAAACACATAATTCGTTCTCAACCACCGAAGACGGGGTTTGGATGGCAATAAATCACTACACTGCTCTACAAGCACAATGGGATGGTGGCATCCGTGCCTTCATGATAGATATACACCATTTGACCAACGATGATACAGAAAAAGAAGATGTTCGATTTTGTCATGGCAGTCCAGATGCTTTTCCACATCCATGCATGTATTCAGAAGTGGATGCTTTTACTTGGCTGAGTCAACTAAACTCGCTGATGAACAATAGTTCAGGCGATGTTGTTACTCTACTAATCGAGAACTATGTTCCCGGTGAACATGTGGATTATCTCTTCAATGTCACCGGAATGAGAGACAAAACTTGGATTCATCAAATAGGAGAGGAATGGCCGATGCTCGGCGATATGGTTCTCAGCGGAAAAACACTAGTCGTCTTCTGGGATTATTCCGATGACGAGAGATGGCCATGGTTGCACCACGCTTGGACTCATTCTTGGGATACCCCATATGGAGAGGACGAAGAAAGTCAGATGTCTTGCACTGTTGGAAGGGGAAGTGGTGAGGCTGAAGCTTGGCATCTAAACAACTGGCTAAGCACACCTTGGGGATTTGCCGACCCAGTCCGCTCTTCTGATGTGAATGATTACGATTATCTCCTAACTAGAGCCATAGAATGTTGGGAAGTATTTGACGACCGACCGACCTTCATTGCTGTTGACTACTGGAGTAATGGAGAGATATTCAATGTCACTGTTACTCTCAATGAAATGAATCATTGGTCGGATGAGATTCCTCTTCATCCATGAATATGATTTCGAGCTCTAGATTAGTTACTCTAGACCAATCGATTCATGTTGGTCGGACTTTGCCTAAGGTCACATGTCGGCCGAGGCTCTCGAACTTCTACACCCGCGGGTGCGGGAATTAGTCGAGAAGCGGGGGTGGGATTTGACTCCTGTGCAAGAGGCGGCAACAGCCGATTTAGTCGAAGGAAAGGATCGAATTTTAGTTGCTCCGACAGGGAGTGGAAAGACGGAAGCAGCGGTTCTTCCAATTGCTTCGAGAGCGCTAAATGAAGGATGGAGTTCTCTCTCGATACTCTACATTACACCTCTTCGAGCATTAAATCGTGATATCGACAGAAGATTGGCTAACTTACTCGAACCTCTCGACATAAGCGTTGGATTACGCCACGGCGACACAAGTCAGAAAGAGAGGACTAAGCAATCGAAGAATCCTCCAAATTTGCTGGTCACAACTCCTGAGACGGCTCAGATTATGTTGCTGGGAAGCCGGTTGAGAGAACATCTAGCAGGTGTTAAGGCAGTTATTCTGGACGAAGTACACGATTTGGCTTCTAGTGAGAGGGGAGCACAACTCCTGATAGGGCTCGAGAGAATTTCTGTCCTAGAAGGAGCTCGTGGGCAGTTCCAGAGAGTTGGCCTTTCTGCCACTGTTGGTAATCCTGATGAGGTCGCGAAGTGGATGGCAGTCGAAGCAAAGCCGATTTTTGGACCCGCACCAAGAACCACCAAGGTAACCGTTCACCGGGAAACACCAACCGCAGAAGATGACCTATTGGCTGGTGAGTGGGCAATCTCACCTAAGTCAATCGCCGCATTTCGCCATCTTGCTCAAACCCTCATTGAAGACTCTCCTTCACTGGTTTTCGTAAACTCAAGATCTACTGCAGAAACGGTTGCTCAAAGGCTGGCTTCGATTGTTCCCGAAATTCAAGTTGGAGTCCATCATGGTAGTCTTGCGGCTGAAACTCGGCGAGAGATGGAGGAGGCACTTCGAGCCAACGAATTGCACGGACTAATTTGTACTTCCAGCCTTGAATTGGGAATTGACATCGGTAGCATCCGCCGAGTTCACCAATTGAACAGCCCAAGGGCGGTCGATAGGATGCTACAGCGTGTCGGGCGAGCAGAGCATCATCTAGGAGGAACCGGAAGAGGAGATGTTCTGGCATGGGAAATAGATGACATCGCTGAATGTGCAGTGATTGCAAGGCGAGCCATGGCGGGAGAGTTGGAAGGAGTTGAATGGAGATACAATCCAGCAATTGTTGCTGCAAACCAATTTCTCCAAATGGCTGTGGAGAGGAGTGTTGTTCCCTTAGATCAGGCTACTGAATTACTCAAACGCTCGACAATATTTCCACAGTGGACTGAAGAAGATACCCTGGCAGTACTACGAGTTTTAGACGATAGGTGGCTACTTAGACTGGTCGAAAAGCCTAGACAATCAGACCCAACAATTTGGCACCCAAAACTATGGCAAGGGTTAGCTAAGAAAGCAAACCTCGATGCAAGACCTGCAGATTTGGTACCGGAGGATAGACCTCCTTGGGATGAGGAACATGAAGAGGCTCAGAAGTCTCGTTGGCGGAGAGCGATGGTGCAACACTTGCCGGAATCTCTCAATTCAGGATGGTTTTCACCTGCTGGTAAATTAGGTAGAAATCGCACCGAACATATCTCGATGATTCCTGATGAAATTGCCTACAAAGTCCGTGATGCTGTAACTAGGCGAATTTTGGGTTCTGTCGACGAAGCCTTCGTACTTTCACTGAACGATGTAGGTGAGGACGATGCAGGTCGGCCCAGAAGATTCGTTATGGCCGGTCGAACTTGGATGATTGTCGATGCCGACCCTGAACAAAGCGAATTGTTGGTAGCTCCGGTAAAAGATACCGGAGAAGCACCAGTTTGGGCGGGAGAATTGCCACCGGTGCCGATTGAAGTCGCTCTAGAAGTTGGTAGATTGAGGAGAAGTGCCGCAATAACAATCGGAGCAATGGAAGGAAATAGTGGAGACATAGATTTCGATGATTATCCTCTATCTGAGGTGGCTAGAGCGGACTTATTGAATGTGGTTGCAGAACACATAGATGCAACAGAAAACTTGCCTACGGACACCACCTTGACTATCGAAAGTAGAGACAAGACTGTTGTCTTGAATACCTGTCGGGGGAGTCGAATAAACGAGACTCTGGCACACTTCATTCAAGCTATGGGGTCGATGCGTGAAGGGAAGATGGGAACTACGCTAGTCGACCCATATCGAATTGCATTCCAAGTTCCCGGTACTACCCCTGCTCATGTCATTGAATGGTTGACTACAACTTCTCCAGATGCTCTTGAAGCCGTCCTCAGAATGACAATTCCGAATGGCAGAGCACTTCGATGGAGGATGGTACAAGTCGCTAGGAAAATGGGGGTGTTGCAGAAGGCAGCCGACCCACGTCGAGTCAATATGCAGGGTCTGATGCAGAGATATCGAGGTACTCCAGTTGTCGAGGAAGCGCTGTCAAAATTATTCCACGAAAGAATGGATATCGAGGGAACAATGGATCTAATTCGAGATATTCAACAAGGAGAGGTGGAGATTTTCCACACTCCCAGTGGACCGCTCGGACTGTCGCCAAAATCTGAGCGAGACTTACTGCTACCTGCATGGTCGGATGCACAACTTCGGGAGCGATTGGAGACTCGTCTGTTGGCTGAACGAGCAGTCCTAATCTGCCTCAATTGTAAGCATAAGGCACGAAGCAGAGTTGGCCGCATGGAGCAGCGCATCGATCCTTGTGGAAACTGTGGGGGAACTATGCGCACTTGCGCTCCTGAGCGAATGGAATCTATGCTAACGGGTTGGGTAAATAGCGATGAACCGAAAGAACGTGCAAGGATGAAAAAGAATGCCGAACTAATTCGAACCCATGGACACGATGCTGTTCTAGCCTTGATGGGGAGAGGTGTAGGTGAGGAAACCGCGACGAGATTATTGAGAGGTCTTTCTCGCGGAAATCGAGTCGCATTACTACGCGCCATACATAATGCCGAACTGCAATATGCAAAGACTCGACGTTATTGGAGTTAGAAAGCGATATGGAACGCCAACCTATCGGAAGGTTATGCTGATAGGACTGACCGGCCGCTATGCCTCAGGTAAATCTACAGTTGTGGCTTGGCTTGTTTCTAAGGGATTGGAAAGCGAATCATGCTCTGATTCAATTCGTGTTCACCTCAAAAAAAAGGGAATTGAAGAATCTCGTGAGAACCTAATAGAGGGTGGCAATGAATTACGCAGAAGCGGTGGCCCTGGTATCCTTGCTGAAATGTTACTTGAGAGATTAGAGGGGAAGAATGCAGTAATCGATTCGATACGAACACCTGGTGAAGTCGAAGCATTACAGGAGCGTGAAGATTTCATTCTCATCGAAGTACGTGCAGGGATGGATGCACGATGGCAAAGAGCACAAGCTCGTGCAAGAACTGGAGATATTGTTGACAAAGAGACCTTCTTCGCCAATGAAGAGAAAGAAGCTGTGGCCAAAGATAATTCAGGTCAAGCCCTCGATGCGACCGCAGCTCTAGCAGATCTTATCCTAGTCAACGATGGAAGCCTTGAGGACTTACATTCAGACCTAGAGGAACTCTGGGTTATGCTCTCTGAATAAATTAGGCCGATCGATAAGAGACTCCAGATTCGGTGAACATACTGGTTGCGATTGCGAAATCTTTCTCCCAGCGCTCGGGTATTTCACAATTTGCAGGATATACAACCTCACGAACGCCAGCTTGAATCAAAGAACGAGCGCACCGTGAGCAAGGTGGCCAAGTAACATAGGCAGTACAATCCTTGAGTGAAATGCCGATTCGCGCTGCGTGCATGATTGCATTTTCTTCAGCGTGACAAATCATTGGATACTTCTGTTCGCGATCGTTCAACCTAGCAGCGGTATCTTCGATTCCTCTGGGAAATCCATTGAATCCGGTCGAACGAACTTCTCTATCTTCACCGACCACAACACAGCCGACCTTGGTTGAGGGGTCCTTTGACCAGTCAGAGATGTGTTTTGCAAGGTCAAGAAAACGTGTATCCCATTTCGAACTCATCATTCCACCTCAGGGTCGTCCACCTGGAGGGTCGTTATCTCGGTTGGCCTCGGTACGACTCGAATCATAACCCTCCCAGACCTCTGGATTTGCATAACAATCTGGGTCATCATGGTCTGCTTGACCTCCTTTGTCATTGTCTATACCATCTCCACAATTGCCGACGCCTCTGTCATCGCCACTTGTTAGAAAGGCATCTGGACCACCCCTCATCATTACTGCAATTACCAATCCAACGAGGACAATAATCAGCATAATTAGGATGACTTTGGAACTCGTGTCCTTCGACTCTACGGTGACTACCAATTCCACCTTGTCGTCTGCCTTGGATGTCATGCCTATCCTCCGAAGTGGGTCATCCCTTTTGACTCTCAATGTATGCGAAGATGCTCCCAAAGGTCACCGCTGCTTCGTTCGACAGCAAATTTCAGCAGATCTCCTACAAGATATACACTCCCCATAACGGAGATTCCACAAGCCGCTTGCCTCGACATGATTTCTGCTATTTCAAGTGCCTTTACTGGATCTCTTTCGATTTTCGGCTCGTCCAATCTACTCGCAAAAATCAGATCTGCAAGTTCCTCAGCATCAACAGCTGGGTTTCTTCCAGACGTTGGTTCTGTAACGATGATGTAACGGAATGTTGGCATATGCCAAATTTCGCTTGTTACATCGGCTAAGGCATCTTCCAAATTAGCCTTTTGAGTTACGCCAATGAGTAGAACCGTCGGATCCTGAATTGACATTAATTCAGATTGCAAACCATCGGCATTGTGGGCCGCGCTAATCCTAATTTTAGATCCGAATAAATCCTTTGGTGGCCAATTTGGAGAACGACCAGGCCAATTGATGTTCTCGGAGGGTAATTCCCATCCAAACGATGTAGCAATATAACCGGCGAAAATGAACCAATCTCCCCAAAAATCGTCAATTTCTAATCCTTCATAGAAGTACAAGTCGTCGCCGGCTACTTCGGCAATCGTAGCCAACACGGATTCATCTCCGGGATGGTAAACCACCATCGGCACACCCTCGCGATGGATTCCGGCTTTGGCGCGAGCGATTTCCTCTCGAGTATCACCGAGGATTTCGGTATGGTCGAGCCCGATTGTGGTAATGACGCATAGGTCGGCATCGACCAAACATGTCGCATCCCCCTCGCCACCGAGTCCGGTTTCGATGATTGCACGTTCTACACCGGCACGAGAGAAGGCTAGCATGGCGATTGCAAATGTGCATTCGTAGAAAGTTGGTTCTTCTCCTAACTCTTCTCCGACTTCTACGGAAGCAGCCCTAATCGTCGAAAGATGCTCATCAAAAGTCTGCGAATCGATTACCTGTCCGTCGATACGTACTCTCTCTTCGACGACAACAAGATGTGGAGTAGTAAACAGCCCGACCTTCAAACCACTATTTGCTGCAGCGCTTGAAAGAAAGGCGCATAGTGTTCCCTTTCCATTCGTTCCAGCTACGTGAATCGATGGAAAATCTATTTGTGGATTGTCCAACTTATTCAGTAGCAACTCAATCCTTTGTAATCCAAGATTCATGCCGGCAAATCGCCTATCCATGAGCCATTCTCGGTCTTCCATTGCTACACATCCGCCGCGCCCCTGTAGGGCGCGGATACGGGTCAAGGTGATATGGGCCTTGAACTTGGGGGAGACTGTGTCCGACCAAAGTGAAAGTGTCATCGAGTTGATGCTGGATCAATGGAACTCGATGGCTGGAATGGCTGGAATGTTCATTGTAACCATAGGAATCGGGATATTCATCCAACCGTTATACGATATTCCAGAGGCTAGAGCATTCGGTGAGGAAGGCACTACAAAATCTGGATTTATTTTATTCGAATTATTGATGATTGGAATCTTCACAGTGGCGATTATTTGGTTGGCTCGTAAAGGTCTAGACTATCTCATTAAGGGAATAGTTATGCTCGCCCTTGGACTGAGCTTATTCTATGCAATCCAACCATTTACTTTGCTAGTTCTCTACATTATTGGATTAGCTACGTCCGCTTCGGTTGGACTATCGGCTCTTGCCATAACCATTGGAGGTATGGTCGCACTACATCGCTATCCAGAATGGTGGGTAGTGAATTCCGTTGGAGTTATGGTAGGTTCTGGAGTAATTGTGATGATTGGGATTTCATTCGTTCCAACCCTTGTGATAATTTTCATGGTTTTAGCCGCTATTTACGATTATTGGGCAGTTCACAAGAGCAAACATATGCTCGAATTGGCGGATACAATGATTGGACTAAAATTACCAGTGTTACTGGTTGCTCCCAAACAGAAAGGATACTCTTTCCTTGAACAAGAAGGTGACATCATGCAGGATGCACCACCGATTCCAGATGGGGTAATGGAGGCTGAAATCATCGATAGGGAAGAGAGGCTCAAACCGAAAAAGAAGAGCCGGGATGCCTTATTCATGGGTCTCGGGGATGTAATCTTCCCTGGTATGCTGGTAATTTCGGCGATTTCTTTCCTACCAGACTGGGGGCCTGAAATTTGGAATCCATACGGTAACTTCTACATGGCACAAATCGTTGTCGCGATTGGTACACTTATCGGAGGGCTAGTTGGATATTTTCTACTGATGACATTCGTTGCACAAGGAAATCCTCAACCGGGATTACCATTGTTGAATGGCGGAGCAATATTAGGATACGTCATCAGTGGAATCTACGCCGTAGGACCTGCAGAGTTGTTTCAGGCGATTACCTTCCTCTAGTGCATCGTGCTTCAAAGAGTGAAATTCCCCGATTCATTGAAGGCTGAGTGTTGAACCCTAAGGTTCGGTTGTTATGCTGGACATGAGCATGTTCCGAGAGCACGCGGATGTGCTGAGGGCTGACCATGACAAGAGAGAAATGGCGCACGATAATATCGATGAGGTGATCCGCCTCGATGAAGAATGGCGGCAGGCAAGGTATAACGGCGACCAACTAAGAAAGAAACGGAATGAGGCTGCCAGAGGTATAGCTGAGGCAAAAAAATCGGGTGATTCCGCCACCGCGGACTCAATCTTAGCCGAGGTTGCGAGTCTTGGAGAAGAAATAGATGCACTAAGTGAAAAAGTCGATGCTTGTCTAGCAGAACGAGATGCAATTCGAATGCGAGTTCCAAACGTCTTACATGAATCAGTTCCGGTAGGAGAGGATGACCAGAAAAATACACTGCACAGTTTGCATGGAGAGAAAACTGAGTTGGAATTCGAAGTTCGTAATCACAACGATCTAATCGAAATGAATAACTGGGTCGATTTATCACGTGGAGCAAAGGTGGCTGGGTCTAGGTTCTATTTTCTTCAGGGTGACCTTGCCCGTTTGGAAATGGCACTACAGAATTATTCTGCAAACTTCCTCATGGAACGTGGTTACACTTTGGTTCAACCACCGCTGATGATGAATCGAGAGGCCTACGAAGGTGTCACCGACTTAGGTGACTTTGAGACTGTCATGTATGGAATTGAACCAGACAAGTACTATCTCATCGCAACTAGCGAGCACCCACTCACTGCGATGAGAATGGATGAAATCATCGAACCTGCAGAACTGCCAATCAAATTGGTTGGTGTATCATCTTGCTTCAGGCGTGAGGTTGGGGCACATGGACTATCTGACCGAGGTATCTGGCGAGTTCATCAATTTACTAAAATTGAGCAAATCGTTATTTGCAAACCTGATGATTCTTGGGGCCACCATGAGGAATTACTGACCAATGCTGTTGAGTTATGGGATAGCCTAGGTTTGCATTACAGAGTGGTGAATATCTGCACAGGCGACATGGGAACTGTTGCCTCAAAGAAATACGACCTAGAGGCTTGGTTGCCTGGCGCTAATGCCTACAAGGAAGTTGTTTCATGCTCTAATTGCACAGATTACCAGGCTAATCGACTACGAATGAGATATCGTACTGCGGAAGGAAATTCCGCAGTGCACACTCTGAATTCAACAGCGGTTGCCACCAGCAGGGCGCTAGTGGCTATTATGGAACAATATCAGAACGAAGATGGAACTGTGCGAGTTCCTGATGTTCTGGTTCCACACATGGGTGGTCAGACAGTTCTCCATCCGCTAAATTGAATCTAGGCGCTGGAAGGTTTCACTTTCTTTGCCATCTTTTTGACGATCATTGAGAATAGAATCACAACCAATATGGCGGCCAAAACCGGCAAAATAAGCGCAATTAATGTAAGAATTATGCTTGCGATATTTTCACCGGTCGATACAACCGGATTACCAACTCCGGCAGTTATGGCAGTTGAAACTCCCCTAGTGACTACTGTTGCACCTTGGACAGCGGCGGTTACTCCACCACCAGCGATTATTGCTAGAGACCACTGAATTACTGGATCTGTTCCTCCTAGAACGATTGCAGTCATTCCGGTACCTGCAATTATTGCAGCTGGACTGGCAATTGTATCCAACAGGTTGTCAACCCACGGAACGTAGTATCCTGCAAGTTCGGCCAATGTAGCCACACCGAGGAGGATTACTGCAACATTGGAGTCAAAATATTCCAATGATGTATTTGTCAGATCAACTTCCACAGCGTCGGCTCTGACCGCAATTGAAAGTAGGAAAGGAGGCAGGAAAACACGGAATCCAGAGGCTGCCGCTAGGCCCAATCCCATACATAGTGCGAGTATAACGTCGAATCCGTTCACAATTATGCGAACAAACGGCCACTATTGAATCCGTTGCCGGCATAATTCAGTCGCCAAGCTCTACCAAAGTCGATCCCATATCGACTCTATCGCCCTCTGAGAAATTCACTGAAAGTACTTCACCGGCCTTCGGTGCTTGGATCCTGTGCTCCATTTTCATAGCCTCCATCACCAACAAGGTTTGGCCCTCTCGAACCCTTTGTCCGGCTTTTGCATGCACCTCAAGAATGGTTCCCGGCATAGGTGCTGTTAGACCACCTTCACCTGCGGCTGAATCCGCGCTTCCGGGTTCGTGACAATGAACGACGTGGATTCGCCCATTGATATGAATCCACCAATTATCACCAACCTTTGCTACGTGCGCGATTTGTGCGGAACCATCAATGTCGACAAGGAGTCTAGCACCTTGCGAATCTCGAGTAATGCCAATTTCAGAATGTGGTGCTTCGTGTCCATCCCGAGTTAGTCCTGCGAGGCAAAGTGTGCCCTCTGAATCAGATAACTTGGCGGTGTAGCGAACACCCGATTCTCCAATACTCCACTCCATCTATTCACCTCAAGGAAAAGACCTCTTCAAGGTCCTGAACGGGTCACCACTGTGACCAGTATGTTCGTCAACAAACGATTCAGAGTACCCTGTTCCCGCACGATCAAGGCCGAATCTACTTGCTGCTGCGGCGATTGCGACTAGAGTTGCGGGGTTGGGGTCGGGCTCAGCGAAATCGGAGATTTCTCTCGAATCTAAATAGTCGGTTGTTATTCCGCCTGAAACGAAATCTGGATGGGTTGTCATTTGACGAAGAAATCCAATGTTTGTGATTACACCAAGAGCCCTTAGATCGGAGAGTGCGTTATCTAGACGTCTTGCGGCTGCCGTTCTTGTTGGGGCATGGACAATTAGTTTGGCCAACATCGGGTCAAAGTCTATCGTAACAGCGTCTCCTTCACGTACCCCTGTATCGACCCTTATTCCTGGGCCCGCAGGTGCGCGCCACATTGCTAAGTCTCCAACTGCTGGTAGGAATCCTTTGCTCGGATCTTCAGCATAGATGCGAGCCTCCATAGCATGACCGGTGATTCCGATGTCTGATTGAGACAATCCAAGAGGTAAGCCAGAGGCGACCTCGAATTGCTTCTGTACAATGTCTACCCCTGTAATCATCTCGGTTACGGGGTGTTCGACTTGTAGACGAGTATTCATTTCCAAGAAAAAGAATTCACCTCGGTCGGAAAGTAGGAACTCGACAGTTCCTGCACCTTCGTAATCCACTGCCTTTGCTGCCTGAACAGCTGCTTCTCCCATCGCTTCTCGAATTGTAGGAGTAACCGCTGGACTCGGAGCTTCCTCGATGACCTTCTGGTGTCGGCGTTGTAGGGAACAATCCCTTTCGTTTAGATGAATGCAATTGCCTTGACTATCGGCTAGAACTTGAATCTCTACGTGGCGAGCACCTTTCAGAAGCCTCTCGACATATACGGTGCCGTCACCGAAGGCTGCCGTTGCTTCTCTAGCCGCAGCCTCGTATTCTGTTCGTAACATCTTGGGTTCGTGCACTGCACGCATTCCCTTTCCTCCACCGCCTGCGCTTGCTTTCAGCAAGAGAGGATATCCGACACGAGCTGCTGCTGCTGCCAGTACACCTAGATGGTCAGAATCACCTCTCATGGAAATCTCTTCTCCGGGAATTACCGGAACCCCTGATTCAATCATGCAGCGGCGTGCAGAAATCTTGTCTCCCATTGTGTCAATTGCATCGGCTGATGGGCCTATCCAAATCAGACCAGCCGCCTTGACCGCGTTTGCAAAATCAGCACGCTCTGAAAGGAAGCCGAAACCGGGGTGAATCGCTTGAGCACCAGTAGAGCGGGCCGCCTCGATTATCGCATCTCCATTGAGGTAAGTTTCTGCCAAACTAGTACCGGGAAGATGTACGGCTTGATCTGCATTTTCGACGTGTAGAGAGCCTGCATCAGGGTCAGAATAAACCGCAACGCCTCGAAGCCCCGATTCTCTAGCAGCTCGAAGAACCCGGACCGCAATCTCCCCTCGATTGGCAACCAAGACCGTATCGAATGGTTGAGGTGCGGAGGCCATCCAATCTGGAATCATTGTGCCAACTCACTCTTTTGGTGCCCAATCCGGCTTTCTTCTCTCAAGGAACGAAGAGAGTCCTTCCTGACCTTCCCTAGAACTGCGCATTTGGCTGGTCTTGTCAAGAGTCCAGCGTCGTAATTCCTCATCACTTCCGGTCCAAGCATCGAAAGTCATGGCCAGCTTCTTGGATTCAGCTACCGCCATCGGACCGGTTGTCATCACATCTGCAACAACTCGTCCTATCGCCTCATCAAATTCTAGGGGTGATTCGACCACCTCGTTTAACCAACCAATTCGTAGACATTCTTCAGAGTCAACTCTACTGGCCAGCATAGAGAGTCTTCGGAATTCAGCACTTCCTAACTTTCGATATACATAGGGCCCAATTACAGCAGGAAGAATACCCAATTTTGCTTCTGAAAGAGCGATTCTTGTACGAGGTTCTCCAATCGCATGGTCGATGCAGGCAACGAGTCCTGCTCCTCCTCCAAGGGCTACACCTTGTACTGCCCCAACGGTAAAGCAAGGATGAGCCCAAAGTGAGTTGAATAGACGGTCAAGCCTTTCTGAATCGACTCGATTTTCTTCTGGTGATGCCGCGCCGGCATCTCGCATCATATTGATGTCTGCGCCTGCGCAGAAGTGTTTTCCATCCCCACGTAGAACGATTACTCGCAGATACTGAGAACCGTCAGAATCGTGAAGAGATTGAGTCGCTCCAACGGACCTCTGCGCTGTCCAACTCAGCACTTCGACCATTTCTGAAATCAACTGTACGTTTAGGGCGTTGAATACGTCTGAGCGGCGAAGTGTTAGTCTCGCAATAGCACCATCAATCTCGAGGCTGCAAAGTTTGGCTACGGGTTTTGCGTCTCTCATTTTCGTGCCTTGCATAATTTCACATCCTGAATACGCCATAATCGTTGTCTGGGAACGGAGCGTTAAGGCTCGCCGATATTGCTAATCCCAAGACATCTCTGGTGTCGCGTGGGTCAATTACTCCATCGTCCCAAAGACGAGCTGTGGAGTAGTAAGGAGAGCCTTCAGTCTCATATTTCTCTAGAATCGGACGGCGGAACTCATCCAATTCTTGACCAGACATCGGAGGCAATCCTTCTCGGGCTCGTTGATCTTGTTTGACCGTGGCAAGAACATCCGCGGCTTGTGGGCCACCCATAACAGAAATTCTTGCGTTAGGCCACATGAATAGGAAGCGGGGGTCGTATGCTCGGCCACACATTCCGTAATTTCCAGCTCCGTGAGAGCCACCGATAATTAACGTAAATTTGGGTACAGGAACACAAGAGACAGCGGTAACAAGCTTAGCCCCATCCTTGGCAATCCCACCCGACTCAGCGTCTCGGCCAACCATGAATCCTGTAATATTCTGCAAGAAGATTAGTGGAATTCCACGCTGACCGCATAATTCGACAAAGTGAGCACCTTTGAGGGAAGATTCAGAGAATAGAATACCATTGTTTGCTACTATACCCACAGGGTAACCATGTATTCTAGCAAAACCACAAACCAAGGTATTTCCATAGCGTGGTTTGAACTCGTGGAAGCGGGAACCATCGACAATTCTAGCTATTACTTCACGAACATCGAATGGTGTACGATTGTCTGTTGGAATTATTCCCATCAAGTCCTCAGTATCGTGAGCGGGTGCTTCTACTGGCTTAACGTCCAATCTTTGTTTTGGCTCAATGTTGAGATTCTCTACAACATTACGAACCATTCGTAGGGCTTCCTCCTCATTCTCTGTGAAATGGTCGGCCACACCCGATTCTCGGGTGTGAACATCAGCACCGCCCAAATCCTCGGCGCTGACTTCCTCGCCAGTCGCCGCCTTCACCAGCGGTGGCCCAGCGAGGAAAATTGTTCCATTGCCCTTGACGATAATCGATTCATCTGACATCGCTGGAACGTATGCACCTCCTGCGGTACAACTTCCTAGAACTGCCGCTACCTGTGGAATTCCTTTGCCCGACATCATCGCTTGATTCCGGAAGATACGACCAAAGTGACCGATGTCAGGGAAAACCTCGTCTTGCATCGGTAAGAAGGCGCCTCCGCTATCGACGAGGTAGATACATGGCAGATTGTTAGCGTCTGCAACATCTTGGGCTCGAATGTGCTTCTTCACCGTCATTGGATAGTAGGATCCACCTTTGACGGTCGCATCGTTTGCAACGAAGAGGCATTCTCGACCATGAACTAAGCCAATTCCAGTAATGATTCCAGCCGAGTGTGCCTTGCCATCATACAGACCATTCGCGGCAAGGCTGGACAATTCTAAGAAAGGGCTTCCTGCATCACAAATCTCGGCTATTCGCTCCCTTGGAAGCATCTTTCCTCTAGAGCGATGTCTCTCGACGTACTTTCCCCCACCACCCTCTTTTATGTCTTCTAATCGCCCCTTGAGGTCGGCGGCTAAAGCGAGATTTTGCTCCCTTCTACGCTGCCAATCTTCGCCGGAACGGTCGACTCGGGTCGGCAATCTGTCCATCGCAATCAACCCGCGAGAATGCTGGCGAACCTTGAATCCAATGGATACGACATCGTAGATGTCGTGATTAGACACCCAACATCAATCGTCCGACGTTACGCAATCCGGGGGCCATTCCAACCACCATTAGTGCAAGTCCAATCAACAGGCGGAGATGTTGTTGGCGATATTCGAAATTGGCCATAGAATAGAACCAGAATACTACTCCACCGATTCCCAACTTGAGAAACGCAAAGGTCAGTGCGGTATCGAATAAACTGACTACAGCCTCTGAAACAATGTGCTTCTCGGTGTAGGGAAAGTAATCAATACCGATGTATGTTGCAATGCCATCCATGAATTGACCGGCAACTGGAAGAAAAGCAACTGGATAAGCCATGGTTGCCTTCAATCGTAGGGATTCAATCAGATTCTTCTGCTCTGATTCTAGTGCCATGTATTCATCTTCGTTCATTCCAGGGGGTAGAATTCCTGCAACTATTCCTTGAGAGGCTAGTTCGGAGGCGGCCTCTCTTCCTTGTTCAAGCATGAACCAGCATAGTACTACAGGAAATCCGATAACTACGACCACTGCGACAAAATTGTAAGGGTAATTAACAATTTCAGTTATGTCAATTGAGGACATATAAGATGCAATTGCCCCGAAGAGAACTAGACAACCTCCGATTCCTGAAAAGTAGACAGCGCGCTGAATATTATCAAAACCATCAGCGCTGGATTCCAAAAGATGTGGAGATACAAATGCAAGAAAGCTGAATAGTATCATCAACGAAATGTCGATGTCGACTTTTCCATCGATAGAGTTTGCATAGATGACAAACTGAGTGAAAATGATAATCATCGAGGCGGATTTTACCTTCTCGGCCTTCTTTTCCTCAGTAGCGTCTGAGTTATTTATTGAATATCCAAACCACCCAGCGATTATCACCCAAGCAGCAGTCTGGAAGTGTACACCAGGGCTAACGAACCATGCTGAAAAGAACTCTCCAAACATTTCTGCGTCTTCCACAACTTCTCCCAGAGCCGCCCAAAGAACAAATGGGAGGAGAGCGAGCAGAGTTCTGTCTGAGCCGTCAACACCCAAATGCCGTAGCCAGCCTGACATTGCTACTGCGAACATAGCCAGAACGATTCCATAGGTCATGGTGTTGACCATATTGTAACCCGAATCTCCGGTTGATTCTCCGATGATTGGATCGAGATAGTAGCTGTAAACAAAATCAGATAATGGATTTGAGACATCCATCGCACCAAGGAATGCTCCAATGCAGAATAATGTCATAATTACGGCGAGTGCTTGGATTACCAAACGCTCGTAATCGTACCACTCCTCTAGCACGTTCACGACCTGTCGAGAAAGCACCTGCGCTTAGGCGTGGCGGCTGATGAAATCACTCTTCACCGTAAGTTATCGATTCGTCTTCAGCCAATTCTAACATCTCAGCGACTTCTTCCTCGTCATCTGGATCGACTTGGGCTGACTTGAATCTACGTTCACGGCGACGGCGGGCATCAGCGAGTCCGGGAACCAGTGCATCGAAAGTATCGGACGAACCTTTGCCAGTATCGTATGCGTCAAGGCTTCGAGATTGAATTCGCATACGCTTTCGGTCTTGCTCTAGACCATGTAAGACTGTTCCATGTTCCGCTCCATTGAGAATATTCTCGATTGCAGGAGTTGCTAATGCAAGACCATCCTCGTCACCGATTACGAGAACCGTGGAGCCATAGATTGCCATCTCGGTTTGAGACATCTCTTCGATTAAGCTTCGAATGCGACCGTTTCTTCCGATTAATCGGCTTCGCATTCGGCGGGTCTGGTTTGGTTGGCGACCAACCCATTCGCGGATATCGTACATCCTAAGGAATACCTCGTCCTCGAGCAATTTTATCGCTCGATTTGGTGCTAGTCCTCGTCCAATCGCGCGGATTACATCTGGCATTTTCATTTTCAGAATCGGATCTGCATCTTCTTGTTGCCAAATAGCCGAGATGTCACCTGTTGAGGAATCGATTTCCAAACTTGCCCCGCTGGCTTTCTCGAGCATCTTGCGAGTGCGCCCTTCCTTGCCGATAAGCACCGCTATGCGGTCCTTGGGTATGCGGGCTAGGAGTTCCACGAAAGCGGGCGACCCGCCCTCCCGTTTTAATCCCCGCCCGAGAGGGAGGGATAGGTTGGAACTGATTCTTCGAGTACTCTGAGTAAGGAGTCTGCGAGATTGACCTCGTATCCTTGTCGATTAATCCACTCAACCAATCTAGTGACGTCTCGGACTAGGAATTCATTTGATGAAGGATGGGCGCTAACTACGGCTTGACCAACATCGATTATCCATGGCTCGCCATCGTACCAGAGAATGTTATATTCGCTAAAGTCTGCATGAGTAAGATCACAGGTTTGCCAACAAACCGCAAGAATCTCAAGAAGGTCATCGAAAACTCCCTTTGGATCGTCTATGGTGATATCCTTCAGACGTGGAGAAGGTTCGCTCTTATTTCCGATTAAATCCATCACCAAGACGTTGTTTAGAATCGCCCTGGGTTTGGGAACACGAATGCCGGCCTTTCGCATTCGACGCAAGTTGCGATATTCCTTACGAACCCAGATCTTTACTAATTCACGATGACGGCGCTTTAGGCCGCCGAATCGTGGGTCTCCATCGATGTATTTTGCAAGACTCTTGAATACTGCATTTGTGGTATGGAATATCTTCACTGCTGCAGGGCCTTGATTTGTCGTTGCGTGAAATACGTGAGCCTCCTTTCCTCGTGCGATTGGATAATCGACGGTTTCGATCTCGCCGGACTGCATCAATTTATGCAAAGACATCAAAGTCGAACGGTCGAAGACCGCATCGAAGACACGTCGATCTACCCAATCGTATTGACCAGAACCCAGCACTCCTTGCAACTTGTCTTCGATATCCTCAAACATTCTCTTGAAGCGTGGCTCCGTTATCCAATCGTGTTGCTTCGCCGATCTCATCAAAGCGTCAGGGTCAACATCTTCCCAGTCGGGATCTACCATCATCCTCACCCGAAGAATGAGTCGATATCGTCATCTTCATCATCAGCAAAGCTCGGACTCGTCGGCTCTTCAGTAACTTCTTCTGACTCTTCTGCTTCCTCAGCCGCTTCGGTAGCCGGAGACTCTTCGACAGCACCCGATTCCATAATCTCGTAATCGTCATCCTGTTCATGTATCTGGTCATCGGTCATTCCGAATAGATCGACTATCTCAGGTAATACTCCCTTTCTAGATAGGTAGATTGACTGAGTCTTGGTGTAACGCATCCTCACATCGGCTCTTGAGTCTTGGAAATCCCAGGGTTGAAGGATAATTAGATCGCCTTCACGAACCCACTGTCGGCGACGCATCTTTCCGGGGATACGGGCTAGACGACTCTCTCCATCTTCGCAAACTGCTCTGACTCTTCGGCCACCTAAGATTTGGTCTGCGATGGCAAACATTTCGTTGATTTTCTTATTTGGGAGGGTTACGCGAATTTTGTCGCTGGAGCCAGATTCAAGCTTCGCCAGCAACTCAGTATCCACACGCTCCTCCCGTCGCGCCATTGGGCGTCGGTCGAGAGACCCCTATGTGAAACCATGCCCTGTTGATAAGCCAAGGATTCGACGGTTGTTCCTACTCAACACTGAATCAAAGTGCAGAAACCGCAGTCTCGACCAGTTCTAGAAGATTTTCTGCACCTGGACCAATTCCGAAGAATACAGTCAAGATGGTGAGCACAATAATGGTGTTTCGAAGGTGTAGTGCCCTTCGAAGAGGCTTTGCATTCTCTGGTGCTTCAAAGAACATCAACAGTCCAATTCGCAGGTAGTAGAATAGAGAAAGTGCGCTGTTCAGAACAATTGCCATAGCCAACCAAAACACGGGGTCAACTGTCTCAGCCCAAGGAACGATAGCATCTGCAGTGGTGCTACCTGTACCAGCACTGATGTTTACGATTCCATTAATCATCAACAACTTGGAAAGGAATCCGGATAATGGTGGAACTCCAGCCAATGCCAGCATGAAGATAAACATCGAACCTGCAATCAGCGGGTCGCGCTGAGCAAGGCCGTGAAGATCTTCCAAGCGATGACTTCGCCCCTCGGTCTCAAGCATACCCAGAACCAGGAACGCACCGAGTTTGAATAACACAAGAATCGTCAAGTGGAAGACGATTGCAACCAACACTAACTCGGTTGTTGATGAATCCCCTAAACCACTACCTACTGCAGCGATTGCGGCCAGCATATATCCTGCGTGTGCAACGCTGGAGTAGGCCAACATTCTCTTTGGATTCTCACTGGTCAATGCAGCTAAGTTGCCCCAAGTCATTGTAACAACAGCGATGATTGCTAGTACAACGAACCAAAGCGCTTCGCCCTCCTCTGGCATCGTCACCTCGATTAGAACTCGGAATAGGGCTACAAATCCCATCGCCTTGGAAGCGGTTGCCAATACACCTGCAACCGGAGAGGATGCTCCAGCGTATGCGTCAGGGGCCGCGAGGTGGAATGGTGCAGCGCTGACCTTGAAACCGAAGGCTACCAACATCAATCCTACACCAACGACAGCGAATGGATCTAGTCCATCCATGGCCGCCCAGGAGGTCGCCAATGCATCGAAATCTAGGTCTCCTGACCAGAGATAAACCAACGACATTCCGTAGATTCCTGTAGCGCTTGCAACCGAACCGACGATGAAGTACTTGGCACCGGCCTCGCCTCCAACTTCCTCCTCTTTGTGAAATGCAACCAATACATAGGCGGCAAGGCTGGCTAGCTCGATGGCTACGAACATGAAGAAAAGATTCGAAGCCATAGCCATTAGGCTCATTCCAAGACCTACCATCATCATTAGAATATGGAAATCGACCTGACGACGATTATCCATCAGAGCGGCGATAAGAGCCTCGGTTCGAGATTCTGAATCCTTCTCGCGAGGTGCTCTTGCAGTTGGGCGAGCTGGCATTCTGTAAGTTGTAGCAATCGCTGCTAACAGAAGTGCACCATAGAAGATGAAAGACATCATTCTGGTGAATGAAGTAATTTCGATAACGCCCCCAACCTCACCGGATGCACCCTCTATTTCTAGGAAGGAATAAACGAAGGCTACGAATAATGCAAGAATTGTAATTCGGGCAGGAACTCTAGGATCAGAGGTGCTCTTGAATCGAGTTCCTCCGATTAAGATAGGGATTCGAGTTCTAGTTAGAGGAATTCGCAGAGTCGAGTTGCCGAGGTTTGGAACTAAGACTGAAAGTATGATACCTGCAACAAGAGCCAGCTCAGGCAGCAATATTTCCATTTCTTCAGTGGTCAACATCAGGGCTTCACCCCTTGACTGTTCATCGCCTGAACTAGAGTATCAATCATGAATTCAGTAGACCAATCGGACATCATGTCCCAGAAGATGAATGGCATGATTCCAAACAATACTGTGAGGGCCCCCAAAACAAACATTCCAGCGTTCTCATGCCAAGTAATGTCTCGTGGTTCTTCTCCGTGCATTGTGTCAGGCAGTACTCCAACGTGTGGATCCCCACCTTCGAAAATGGTTCTCTGCATACTTGTGAGATAGTACACAGCGGTGATAATTAGGGTCAATGCTGGCCATATTACCAGCCAACCAAAAGTCATCCAGAAGGCAATCATTATCGCAATTTCGGCCACGAATCCTGCCAATAGCGGCAGCCCAAGGCTTGCCATCCAACCTAACATCATGTGGCCAGCTAACCAAGGAGAGTGGTGAGCGATTCCACGCATCGAGCCAATCTCAAGAGTGTGGTAGTGATGCTTGAAGGCTCC
>CAZKVK010000016.1:0-25600 GCA_964556195.1 uncultured Candidatus Poseidoniales archaeon
CCAGACTCATCAACTCCTGCCGATTCACTCCTCTTCGTCAGAGGGCGTCTCGGCAGCGGCCTCTTCCTCGAGACCGAAAATCACTGGTAGCGAGCGCTTTCCTGCCTCGACGACCTTCAGATTGATTTGACGTGTATCCTGACTGATGATATTGCCTCGAAGGTTCCTTCTTCGGCGAATTCCGTCATATTTGTAGACGTATTCTTGGGCATTCTTCTTGACATACTTCTTGCCCTTGTATCCAACTCCGGGCGAGACTAGAACCGACTTCACTCCAGCACCGTCTAAGTCTGGGCGCATTGGTCGGCCTGTGACATCTGAACCACCGGTGATTTGCAATTTGTATCCAGTTAGTGTTTGATCGCCATCTCCAACGAACATTCCATCGACGGAATCACCGATTTTCTTACCCAAGAAATGGTTGTAATTTGCGCCTGTGATATCCACCGCATATGCTCGATGGTCGACTGCTCCATTAACCACCGCCTTGAACGCCTGTTCTCCTGCCATGATGTCACCTGAACGGGCTCCCGACAGGAGACCCCTATAAGAGCGGTTCGGGTTCACCTACGGTGATAGCTAGACCCTGAGAAATTCTCTCTCAATTCTACTTTCGATAGTTGCAGGTGCAGTATTGTTCATTGTGATATGTTGAGTTCTACCTCTTCCCACATTAGTATTGGCTGCTCTGGTTTCGATTAGACCCTCGGTTTCCAAGATCTTCAGATGCTTCCAGAAAGTGGTGTAACTTCGCGGTTTTACCTCGTATTCTTCACAGACTAGCAAGTAGAGTTTGTGTGCGTCTCCACTCGATACTTGTTCAGCCTTCTTCAAACGTCTACAAATACCTAGCAAAGCCAATTTTTGATGTTGCGATAAATTGTCGACCGAACTTGGCTCCAGTGATGCCTTTCTCAAGGTACTAGGTTGAACATCATCGGGTAGAACTTCGCCGCGACCATCTTCTTCGGTTCGTCGAATGGCCGCATCCAGTAGCTCAATCGCCATCCGCGCATCTCCTGATTCAGCGGCAAATTGACCAATTTTAGTGAGAGTTTCATCGGCTACCGAGCCAGTCTTACAGGCAACCTCTACCCTTTGGTTTGCTATACCCGTCAGAGTCTCTGCATTGTAGGGTTGCATCTCGACTATATTCGATTGCCCCAAGCGTGAGATAATCGCCGGTTCAAAAAGCCTCATCAATGACAAATTCTGACTCACAAGAATCATTGAAATCGTTCCTTGATTTTCCTTTCCTTCATCGATTCGCAATAATTTGTAGATTAGATCAGACTGGTCGCGATTAACCAAGACATCAGCCTCGTCCAAAATCAACAGAAGATGACTATCATGTGAAATCAGGTTTCTTCGAATCGATTGTATGATTTCTCCAGGACTGAATCCTCTTTCTGGATGCCGTTCGTCTAGGCTGAGAGCAATTTGTTGCAAGACCTGTGGTCCAGTTGGATGATTGCGACAGTTGACGTGTGTTATGACGACTCGTCTGCGACCTTCGAGATGACGCTGGATGTCTTCTGCAAAGCGGCGAGTCAAAACCGTCTTTCCTGAGCCAACCGGCCCCATGACGACCGCTTGACAACTGGTTTCGTGATTCTCGATTTGCGAGAATATTGCTGCCATATCACCTAATTCATCGTCTCGGCCTATCAGAGATGGCGGAACCCAGTCATACGACAAGGGGGCCTTGTCCAGCAGAACTTTGCCTGCTCCGATGCGGTCGAGGTATCCTGCCATTCAAGGTAGTCTTCCTCTAGCCGTTCTTAGAGATATTTACTACAACGCGCGCACACACAGGCGTCTGCTAACACATGTGCAAGAGAATTCGAACAATTCTGATTATGGAATTTCATCGAATTGGTAACCGTTTTCCCACTGTTTTTCACCTAGGGCTACTTCCAATTCGAAGGGTGTGATTAGTGGCTTAGCATACTTCACCGAGTCATCTATTGCTATACGAGGACAGGCGGTATTGACAAAGGCATCAACAGGATAGAAGTCGATTAGTTCTGGACCCACATGATCGAGGGCGAGAAGGTACCCTTTGCGTCCGTGTTTTTCGAGAAGCCGTTTCATTCTGATAGCTAGGTTACGCCTCATTTGTCCAGGCTTCTCTCCGATGAGAATACCAAACGACTTTGCCTCATCGACAGAGAAAATCAATCCCATTCTCTGCCTCAGAATTCGCTCGATGCGATCGAAGGATAATTCGCTGGCTTCTCCTGTATACGGATCTAACAATGCTAGTGGCTTGCCGGTGTGCATGACCAATCCAATCGGGTGGAAATCTCCTGAGCCGAGGAAGATGTAGTGTCCAATCGAGGAATCATCTCCTGAATAGTTGCAACCTAGAACTTGTCCTGGGAAGGTCAGACGCGCCCCCCCGGTTGGGATCTCAACCTCAAATCCAGCTTTCTCGAAGCGCTCTTTGTATTCGGGAAGAAGATGAAGATGTTGGATGGAGCCTACCAGTCCTAGTTTTGTTCCTGACAAAGGGGCAACCCTGCCTACTGCATCGAGAAATCTATCCTTGGCTTCGTCCTCACTAAGGTCGAAGGGAATCGATGACTCTTCCAATCTAGCCTCAGCAATCGCCTTGTGTCGGGCCAATATAGGTACAACGGGGTCAATTTCAGGGTCTCCGTCATAGGTTACCGGAATGAAATGAGTTGGCATACCCGAATCGATATTCATTGCACTGTGTCCCATATGAGCTACTAATTCAACTCCCATCATGCGCATTTTATCGTGCACTAAATCGCATGCTCCATAGCAAGGATCTGCAGCCAATACTACCTTTGCTTCTGACCCCTCTTCAATCGAGTCCATCATCTCAAGGGCTTGCATTTTCAGACCCTCTGGAACTTGCAAAGCGACCAAGCGGTGGTCGTTGTCTTTGATTCGCTCGACTAAATCGTCGAGCTGGAAATCATGACGTTCCATGTCCATAGGCAGCAACTCCCCTGCCCTAAAGCGAGGTTCACTCCACTATCTCGACCTTTCCGTCGATAATATCGATTCTAGCAAGAGATCGAATAGGCCAATTTGGCTTCTCACGGTTCAATCTCTCTCGCCCTTCGCCTTTTTCGATAGCGATGACAATATCTTGCAAGATTACCCCCATGTCCTCGAGTTGTTGGATTAGAGGCTCAAGTGTTCCACCTGTAGAAATCACATCATCAACAATTACGATTCTTTCTCCTGCTTTGATGTCATTGATGTAGACAGTCGATTGAGAGTATCCGGTTGCAACGTCTACACGAGTTTCTCCTTCCATACCATAGGAGCGCTTGCGCACAACCACCGTTGGCTTTCCAGTAGCATCTCCGACCGCTGCAAGAAGTGGTAGGCCCATCGCTTCCACACTGACGATTAGGTCGACCTGAGACCAATCTACGCTAGAGACAATTAGGTCGCGTGTTGCTCGAAGTACATCCGGGTCCATACGAGGTATACCGTCTGAAATCGGGTGAATGAAGTAGGGATATTCTCCCTTCCAAATGATTGGCGCTCCACGCAGTGAATCTTGCAGAACAGTTAGAGGATCAGCGGATCCCATACCCGGCCAGCCTCAGACTAATCCCAATTCACGAAGTCGCTCGTGGCCCTTCTTGACACGAATTGTGGTTGGGCTTGGGAACTTCATTCCAGCCTTACGAAGCGATTCACGAGCGGCCGCATAAAATTCAGCTGTTGTGTGAACCGAGACAATGACGTCATTTCTCTTAACGCGGGCCGCGGTTCCAACATTCTTTCCGAAGGATAGTCGCATTCCCTGCGATACCCTATCTGCTCCAGCGCCGGTAGCCTGCTTATTCTCACGCAGGATGTTGTGTGGGTACTTGTGAATTCGAAGAGCATAGCCCATCTCACCGGCTGCCTCTCTTATAGTTGAGTTTGAGACTTGTCTAGCGGCCTCAAGTGCAGTGTGTCGGATTTGTACAGCATTGTCTACGGTTAGCTCGAGTACTACCTCGAATTCTCCTGCCTCGGCAACCTTTCTGTTGCCCATGTGGTAGCGAAGAATTCGGTTATTTGGTACACCACCGGTATACTCTCGGCGGGTGTAGGCTTGGCCCTTGACCTGACGATACATCTTAGCTGGCTTGCGTGCCATCTCAACTACCTCGGGCTCGGCCGACCTACCCGCCGTATTTAACGATAGGTGCAGCCCCTACGGGGCTAAGTGAATCAGTCAACCGGTCCTCAATCTTTCACTTTCACCCTGAACTACTCTAACTCCCATTACAATCAGGGTGAATCCAGCTAGAAGAGTCCATCCAACATTCTCATCGAGCAACCATACGCCACCCAGTACCCCGAAGACTGGCATCAAGAAGATGTAGGAGGCAGCGGCGGTTGCACCAAGCTTCTCAACTCCAATTGCGAACCAATAGTAAGCCAACACGGTGGAAATAGCACTGAGATAAATGATCGCATACCAATCGGTCATGGTAGGCTCGGGAATCCCATGTTGCCAAGTCTCCCAAGCCATCAATGGCGTTAGCAAGAACGTTCCAATCAGAGAATACCACACGACAATTTCCAATGTTGTCGCTTCTTGCTCACCATTTCTTCTTTCCATCATTCGTTTGGTATTATTCGTTGTCATCGCCCAATTCAGTGAAGCCAATAAGATCATGAAATCACCAAGAATTCTATCTTCAAACGGGATGTCGGTATTGGGACTCCAACCGGTAACTACAGCGACTCCTACGAATCCACAGAATAGTCCGAGGAACATTTTGCGAGTTATTTGTTGACCTAGCATCGGTGCGGCCAATAGTACGGTAAATATTGGATTGAATGTGATGATGAGAGAGGCATCACCAGCAGCAGTAAGTCGCATTCCATTCATGAAAAATACCTGATAACCAAGAACGCCAGTTATCGCGATAAGAGTCAGTGTTCTCCAAGTTTGTCGACCGCTGGGAAGCCAATTGACTTTCTTACCTTTCATCGCACGGCCAGCAAACCATAGATAGAACAAAACCATCGTTAGGACATACCTAAGCCAAGCACCAGTCATTGGCGGCAATCCCAATGCTAGGATTCTACCCACTGCCCAGGCCATTCCCCAAGAGAACACAACTAGGATCATCAGACCGTGGACGCCAAACTGTTTTCCATTACCCATCCCAAGCGCCTAACTCAATGCTGGGAGTGCTTAGGTCAAATACTGTCCTAAGTTTACAACAGATGTTTTCCGATTCGGTCCCAAGCCATCACTGCAAATACTGCAATTGTAGAAACCAACCATATATTGTAGGCTGGTTTTGGCACCTGAATTTTTTTTCCTTCGACAATTATTGGAACAATTGAGCGTAAAGCGAAGTAAACAAATGCAATGTAGACAAGTGGAGTTCCTAGATTGAAATCAATAGCGGCTTGAAAGTCAAAATGAGTAATAGCAACAAAGCCTCTGGTCATTCCACAAAACGGGCATTGATGCCCTGTCAAATGGTACCATGGGCAGAGATTCAGGCTGTCTACTTCACCGTGCGGGAGAATTGCGGAAGTGACTAGGGCCCCAGAGGCGATTATACCTTCAATATCTTTTTTTGAAAATGATAATACTTCGAATTTAGACATTTTTTCCACATCAATTCAAACATGCCTTCTGGCGCACAGCGAGGCTATGCCGGAGATTGATTTAAACCTAAGATGGATAACCGTTGTATATGGAAGAAGAAATTTCTGACGTAGACTGGACTACACTGTTGATTTTATCCGTCCTTTTGGGTGGACTTGGCGTTGACCGATTTTATTCCGGCCATGTGGGGCTCGGAGTACTGAAGTTGATTACCGCTGGTGGATGTGGAGTTTGGGCTCTAATAGACATGATAATGATTGCAACAGGCAAGTTCCGCGACGGAGATGGCCTACTAGTAGTCAACCAGTGAAACCTTCAGTCTACTAGATTGAATAATCGCTAAACACACTTAGCGGGAGCTAGGTCCCCTGCTCAGCCTAACCCTTCCCGTAGGGAAGGTTAGCACAGGATTGCTTATGCACCCTCCGCTCACAGGCATAGCCCACGCGCAGCGTAAGCGATGGAGGAGTCTGATATGGCGAAGCGATCTATGCTCGACCAATTCGCTGAGATTAAGGCGCAGCACCCCGATACTGTACTATTTTTCAGAATGGGAGACTTCTACGAGATGTTCTACGATGATGCTGTGCTAGCATCGGAAGTACTCGGAATCACCCTAACCAGTCGCGATAAGAGCGCTGATGAACCTGTTCCAATGGCCGGTGTTCCTTGGCATTCGGTTGAAGCCTATCTGCAGGGTATGTTGCGAGCGGGGCACAAGGTTACCCTATGCGAACAAGAAGAAGAATTACGCCCGGGTTCAAAAATTCTCGAAAGAGTGGTTACCCGTGTATACACCCCCGGCTCTCTTTACGAGGAAGACTTGATTGGAGAAGACGGCTCAAGTTTGCTTGCAGGTCTAATTTCACGAGGAGATGGAATAGGTCTTGCAATTCTTGATTCTTCAACTGGCAGAGCATGGTTACAAGAGCACTCGGGAACAGGTCGCTATGAGCGCTTACGAGATGAATTGCAGAGATGGTCACCTAGTGAGTTAGTACTCGGTCGGCGAGATGCCGAGAGTGATGAGTCTCGTGCACTATTGTCCTCACTTGATAGTGTCACCATGAGTGTTCACGAAGGTGGCAAGGAACAACATCTTCAGGCGGTCAAGGATCACCTAGAATTGGTCGATCTAGGTTCGGTTGACTTAGACCGCAGACCACTTGCCATGGAGGCTTGTGGCCTAGCAGCAGGATATCTTGCAAAGTTACACCTTGTCGATGTTGTTCCTCTCCGTGAGGTTCACTTCGACGCTGATGACGGCCACCTAGTACTCGACCAAACCACACTGCGCAACCTAGAGCTAACACACACTCTCGGCGGCGAGAAAGAAGGCTCACTCGTCCAAGCGATTGATTGCACCCGCACTTGGATGGGTCGAAGACAACTCAAGGAATGGATTCTACGTCCGCTAACCGATTCGGAGAAAATAGCCTCAAGGCAATCAGCAGTTGCGAGTCTAATCCGCGCTCCTCGTCGCTTGGATAACATTCGTGAAACGCTCAAGTCGATGCGCGACTTGGAGCGCCTTTCTACTCGCTTGGCCTATGGTAGGGCCAATGCGAGAGACTTAGTTGCAGTTGCGGATTGTTTAGAGAGGATGCCGCGACTGCAGGGATTGCTTTCCGAAGGAGATTCTGAGTTATTACATCAATATGCAGAAGGGTTGTCAGATCTCGACCCACTTATGTATCATATTGCATCTAGAGTTGTTCCAGAGCCACCGATGACAATTCGTGATGGAGGTATTTTCCAAAGTGGTGTAAACGAGCAATTGGATGACCTACGTCAGAAGGCAGGCGAAGGCACAGATTGGCTCAAGGGATTTGAATCCAGAGAGCGTGAAAGGCTCGACATTCCAAGCCTCAAGATCAAGCAGAATCGCCAATTCGGCTTCTTCATTGAAGTCACTAAATCTCATTTAGACAAGGTTCCAGAAGAGTACCGTCGAAGGCAAACCATGACCAACGCCGAGAGATTCACAACTGAGGAATTGAAAGAATGGGAAGATGTCATTTTGACGGCGGATGATAGAGCAAAAGCCCTTGAACACGAATTATTCCTTGAACTCCGTCGGGAGGTCGCATCACAAGCGGCTAAACTGAGTGAACTAGGACGTAAGATTGCCTCTGCAGATGTCCTCTCAGCATTCGCCAACCACGCAAGAAAACACTCTTGGAATCGACCTGATATCAAACATGATTCAACAATGGAAATCATCTCCGGTCGCCATCCCGTATTGGAGGGCGATGGGCGCTTTGTACCGAATGGTATAAGCTTCGATAAGCGCCGAAAATTCCTCCTCTTAACCGGCCCAAATATGGGGGGTAAGTCGACATATCTGCGACAAACCGCACTAATCACAATCCTTGCTCAGGCAGGATCATTCGTACCGGCCGAAAAGGCCAAGATTGGCATTGTTGACCGTGTATTCACTAGAGTCGGTGCTCACGATGATTTACGGCGAGGACGTTCTACATTCATGATGGAAATGATTGAGGTTGCTCACATTCTACGAAGAGCGACACCTCGAAGTTTGATATTACTCGATGAGGTAGGTCGTGGGACCTCAACTTTCGATGGACTCGCAATCGCTTGGTCGGTTACAGAAGACATATCCACCAGAGTTGCAGCAAGGACCCTCTTTGCCACTCATTACCACCAGCTTGTTGGTTTAGCTGATGAGATTGAAGGACTGGTAAATATCCATGTTCAGGTCGCTGACGTCAAGGGTGAAATTCGTTTCTTACACACAGTTGCCGATGGCCCTTGTGACGATTCATATGGTGTGCAAGTCGCGGCCTTGGCAGGTCTTCCAAGCGGGGTTGTTGAACGAGCACGCGATTTGCTAATTTTCCTTGAAGGTCAAGCTCAGGGTGCTCGAGCAGGAAGCGAGGGAACGCCAGATGCAAGGGAATCAGGGCAGTCCAGTCTTTATGGTTGGATGCTACCTATGGGAGTAAAACCACCAGCTGCCAATGAGCCGGTTTCGAATTTAGAACAGGCCAAGGAAATAGTAGTTCAAGAAGACCCTGTACTTCGTGAAATAGCCGAGAGACTAGAAGCTCTCGACCCAGATACACTTACTCCTCGAGAGGCATTAGAAGCACTCTATGCCATGAGAGCTGCACTCGAAAATACCCTAGATGGAAAACAGTTGGAGAAGTAGTTATGGCATCCTTAGAGAAGTCAGAAAGAGTCGCGATTAAGCAACTCGATGAATTGACTATTGGCAAAATCGCAGCTGGCGAGGTAGTTGAAAGACCGGCTCAAGTAGTCAAGGAACTCGTAGAAAATTCGATCGATGCCGGAGCAAATAGAGTTCGGGTTGAAATCGAGAGAGGTGGATTCGACAGAATCACCGTTATCGATGATGGTCACGGGATTCCAGAAGACGAATTACCACTCGCAATAACTCGGCACGCTACCAGCAAACTTTCCGGCCCAGAAGACCTGAGCCAAATTGAAACCAAAGGATTCCGAGGAGAGGCTCTGGCTTCAATCGGAGCCGTTAGTGATCTAACTGTTGCGAGTAGAATTGGTGAAGGTGATGGTGTTCAAATTCGAGTCGACAATGGTATTGTTGGAGAAGTAGAAGTCGCTGGAATTGCTCCAGGCACCCGAATCGACGTACTCAATTTATTCGCTAAAGTACCCGCGCGTCTTTCCTTCCAACGCCGACCTTCAACAGAGATTGCCGCCATAGTCGATATTGGGGTGCAAATGGCATTGGCCGAGCCTAATGCCGGCATACTAATCGAGGTTGATGGCAGGAAGGTATTGGATTGCCCTCCTACTGAATCAGCCGAGGACCGATTGTACGATTTGTTTGGTTCAACCTCATCCGAGTTAATTCCACTTACATCCTCAGAAGAGGATAGAGATGCGCCTGGAGATGAGAGATGGACAGGCTGGATTTCACCACCTGGCCTTACTAGGAGCAGAGCAGATGATATCCACATCCTGGTAAATGGAAGGCCGGTAGCTCCCGGTCCATTCGTTCAATCCGTTAGGCGCGGCTACCATACTCGATTGATGGTGGGTCGAAACCCAATTGGCGTTCTCTTACTTAGCCTGCCTACAGATGAGGTAGATGTCAATGTCCATCCAACAAAAAGAGAGGTCAGGCTGAAAAACTCTTGGCGTGTATTGGAGCGCCTAGAGCGGTCGATAAAACACACACTTACACAAGTCGCAACTAGACCAGAAGCGAGTGAAGACACTGTTCTGGAGGGAATAGCCGAGAGAGCAGGTGCAAGCCCTCCCAAAGTAGAAAACACCGATTTTCCTGAATGGGCTAGCGTGGCTAGTGAGAACCAAATCGTACAGACTCGATTTTCTAGCATCCGCTCATCGGTAGAACCCTCGGTTCGCATACAATCCAAATCCACTTCGGAATATAACACAGAACAAGATACTCTACCAGGAATGGATTCCGATCCGACCGCTCCATCGCTGTCTTCAGAAGAGAGAGAATTACACCGACATGCGGTAGGCGATTCAACTTCCCCACTTGATGAACCAATGCCGGAAGTAGCGATTATCACCGAACTCCCAGAGATGAATCCATTAGCACAATTGGCAGATTCCTACATCTTAGCAGAGGGTGATGATGAGTTATTCATAGTCGATCAACATGCTCTCCATGAGCGAATTCGCTACGAGCGATTACGTGAACAAATGGTTAGTTGGGAAGGTCAGGATTTACTTACTCCAATTTTTCTCTCAATCGGTTCACGACAGAAGGCTACCGCTATTGCTCGCCAGTCAACATTGGAGAGTTTAGGTATTGGATTTGAACCACAGAATGACGGGCTACAAATTACGCGATTACCGGAGGTTTTGGTCGGTAACGATTCGTTAGAAGAATTCCTACAAGATTTACTCATCGAGTTGGTCAGCACTCCTGATGGAACAGAAGAATTTGATGCTGTCAGCAAACTCCGGGATCATATTGCATTCATGCGATCCTGTCGAGGTGCGGTTAAGGCAAATGAAAAGTTGAGCCTTCCTCAAATGAGGAGATTATTGCAGGATATGCGTACCGTTCCAAACCCATGGGCTTGTGTCCACGGTAGGCCGACAGTGCTTCGATTAACTATGAAACACCTAGACCGCCACTTCGGCCGTCATGGTTGAGACAAGCTCAACAATTGCTCGATAAATCCAGGGTGCGAAACTTCGCAAATCTCTGCATCAACTATCTCGGCTCCAACCTTGCTTGCAAGTATCATTGCAACCATAGCCAATCTATGGTCCATGTGAGTTTGAACCGGCTCTTTTGGCGCAGTAGGAGTTTGTGAACCAGAGATGACAAGTCCATCATAGGTCTCCTCCGCATTCATCCCGAATGACTGCAAAAGTTCCACTGTACGCCGAATTCTATCAGATTCCTTGCCCCGAGCATGCGGAATGCCGGTTATACTTCCCCCCCCTCCCAAAGCCATCCAAACCGCTGCTGGCGTCACTATATCGCTGGCATCTCGCAGGTCTACTCCACCTCCATTAGCTCTGTCGATTGCATCGAATGCCATCAATAGAAGTGGATCATATGTTGCCAATTCGGTTTGTAATCTCAATCCATCGTGTAGAAGTTCTAGTAGAATTGCCATCGGGAAGAGGCTCAATTCAGGTGGAATATCGACTTCACTAGGTGGCATGACACTCCAAGGCTCTAGGATTAATTGAGAACTCATTTCTATTGGGCTGCCACAACTCCTAGCAACGTCGAAAGTCATACCGAGATAACCTCTGCTGACTGCCTCTCCTTCCGCATGTATCTCAATCGCTTCCTCAAGACTTGGGGATGCCAAAATTAGGGCACTTAGTGGCTGACTTGATTGACCAAGGTCTACGTTTGCTCCCCCTTTCATTTTCCCATTCACAGTTACGGGTAATGAATCGCCGTCGACGTCCACTTGTAGATCACGCAAGACCTTTCCAAGGCTACTGCTTCTAGCGCGTAATGATTCATCACCATCTAATCTGACTTCTTCACCCATTGTTGCAACAAGGGCACTCAGGACTCTCGCTGTTGTTCCAGAATTGCCACAATTGAGAACAACTTCCGGAACATTAAGGCCCTGTTTAGGAGGCTCAACAAACCAACCTTCTTTCTGGATCTCAATATTCACCCCCATCTCTTGAAGACTCACTGACATCGAATCCACATCAGCTCCAGGCGATTTGTTGATCTTGATTAAACAACTAGAATTCCCTTGAGCAATCATCGCCAGCCATCGAATGATATGACTTTTTGATGGAGGCAATATCCACTCGTGAGAGCCGGAAAGCCGCATCTCAGGTATTCTGAGCACAACCTCTCATCGAGGCCAGACAATTCAACCCAGCGATGTGGGATAGAGCACTTGAATCAAAAATTCTAGTTTCGAATAACATCTCCAAAATCTTCCACTCCATTCCAAGCCTTTGCTTTTGCATCTATTTCACAGGCAAGCAATGTTTCTTCGAGTGTGCCCTTCATTTCAATCAAATTTGCACGCTCGAGCATCTTTGGACTAAGTCCAGGCATCAATATCGAGATTGCTCTTGGTACTCGTTTCGGATAGACTTCGTTAACGTGTCTAACGATATTTGTGGTGCATGTATTAGTGAGTGTGTTGTACCATTCGGGATTTACTGCTAGCTCGTTTGTCCTCTTCAGGTAGGATTCAAGCATCCTTCTCTCATTCCCAGGGCCCAAAACTACTGCCTTGAATAGGTGAGTTACTGAGTGTTTTCTACAACGAGTACGAACTCCAATCACATCCCTCTCAGTAGCCCAGACATAGATTAGTTCGTATTCGCGAAACATTCCCTTCACAGGGTGATATTTCTCGCCTTTTTCTCTTCTAACTTCTATAGAACAGGCTAGACGTCGACCATCTTCAAATTGGAATGAGAGAATTGTATGAGCCATTTGTCTGTGTCTCGGGTCAAAATATTCCAGTGTTAACCAGATTGAGTCTACCTTACTTAGGTCGTATTCATCATCGATCCATCTCTCATCGAAATCTTTGGTAGTTCTCCAGTTAAAGTCGCGTATGTTCTTGATTTTTGCAATATCATCTTCGAACTCTATTATTGCATTGTGTGAATTATCATTGACCCATGAACGATCATTTGAGGGCCGTAATCTGTGAACCCTAATCCAAACTGCGAGCAGGAATAGGAACCCAATTATCGCCAAACCGGCAAGGCCGGCAGTCAACCAGCTGACTACACTCACAACATCTGAGGTGGCCTATCAAAGCATGAAGTCTCCTCTTGCTTTTGATGGCGCGGCAGGGGAGATTTGAACTCCCGAGGTGAAACACCACTGGATTAGCAATCCAGCGCAATGGCCAGGCTATGCGACTGCCGCAGTGTTCCCGCGACCTTAGATTGAGGCTTAAGCCGAGCGGTTGAAATCATTCTTCCTCGCTCGACCCCTCTGAATTCTCATCATCCCCATCGATGAGTTCAGAAGGAAGACGTGCTACAAAGATAATTTCGTCAACATGAGACTTCTTGTCAGAGTCTCTCAATTCCATTATTCTAGTGCCCTTTGTCACCTTGCCTAAGGTCTCCTTCGTCTGAGTTGCAGGCATGCGAATCATCATTCCACTTCCAGTCAACATGAATAATTGATCAGAAAGATCTGGGATTTGTCGCACACCGACAATTACATCTTCATCGGAGAGTGCCATTGTTCGAACTCCTTTGGTGCCTCGGTTGGTCTTTCTGTAGCCGTCTCTTTCCATTACCGGCTCGCCATCATCATCAACTACCTGAGTTCCGTCCTCGTTGGTGGCATGAATCATACTTCCAGAGCCCAAGCGGCTACGCTTTGCCATGCCATACTTGGAAATTGTCAGAACACTGGTGTCGAAATCTTCGGTAACAATCATGCCAATCACGCTATCTCCTGATTGGAGTTTCATTCCACTTACGCCTTGGCTAACTCTGCCCTGCACCCTAACTGTATGAGTAGTCTGAACTTCTCCACTCAAGGCGTCGGTTCTTGTCTTGACTTCAGCAGGTAAGAAGCGGCAAGCATATCCACCGGAAGATACCAAAACTACGTGGTCTGCATCAGTTGCGGGTCGTACCTGTACCAACGAATCGGACTCGGTTGCAAACTTCAGAGCGTACTTTCCATTTCGATTAATCCTAACATAATCTGAAAGCCGGCTTCGCTTGATTCTACCTTGACTAGTAGCGAAGATGAGGTAGTTACCTTCTGGATTTTCAATTAGTTCTCTATCCATCGGAAGTATTGATACGACTTTTTCATCATCTCTAATTCCCTGCAGTAAATTGCGAATGTGAGTGCCTCTTCCATACCTGCTTGCAAGAGGGGTTTCCCACGCGCGCAAACCGTAGACCCGACCTTGGTCGGTGAAAATCAGTAACCTATCCTTAGAGAAGCAGGTGACGATTGCCGCCGGGGCATCTTCGTCCTTGGTAGCAACCCCCTTGAGCCCCTTCCCTCCACGGTTTTGCAATCTGAAGGCCTCGACTGGTAGATGACGGATGTAATTGTCCTGAGTTAGTGATATTACCAAAGCGCGTTCTGCCACGAGGTCCTCTCTATCCATCGATAGCGGAGTTGGGTCGATGTGACTCCGCCTTTCATCTCCGTGCCTTTCTACCACTACTTCAAGTTCAGAAATGAGAATCTCTAATCTTCGCTTACGACTATCGAGAATTGATTTGTATTCTTTGATAGCCTCCTGGAGTTTTGCAAGCTCCTCTTCAACCTCCTTCACGTTTAGTTTGGTAAGTTGGTAAAGTCGGCGCTCAGCAATCGCTTTTGCCTGTTTTTCAGAGAAGTCAAATCTCTTAATCTTTGGATATTTGTCTTCTCCTCTAAGGTAAGATTCGAATTGATCTCGAGAGTCTGAATTTCTTCCTACTTCTATAATCTCAGTCATTCTCTTTTGGGCCGACATGAGGCCCTCAAGAATGTGTGCTCGTGCCTCTGCTTTGTTCAATTCGAATTGAGTCCGCCTCTCTATAACTGACTCCCGATGGCGAACATAGGTGTGCAGTATTGTAGACAAGTCAAGCTGTACAGGTGCTCCATTGAGAATTCCCATCATATTGGCCGAATACGATTCCTGCAATCTGCTCGATTGGTATAATTGGTTGAGGATTGCATGTGGATCGGCATTATTCTTGACTTCAATTACTACACGGATGCCTTCCTTACTGGACTCATCACGAATGTCGCGTATTCCTTTGATGGTCTCTTTTGTAACTAGTTCTGCAATTCCTTTCAGCATACCTGCTTTACGAACCTGATAGGGAATCGAAGTGATGATTATTTTCTTACCAGAGGAATCATCTCTGACCTCTGCATCTGAGCGTATGTGAAACTTCCCTTGTCCGGTTCTATACATGTCTAGAATTCCATCGATTCCATATATCGTGGCTCCGGTCGGGAAGTCTGGCCCCTTGAGATATTCCATATATTCCATAGCATCAATATTTGGTGGTTTGTCCAAGGAACGTTTACGGCCTTCTTCGATAACTTTCTCGGTATGGAATCGCACTGCTGCGGCCACCTCGTTGAGGTTGTGAGGAGGTATTTTCGTTGCCATTCCAACTGCGATTCCATCACTGCCATTAAGCAGAAGATTGGGGAGCCTTGAGGGCAATACGGTGGGTTCACTCTCGCTATCATCAAAGTTTGCTACCATGTCAATAGTATCCTTGTTGATGTCATCTAACATGTGAGATGAAAGTCGATCTAGCCTACTCTCGGTGTATCGCATAGCAGCGGGGGGGTCTCCGTCTATTGAGCCGAAATTACCTTGACCATCGACCAATGGATATCGCAATGAGAAATCTTGAGCCATTCTCACCATAGTGTCGTATAGGGCCTGATCTCCGTGTGGGTGGTACTTCCCCATCACTTCCCCCACTGATCTAGCAGACTTACTGTAGCTCTTATCGTGAGTATGTCCAGCTTGATACATACCCCATAGAATACGCCTGTGAACCGGTTTCAATCCATCTCTAACGTCGGGAAGTGCTCTACCGATAATTACACTCATTGCATAATTTATGTAGCTCTCTTTCATCTCATCGGAGACAAATCTTCGCTCTAACCCCTCACTCATTTTACCCACCTCAAACATCTAGCGACGTAACCTCTGATGCATTTTGTTCGATAAATGCACGGCGATCTGGGACGTCCTCTCCCATCAGAATCGTGAATAATTCGTCTCCACCTTCTATGTCGGGTTGTCCATTTTTTTCCCTTATACTAACTCGCATCATCCTTCGAACTTCGGGATCCATTGTTGTCTCCCATAATTGTTCAGGATTCATTTCACCTAGACCTTTGTACCTTTGAACAGAGATTTTTGCCGAGGGCGCTTCTTTCTTGAATCGTTTCATAGTAGCATTAAGTTCTTCTTCACTATGCACCCATTCAACGTGATTCCCCCTCCCCACTGAGAATAACGGAGGCATCGCGATGTAGACATTACCATTGGTAATGGCTCGACGCATGTACCTCCAAAGAAAAGTCATAATCAAAGTACGAATGTGTGCGCCGTCTATATCGGCGTCACACATGATGATGATTTTGCCATACCTTAATTTCTCAGGATCAAAAGCACCTTCATCACCTTCTTCATTCCCAACTCCTGCACCAAAAGCCCTAATCATTCGCTGAATTTGTTCGTTAGTGAATACCTTTGCATCATTCCCTCGTTGCCTTTCGACATTCAGAATCTTTCCTCTGAGTGGCAGAACCGCTTGAGTGCGACGGTCTCTCGCGGTCTTTGCAGAGCCCCCTGCAGATTCGCCCTCGACGATATAGATCTCACACTCATCCGGGTCACGAGACTGACAATCGGCCAATTGACCAGGGAGGCCACCTCCTTCCAAAACTCCTTTCCGGCGAGTTAAATCCCTTGCCTTACGAGCCGCTTCTCTAGCCTTGCTAGCCAATACAGCTTTGTCTACAATAGATCGAGCAATCGAGGGATTTTCCTCAAAGTGCTCACCTAACTTATCGTTGACAATCTGCTCAACAATTCCAGCAACTTCGCTGGTTACTAGTTTGGCTTTAGTTTGAGCATTGAATGAAGGATCTGGGTGCTTAATTGAAACAACAGCCCCAAGGCCTTCACGGACGTCATCGCCAGAAAGGCTACTCAGATTTTTGAGTAAGTTTCTCGACTGGGCGTACGAGTTCACAGTGCGAGTCAATGAACTTCGCAGCCCAGACATGTGTGTGCCGCCATCTGCGTTGTGAATGATGTTGGTGAAACAGTCGATACTCTCCGAATATGAATCAGTCCACTGCAAGGCTATTTCAACGTAAACTTCTCCTTTATCTCCCTCTTTCGTGCCGGAGATGTGGATCACTTCGTCGTGAATTTTATTCTTCTTAGAGTTCATCTGCGAGACGTATTCGCTAAGTCCCCCGTCGTAGGTGTGATCGATTTCTACAGAATCTTCTCCACGAAGATCTCTCAAGATGATTTGTAGGCCACCATTTAGGAAAGCGGTTCTCTGCAATCTAGTGTTGATTTGTTCGAAATCGAATTCGATTATATCGCTAAAAATAGTCAAATCTGGCTTGAACGATACCTTGGTTCCTGTGTCTCCGGTCTTCCCAGTCGACTTCAATTTGGTCTTTGGAACTCCTTGGTTGTATCTCTGCTCCCAAACCTTACCTTCTCTGTATATTTCGAGGTGTAACCACTCAGATACAGCGTTAACTGCACTAACTCCAACTCCGTGAAGTCCTCCAGCAACCTTGTAGGCCTCATTGTCGAACTTCCCTCCAGCGTGAAGTTTTGTCATAATCACCTCTGCCGCACTAACTCCTTCCTCCGCGTGCATATCGACCGGTATCCCTCGGCCGTGATCTGTAACGCTAATTGAACCATCAGAATTGAGCTCGACTTCGATGGTAGGGTTGTGGCCAGCTAGGTGTTCATCAACCGCGTTGTCGACGACCTCCCAAATACAGTGGTGCAGAGCCGAACCATCGTGAGGGTCACCTAGGTACATCCCAGGCCTTTTTCGTACCGCTTCTAGGCCTTCAAGGACCTGAATGCTATCTGCACCATACTCTTCAGCCACGTTTTCAACTCCGATAGTCTGAGGGTTCCCAAGGGAACCCTCAGGGCCTCCAATAAAATGTTTCCCATAGGGGGTTAATCAATACTCCCTAGAGAGGGCTAGACAAACGTCCAAAGTGGAAGTAAAATGACACTTCCACCCCTCCATAGGAGGGGTATCCACCCACAAATATGGTTAAACAGACCCCTCCGGTCGCCGAGCCGATGCGAAGACCCACCATCTGTGTGACCCTCTCTGGGTGCTCGGTAGAGGATATACTCGCAGATGCGGCACGTGCTACTGCAGTAGGTGCAGACCTCTGCGAGGTCCGCCTCGACAAGCTTTGGGTCGTTGAGAAAATCCCTGAACCTGTAAAAACAAAAGATTCCGATGAAGAGGGAGGTCGCAGAAGGCCCGCTTACATCCCGCCAGAGTATATTCCCCAACCATTCGACTCAGTCGATTTATCAGCTGCTCTGGACGCATTCAAGGGCGGAATCGATTTGCCGGTAGTTTTGACCTGTAGACCAGAGCGACAGGAGGGCTATTTTCCAGGAACCGAGGAAGAGAGAATTTCAGTCCTGAGAACAGCCATCGATAGTGGTGTCAGTTGGGTTGACCTTGAGGCTGATATCGTTTCCAAAGTCCGTGCTGAACTTATGCAGATTGCTAAGGGTAAAACCAAGGTGATATCATCATCTCATTTCTCAGAGGAGCCAAATAGTGCATCAGAAATTATCACTGAGATAGAAGATTTGGCTGATTCTGGAGACATTATCAAGCTTTGTTACAATACCAGTGGAAAAAATTCAGGATTGAAATTATTTGAGGCCGCTTGGATACTCAAAGAATCCAATCAAAAGACTGCGATTATGGGTATGGGTGTCGGAGGCGATTGGACTCGAATTCACGGTCCATTGCTCAATCAGGATCTTGTGTATTCCACTATGGAAACCGGTTCACACCTATCCTCTCAAGGTAGGATAAACGCATCTGACCTACTAATCGCTTGGGAGATGTTGAACTACGACTGATTCATTGTTCTAGCAAGGGAACCAGCTCTTGTTTCTCATCACTATTTTCGGTTCCGTGAGAGTGGTATCTTGAGTGTAGTAGTACAGGTACAATAACACAACTCAGAGGTAGCAATCCTACAATTATGTAGGCTGTGAATTTCGGTAGAGTTCTTCTATCCTCAACATCAATCCAAACCTGAACAATCATATCTCCGTCCACAGGTAATGCATCATTTGGCCTAGTGTTATTCCAATTGTCGAGAGCAAGGAAGTATTCAGCATCGCCATTATCTCCAAACCAAGAAATGAATGCCTTGTTATCATTATCAAGAGCTGTGGAAAAACTGGTGCTACGCTTCCCCTCGTAGGCGTGAGTATCTCTGAATGGAAGAAATACGACCATGTCCCGCCATTCAACAGGAATCATATCGATTATGTCCTGAGGACCACCCCAACCTTCTGATACCATTTCATATTCGTCTTGGTACCTTCCCCAATTTGCCGAATTTAACAGGTATACGTCTCCTTTTGGGTCATCGGTCGGAGGGTTATCAGGGTCGGAATGGAACTCAACACAGAATGTATAGGAATATCCGGTAATCAATTCCAAACGAAGCGCTTGAGCATAATTTTCTTGCAGATTTATTTCAACGTACAAATCAGAAGTTAATGGACTTAGATCAGTTTGAGAAGGGCTGTAAGGCCAACCCCAATCCCAGTCACGTTCATCAACTTCTACAACCTCCCCTGCTAAGGGATTTAATCCAATATCAGAAGATACATTACAATCACTTCCTGAGGCAGTAACCGGACCTGCAGATGCCAGTAAAATCGCCAAAATCGGTGCAATCAGTCCCAGACTAAATCCACCCGCAAAGAGTTTTTTCAGAATTTCATGCACCCTCAGCGCCTCCGAGTTCTTATTGGGCGGACGTATCCGGACTCCTTGTTCCTTCGTTCGTCAACCGTCAGATACTTCGGTTGGGGGGGTGGAGTGTGTTGATCCATGCCTGGTAGCCCGCCTTCTACTTCTACTTCCTGAACCTCGTAGGTCTCAAGCGTTTCCTCGGCATCAATTTCATCTTCGTCTTTCTGTCTCATCACTAACCAGCCAAGAAGTAGTACTAGAGCCACTAGTGCGAGAAGACCCCCACTCTCTTTGTTTGGTACAAAATCATTCCAAGTCAATTCATCCCAAGACTTCTGTTGACTTTCTTCTTCTGCAGAAAGCACGCTAACAATATAGTCCTCAGAAGTACATACTCCGACTCCATCACAGACTTGCAATACAAGACGAATTTCACCAGTTTCCACCCATGTCATGTTGCCCCAAAGGAAGTCGTTTCTAGGGTCTCCATCTTGATCCGAGTCGACCAATGCATTCAGATCCCAATATACACTGAGTTGGTCAGTCAGGCTGATGTCTTTATCATTGGTAGAGATTCCATCTCCATCACTATCCTCATCAGAATTGAAATCTAACCATGCTTCTAACCCTTCAATTAAGTCTATGTCATAGGCACTATGATTGAGAAGAACTAGGTCACCTTCGGTAACATAGTCAGAGTCAATGGGATCTATTGGCTCAATTTCTGGTGCTCTTGAGACATGTACTGTAATCGAGGTAGTATTGGTATCACCACCTTCGAATCCATCTACCACAGTTAGAGTGACTACGTATGTTCCGGGGCGTTCCCAAGAGTGCCAAACCACAGGCCCCTCGACTTGAGGAGTCGCGTCTCCAAAGTCCCAAATCCATCTGGTAATTCCATTCCATTCAGCGTTTTCTGGATCGATGGAGGACCTTCCAACAAATTTAGGATCAGCATCATAACTTGCTGAGCCATCTAACCTCAGAGGACAATTTGGAGCGATGAAAGCACCTCCATCTGCGGCAAATGGAACCCACCAAGTAACCTCTTGCTGGGAGCTAGGAATTGAATGAAGTGCACTACCATTTTCGCTCGGTTGCAAAAATTCAACCATCGGAACGGGAAGTGGATTGGCGATTCTAATCTGATATGATTTGGTTGCGGATTCTGCTCCACGCTCATCAATAACGGTCAATGATATCGTGTACAAACCAGGCTCTGTGAAGGTGTGGTAAACAGTAGATGTATTTTCAATTTCTTCATCCATTCCAGTTATATTCCATCGGATTTGCAATAGTGATGTATCTCCATCGGGGTCAAAGGATAAACTCTCGAAGAAATACTCGGTTTCAACCGTTCCATCAGATGGTCGATCAAACACAGCCACCGGTCTTTGATTCAACACCCTGACCATTATGGTTGCAGAAGATAGATTTCCATCGTCATCGGTAACCTCCAGAATGACGGTTTTCAAACCGGGAGAATTCCATCCCACAGTTGGATTTCGGCTTACCGACGCGGTTCCCGAGAAGTCTGAAGTTAGTGAGATTCCTTGACTTGAGAAATTCACACCCGATTCAAAGTCCCATCGATATTCAACGATAAGTCCGTCGTCATCGGTGAAAATATCTGGCAATGTTAAGGGAGTTAGGGTGTATGTTTGTAGCTCTTCATCGAAAACTTGGCGAGGAACCCGATTCAATACTCTAACGTATACTTGGTGTTCTACAACGAATGTTCCATCATTGATTGTTAGAGTCAGGGTGTAGACTGTTCCATCGGCGCTACCATCTACGTAAGCATGACTAGCTTCAACAAGCCCGATTCCACCTTCATCACTCCCATCGCCCCAATTCCAAGTGAAATCTATTTCTTCGTGTGGAACATTATCTACGGTACTCCTTGCAGAGAACAAAACTCTCTGGTTAGTCAATAAGACAATTTCATCCGTTATGGTAATTCCATCTACTCGAATCTCAGGAATAGGCTCAGTAGTGTCTGCCACGTTAACCGTCCAATATTGGGTTTCAGAGTAGAATCCTCCGATGTCCTCTACAGTTAGTGCAACGGTGTAGTTCCCTGCCTCATCATAAACATGAACCGGATTCTTTAGCCCAGAAGTGGTATTGTCTCCTAAGTCCCAATTGTAAGCTACAGGGGTTTCGTTATGGCTATATGAACCATTCAATAGTCCGAATCCCCATACATCATAGCCTCCTCCAAATAAGCTGACTGGCAACCACGTCTGAGTAATCGAGGTTGAGGTGGACCCACTTGCAACCGGTTTCATGTTCCCAAGTTGTATCGGTAGAGTAAATGCCGTATCAGTCACTTCACCGCTGATATCTCTAATATCAACTCCAAATGTCCAATCGCCAGTGTGTGGTGGAGTGAACCAAACCGTTTCCTCTGTTGGAATACTATTTCCTGCAGTCATAGAGAAAGTAATGGAATCGCTGAGTGTGTTATTTACGAATGCCTCGAAAGTAACTTCGATAATTTCAAAGAATGCATTTGATGTTACTTGTAATTCTATTTCCACACTATCATCTAGATTATCTTCATCACGATCGAATGGGGTTACTGAAATGATGTCGACTTCTGCAGGATCGGTAATTAGTCCAGCTTGAACTACAATATCTGTGGTTGGGTAAGAGCCGGTGGTTATTCCACAACTAGCGAAGTTGTAATCGCAATCACTCACCTGAGATTCATACCAAGCAATTACCCAGACTTCGTCTGTAGTATTTCCAAATCCGTGTACTAACCCAGTTCCGGCACCTGTAGCCGAGTCAATTCTCAATCTACTCATTGTCCAGGTACCGGTAGCGGAATCTTTTGCCATAACGGTTCCAGCGACACCAAACTGAGTTGGTTGAACCATAAGGTTGAGTGGCGCCCCAGTTCCTCCAGCGAATTTGTAGGCCCGCATTCCCCAGCCTTCAAGTCCCTGTGTGGGGCTAATCCAGGTCGATTGCCACTCATCGCGATAACCACTCATCTGAACTTTGCAAATGTATCCCGTTACGCATCCTGCGGTCATCGCGATGTTGGAGAACCCAAATGCACCTTGAGCGCTATCCAAAGCCACAGCAGCGGTGAAATTAGCAAAAATATCAGACATTGTTGTTCCTATTGCCGTCGAACCGGGTTCAGGATTACGAGCTAAGTTTTCCACACCTAATCCTCCAGTAGCGGTATCAGAAACCAATCGAGAGATTGCAGCACCGCCACCCAGTTTGTCGGCTAGGTACATCAGGAACATGAATCCGCCTCCATAATCTGCGATTCGTTGATTCCACCAACGAACACTCATGTTGGAATTTTGAGACCATTCATTTGCATGACCTGACAAGGTGCTGGTTACTCCAAAGCAAAGGTAGGCTGCCATATCGGCAGCCCCCTCATCTATCCAGAGGTATTCGTAGGGGTCACGAGCGTTGTGTAGAAGATGTTCTAATTCATGGGCGAGTATCGTATTTCTCCAACTCATATCCCCCGAATCAATGAAGAGAATTTCTCGCTGACTTGCGATATTCGGGTCAAAATAACCTCCAATACCTCCACCTCCATCAATTTGGAAAATTAATATCTCAATCTGACAATTATTGTCAACATCTGGTGAATTCCCAAAGTATGTAGTGTCTGTGGGGTAGATGGTAGATTCCCATGTTGAAGTGATATCGTTTAGTGTGGTGGAAGAAATCACCACCCCATCTTCGACAAATATAGCCGAGTTCGTTGAGATTTTCTTTACTGTTGCACTCACTTGACCACTGGATGTCGAGAAAGTGTCTGTGTCATCAACTGCCCAAGCATTTTCACAAGATATGCTGCTTGAACGAGTGTTTTGATAAGCTGGTGAAAATGGTTCAATCAGGTTGGGATAATCATTCTCAATCCACTGTTTCTTGAGATAACCAAATGCAGAGAAAACAGGGTTATCGGGATCATTGTAGATGTATGCGTGGCCATCATTTGCAGGGTCGAAATCACTCAAATCACCTGCTAAAATCATGCTTTCATCATTTGTGGATTCATCGCTTGCACTCACTAAGGGTAGCATTACAGAAGCTAGCATAAGCCAGACCAACAACAACGTAGTTGTTGACTTACTTGAACTACTGAAAGCCTTCACTCCCACTCACCTCAGCAATAAGACAGGTTCAAGCCCCTCTTCAACCCGCTATAACATCGATGGAGCATCGTTCGGACGCATCCGGCCCGAAGGGCCGCCTGTTCAGCCAATGGGGAGAATATGGATCGCGAACCTCGATTGTGCTGGTATTGTGCATTCTTTCGTCGGTATTTTTCCCCCTTTCGAATGTGGTTTCAGAGACTCCGGAAGTATGGCAAGTTGTAGTTGTTGAACCTGAACTAATCAGTAAAATATCTCATGATGATTCAGCCTTCACTCAAGGTTTGGAAATTCACGCTGGAAAATTATATGAAAGCACTGGCTTATATGGTGAATCCAGCGTTAGAATAGTCAATATGGAAAATGGCCAAATTGAGGCGCAGCACAATCTTTCTGATGATTATTTTGCTGAGGGATTAACCATTTGGAATAATTCAATAATCCAGCTGACTTGGAAAGAAAATATCGCATTTATTTACGACATTAATTCACTTGAGAAAATTGGTAGTTTTTCTTACCAAGGAGAGGGTTGGGGGATATGCAATTCAGAGGAAACTGGGTTATGGCTTTCAAATGGTTCAGGTCTTTTGCAAAATTCCAATAATTCAACAATTTCTTTTACCAATTCATTGGAGGTTTTGCTAGGTGGTTCCCCCAGTGATCGTTGGAATGAATTGGAATGTATTGGTACTAATGGGTACATACTCGCGAACAAATGGTATGATGACTCGATTTATTTGATTCAAACCTCAAATGGCTATGTCTGTCAAAAGGTAGACTTTAGTTCGATTCGAGATGAATTTGAATCTGACTCCTCTGGAGTCTTGAATGGAATAGCCAAAGATCCAGAATCAGGCAATTATTGGATTACTGGTAAGAATTGGTCAAATTACTACGAAGTCAGTATTGAGTTTGTAGAATTGTCATCAAATTGCCAAATTGAATCATCTAGCGAAACTTCAGTAGATTGTATAGATTGTGAGGAAGATAATCAAATTGGATTAGTGTCTGCTGCGATTTCAATAGCACTAATTTTGCTCATTTTCTCATCAATCTCAAAGCGGCAAACTGAGAAGCCGCCAATTATCAGGAAGGATGAGCAGGAGGGCGGCGAGCGTGTCTGACGGTGATGAATCTAGGAGAACCCGCTTTGAGTGGTGGCTTGAAGATCTCTCTACAGATCCCGCCACAAGAGTCGCCGGTGCGGTGTTGATTATCTTTGGGAGTATACTTGGAGTTCTTACAGGTAGCCTTCACATTAGTGCTGATATAGGAGAGGTGCTAAGTGGCCAACTTGACGATTCAGGACTCAAGGCAGACGTCAATGGAGCGGTATATGCCGCTCTCATCGACAACTCCTCTGGAGCAGAGGGGATGGAAGATGTCACCGTAATTCTCCTCGATGAAGATAATCTAGAAATCGGCCGAGATATCACTGATTCTGGCGGCCGATATTATATTCTAGATGTGCCCCGAAAATCCTCTACAATTGTGGTCGAACATCCGGATCACATTACCCAACGAATCCTATTGGTTCCCGGCGATCATACTCAGATCATTGTCACTTTAACTGAAGGAGAGGGAGTTCAGGAAACCGATATGAGAGGAGAGAGTTATCTTAGCGAGTCTGTTCTTATTACAACAATCATTGGTGCGGTTACTCTACTTGCAGGAATTGCGGGTATTCTCGGTGGAATCGAGGCTTACAATGGCAAGAGTCACTTCCGAACCCAATTCCTAGCCTATCTCGGCCTTTGGAGTCAGGGCTTGATGTTCATCGGCCCTCTATTCATTTTGATGGGCATGGGCCTCAGTTATCTGAGTCGTCGTCAGTTTGGTTTAGTGGAGGGTTAACGTGTACCTAATCACCATCGAAGGAGGTGATGGCTCCGGT
>CAZKVK010000017.1:0-24233 GCA_964556195.1 uncultured Candidatus Poseidoniales archaeon
CCAAGTTCTGCCATGTTCGTTTTCCAATCCATTTCCATATTATTTCCTCCTCGCCTTAGCGAGTGAACTCGCGTTATTCGGTGACTATATAATCGGAACTGATAGAAACCGGAAAAAATAGTCGATTTTCCTACATTTTTCCGAACGCCGGTGTTGCGGACAACACCTGATAACGCTGATGATATCGAGTGTGTTTGAAAACCAGTCGGTGCTATGCACCGTTTCGGCAATTGTCAATAATCCCAACCACCCCTCACCACCTATGGTGGTGCAGGTAGAACTCGACCCTGAGGTTCGGAATAGCCTACTTTCTGAATGCTCAGGCCTTTCAGGCCTGGTCGATTGGTTGGATACAATTGATCGACGCCCAGGATTAGCTGAACTCGATGTTCACCTCAGGGGCATGGATGTCAATCTCGATGCACTTCGCGAATGCATCGGCTACGCCGATGATGGCTATCAGAGAAATGTAATCAAGAAAACCGAGTTCTACGAACTCGTTGCAATCTGTTGGACACCTGGTCAAGATACTCCAATTCATGATCACGTCGGCTCTGACTGTGCATTCCTAATCGCCGACGGCGTCTCTACAGAGACGATTTACCAATTGAATGACGAAGGCCTCGCATACCCCGTCGAAGTCCGCACTTACCAGCCGGGAGAGGTCTGTGCAGCTGAAGAACCCGACATTCACCGTGTTTCTAATGACTCGGATTCAGAACTCATAAATGTCCACGTCTACACTCCCCCTCTGTATGCTTACAATCTATACGCACCGGCTTCCGAGCCGACCGCGTAGCGGTCGAATTTAGTTCGCGGGGTTTCACGCGACTCCAGCGTTCCGTTTGTATTCCTCATACACTTCTCGGAACAGTTTGATGTCCGATTCAAAGGACTCTGGTAGTAGGGGTCCGAATGAGAATCTAAAGAACCGAGAATACGGAGTTTGGTAACTTGGATCCTTCGAATGAGGTCTAGCCATATCACAATCTTTGGCACAAAGAATTGCGGCTCCACGTTTGAATAAACGATTATTCAATTCGTCACTATTCATTCCCTCGGGCAATTCCAGCCAATGATAGAATCCACCGTTGCCGGTGTAGACTCCAAGGCCCATTTCTTCAAACGCCTTGCCATACCTTTCGCGTTGCCAATTGTAATGTTGCTCAACAGCAGCTCTTGCTTTCTTGACTCGACTCGGTTCTAGTAGCATCACCGCATAGTGCTGCGAAGGGTGACTGACACCTCCCATTCCAAAACTAGAGTAATTTGCCATCGTCTCGATATTTGTCTTGCTGGCGATAATCCAGCCGATTCGAATTCCCGGCGATTGCAATCCCTTGGTACAAGCGCCAGCAAGGAAGACATTGCTATTGTCGAGATCTTGCACAAACTCGATTCCACTAACTGATGGTGTGTGAAACATCTCGTAGGCTTCATCGAGAAGAATTCCATTTCCGTTTTGTTCCGCCATCCGGATGAGCTCTCGCAACTCTTCTCCAGAACGGGTTTGGCCCGATGGATTTTGAGGGTTGGAAATAACCGGCATCAACCCCGTTTCTTCACTTACACCTTCACGGTCGAAATATTCTGAATTGTGCGGATGGAAATTATTCTCTTTGGTGAAAGGAACGATGTCGTATTCGGTATTTGTTTGTGTCAGAATATCGAGATATGCTGGCCATTCTATGTTACCGATTCTAACCTTGATGTGTTCTTTTAGGAAGGCCATCACCGTGTAGATTCCAGGCCTCCCCCCCGCGAAAACCATGACGTTCTCTGGAGTGATTGATGAGCCATATCTTGAGTTATAAAATTCAACTATTGCTTCACGCAGTTCTGGATGGCCCCAGGCCTTGGGATAGAATCGATCTTCCCATGTAACTTCGACACTGTCAGGGAGCGGCGGCCCACCAAATTTTTCCAATGGCGTGGTAAGTGGGAAACCTTGCGACCAGGGATGAGTTCCTTCTGTTCCCATGAAGCTCCCAAAGGTATCTCTGAATGCATAGAGTGTTTCGTAAATCCCCATAGGTGGACAGTTGTCTGAAAGAAAAGATTCAACCTGTGAATCACTAGTTTGTTCTGCACTTCTCTCTATGTCCGTTCCCCCAGCCACGCACCTCCGTGAGGCTGCATACAAATTAGTTTGACCGTTCTACTTTCCAATAGCAAGTAGATGACTGACAAAGCGTTAAGTTCGTTTAGTCCTGTCGGGCTTACATGAGCCGACCCGATAGACGCCAATTCTGCCTTTCATTACTCCTTACCGTGATGCTTGTAGGCTTGTCCGCATCGTTCTCTATGGACTCAAACGTAAAGGAAGAATTATCAGAGGACGTTGTTGTAGAAACTAGACACCCTTCAACTCAGAGTATTATGGGATTCCAATCGGGTTCTATATTTTCAAATACGTCCCTCACTGCCAGCGTGTCTTTCACTTGCGTGAATATGGCCAACAACAGGATGAAGTGTTGGGGGCACGGTCACCAAGGTCAGATAGGAGATGGGTGGTCCGGTGACAGAGAAAACGCTACGTTTGTACTCCTTGGAGCAGATGGAGGTGGAGTATACGCTTCCTCCCACGGTTCCTTTGGACAACACACGATAGCTGTGATGCTAGACGGTTCTATGCAGGCTTGGGGGCACGACGGCTGGGGGCAACTCGGACATGGCCACTATGGCGGACAACACAATTCACCCAAGCAGGTATTAATGCCTGCTGGCAGAACGGCACTACATGCCGAAACAAGCATGCAAACTAGTTGTGCTGTGATGGATGATCAATCACTTTGGTGCTGGGGTCGAAACGACCCATTTGGACAGGTAGGTAACAACAACACGACCGCATCCGAGGTTTCCTCCCCAATGCACATCCCCATTCCCAATAACCAGAATGTTATCGCTCTCTCGGGAGGCACCAACTTCTGGTGCATTATTCTAGAGGACCGTAGCGGAATGTGCTGGGGTTCTAACACTAACGGACAACTTGGAAACGGAGCCGCCACAGGCCATGGGAGCAACGCTTCTTGGTCGAATGTAGCTCCAGAACCTATCACTATACTTCCGCAGAACCGGAGTTTGGCGGCAATTTCCACAGGTCAAATCCACACTTGCGCTATTCTTGACAATGGTAGCGTTGTTTGCTGGGGCGGGAACAACCACGGGCAGATCGGTAATGGAACATATGGTGACGGCATGTATTCCAACGTAACCACTCCTCAATATGTATCCCTACCTGCAGGTAGAACCGCGATTTCGATTGATTCTGGCTTTTATCACAACTGTGCTATCTTAGATGATCACAGCACTTGGTGCTGGGGCAGGAACAACCACGGACAGCTCGGCGATGGCACCACCACGAACAGTTCAACACCCATAGAGATCAGTGTACCAGGACTTGAGTTTGCCGCAATCTCGGCCGGCGCTTACCATACCTGTGCTGTAGCAACCAATGCCTCTGTTTGGTGCTGGGGTCAGCATGACAATGGACAACTGGGTCTCGGTGGCAATGCTACCGGATATCCCAATGATAGCGATGTTCCAGCGTGGGTAGATATTGCTCAGGGTTTTGCTACAGACACTGTGTCGTTAGATAATAGAGATCATGATGGAGATGGGATTCTTTCGATATTCGACGCAACTCCATATGGTATGCCCATTTGTCCTCCAGGCGAATACTTGGTTCCAGCCGAAGAGATGTGTTACGAGGCAACACCAGGGCACTATGTCCCCAACTCCAACATGAGCTACGAATTGGAGTGCCTTGCCGGAACTTTCCAACCACATTCTGGGCAGTCTTTCTGCTACGAAGCACAGCCTGGATTTTATGTTGAATTCAATGCCTCAATTATAGAGGAACCTTGCCCTATGGGGTCATATCAAAATGCATCAGGACAAACATCCTGCCTTCCTACGCCAGCCGGAAATTACAATGATTTGACAGGTTCAACATCTCCAATTCCTTGTAGCCTAGGATATTTCCAAGCTCTGGAGGGTCAGACAAATTGTATTGCTAGTCAGGCCGGATACTATGTTCCAATCGAAGGTCAAAGCGCACAGACCATCTGTGAGGCAGGTACCTTCCAACCAGGAACAGGCATGACTCTTTGTTGGAGAGCCAATTTAGGAAATCACGTCAGTCAGGAAGGTGCCACCCAACAGTCGGACTGTCAACCGGGCACCTATGCTGATGTACGAGGTTTGGTTGAGTGTAAGGCAGCAGATCCAGGATATTTCGTTTCGACCAATCTTTCGGCAACTCAATCGGCTTGTCTTCCAGGTGAATATCAACCACTCTCTGGACAAGACAGTTGTTTAATCACCGACATTGGTCACTACAATCCAGACCCAGGGTCTCCGGATATGTTGCCCTGTGCAGAAGGGTATTTCCAAGATCAAATGGGAAGCACATCATGTAACCCATCGGAGCCGGGTTACCATGTTCCCAATACTGGTTCAGTAAGTCAGACGGAATGCCCAGCGGGTACCTATTCAACTGCAACTGCAATAGTTACCTGTACCGATGCATCACCAGGTTATTATGTTCCAGACATGGGATCAACAGTACAACTCGAATGTCTTGCAGGAACATACACTTCAGAAGAAGGGGCTGCATCCTGTACAGAAGCCGATCCTGGCCATATCGTCAGATTCGATGGCTCCTCACAACAGGAGGAATGCATGCCTGGCGGTTATCAACCAGCCTCGGGAAGTACAGATTGTATTGCAGCATCGTCTGGTAATTTTGTATCCTACAATGCCGCAACCGGACAAACAGAATGCCTTCCTGGCACATACCAATGGGACACAGGCCAAAGGGATTGTTTGGATTCCCCTGCCGGAAAATATTCTGCCGCGACAGGTTCCTCGACAGTTGAGAATTGTAACCCAGGTACTTACCAACCAGACACCGGTCAATCTTCGTGTCTAGAAGCCGATGAAGGCCATTTCGTAGATGAATTTGGGGCAATTGAACAAGTTCCATGTGAAGCTGGAAGTTTCCAAAGCCTCACCGGCCAATCAAATTGTCAGCAATCCGACCCAGGACACATAGTATCCTCAGCGGGTTCAAGTGAGCAAACCCCGTGTTCACCCGGAACTTACCAACCATTATTCGGCAAGGAAAGTTGTATCCTTGCTAGTGCTGACTATTTCGTTGAATCCTCTGGTTCTTCCCAACAAACACGTTGCCCTTCAGGAGAATCTCAACCCGAAGAAGGACAATCTTCCTGTATTAGCGATGAAGAGGGTGGACTACCAATGGTTGCAATTGCTGGAGCTGCTATCGTAGTCCTTGCAATAGGGGGGTTCCTGATGACTCAGGGTAAGAGCAAACCTGCTCCGAAAGCAAAGAGAGGAAGAAGGCCACCAGAGGGTGCTAGGCGACGGAAAAAGCGACCTAAAGGAGCTCGTAAGCAGAAGCCAAGAGAGGCCACTCCAAAGAAAATTGAAGAAGATTGATTCGATAAATTAGAGACTTTGGAGTGGAACAACACACTCGGTTTTCTTGAAATGTGAGTCCGATTCGCGAGAACTATGCGCGAGTATGCGTCTGACAGGGTCGACCTTCGTTCGGATACGGTCACCCAGCCCACAGAATCCATGCGTGAAGTGATGGCTTCTGCAGAAGTTGGAGATGATGTAATGGGTGACGATCCAACGGTGAATATCCTTCAAAATAAAGTGGCACAGATATTGGGCAAAGAAGCAGGCCTCTACGTATCTTCTGGAACCATGGGTAACGCGGTAGCCATACTTGCTCATACCCGACCAGGTGATGAGATAGTCGCATACACAAAATCTCATATTTTTCGATACGAAGGTGGTGGTTATGCCTCTCTTGCAGGATGCTCCATGTCACTAGTTCCTGCTTCCTACGGCATAATGAAACCAGAGGATGTGAAGGCAGCGATTCGTAAAGCAGAGGGAAGCGAATCGCATTATCCTGACTGCAGTTTAGTTTGTGTCGAGAATACCTCAAACCTAGGCGGGGGGTCGGTTTATCCACAAGAAATTCTCGACGAGATTTGTCAGATTGCTCACGATAATGGTTGCAGTTCACACATGGACGGTGCCCGCCTATTCAACGCCGTAGCAGCCTCAGGAACGGACCCTGCGAGAATGGTTCGAGATTTCGATACGGTCACCATTTGCCTGTCCAAAGGCTTAGGGGCACCCGTAGGATCAGTTCTAGTTGGTAGTAAGGAATTCATCGACAGAGCCCACAGATTCCGCAAGATGCTAGGCGGAGGTATGCGACAAGCGGGAATAATCGCCGCAGGTGGACTGTATGCTCTGGAGAATAATCTAGAACGACTTTCGGAAGATCACATTCGAGCCAAGAGGCTAGCAGTAGCGATTAATGAAATGCCAAAATACTCAGTAGAGTTGGATGCAGTTCATTCGAACATAGTTCTAATTTCTACCCCAGAAGGCACTGCCAAATCAGTGGTTTCAGCACTCTCCGAACAAGGAGTTGACATCATCGATATCGATGACTCCTTGGTCCGAGCGGTTACTCATTTACACATCACCGATGAAGATATCGAAAGGACGATTACAGCCTTTTCTTCGACGCAATGATAGCGAACCCTTCATCATCAAAATGATTTCCGCGATTCGATGCGAAGCCTTCTGACGGTCTTAGTAACCGCTCTCTTGCTAGCACCAATGGGTGCTCTAGCGGAGAGCGGAACGATTTGGGTCGACGCTAGAGGTCAGCAGGATGCTGGAACCTTTGGCGGCCTTACCTTGCCAATGGGTAATGGTACAGTTGATTCTAGCACCAGCTCTGATTATGCTGATCTGCCGAATATCGTTGAGGTATACACGGCAACTTGGTGTGTTAATTGTGTAAAATCTGAGGAAGCCATGAGTGAAGCAGTAGAAGGCACTGACGCGGTACTAATCCACTATCACCGTGTTTGGATAGAACCGGAAGACCCATTCGGTTCCGATAGTACCGAGGAGCGCTGGGTAGAAAATTATGGAAAGTCCTCAAATTCGGTTGCTGGAGAAGAGAGAATCGCCCCCAGTTTGGTAATAGATGGTCAGCGCTTGCATACTGGGTCAATGGCCAAAGGTGTTTCATTGGTTGACGACTATTCGCAATCATTACAGGTTGGGAATCGAGCTTGGTTCACCGAGGGAACAATCGATTTTTCCATTACTTTTACCGAAACAGGAGCGAGTTTTTCTTGGGACTTCGATAATCTAGTATTTTCTTGTTCAGATGATTGTCCAACCCAGACTACGACTCCATGGATACTATTCGTGGAGGATTCAGCAAATTTCAAGGATGGCAGTAACAATTTGGAAGATTATCTCCATGTTAATCATGCAGCAAATCAGCTTTCTGGGACTAATGGAACAGTAATTCTCGATGTTCCAGCCGCTTGGGATGGAGAGGATATGAACGCAGTATTGCTAATCGATTGGGAAGTAGAACAAGACAGTGGTCTAAAGTTCCATGAAATGCTACCGGGAATTGGAATTGCCAGTTTCCTTTCTCTCCTTGCGGCTGCTCCATTAGTCAGAAGCCGACACCAATGAGGTCAATTCTGAGCCTAACCCATCGGCGGGTTCAAGAACCCCCTCAAAGCATCGTAGATGCTCGGTGGTGTCATGGTTCAGGAACTGGTACACTCGGTTACCAATGAAGATGTTCAACCCGGACCACTTCCAGTTTGGTTAGTTGACCACATCAAACGGCAAAGTACCGAGCTATTGCCACACTCCCAAGGCGGCCCTTCACGGATTCTCATACTGTATCCCGGAGAGCAGGCTAGACGAGAGAATCTCGAGCGCTTAGCCGATGAGGGTGTGGTCATCGACAGAACCCTTCACCACACCATCGATTCGCTAGAAAAATCTCTTCTTGCGGATTTACGGATGCCAAGAATCCTATCGATGTCAGGTGGTTGGAATCTGATTCTCAATGCCGCCTGTGCCGAGGCTGCGGCTAATTTACAATTCCCGATAATTCATCCAATACCTCAACTTGAATGGAATCGAACCAAGACGCGTTCTCTAGCCGCTCTCCATTCGGTTTTGGCACGTGAGGGCAGACTAGAGGATTGGGAGGGAGCAGGCATTGCTGGCTTCTCACGCGTCCTTAGAGAATTGGAAGAACAATTAGGAGGAACACACCCCGACTTTGTTACTAATCGAGTAATCGAAGGCCTCCAGAGGGCACTGGGTTCCCAAACTCCCCCAATTAGCCTCTCAGAGGTCGATGGAATTGTAATGCTCGATCATTCTCCTGTTATGCCCTCACGAAAAATAGAGTTACTACGAGTAATTTCACAACATCGTTCGATTCACCAATTGGTATATCCTGGAAATTTCAGGCAAGGATTTCATGGTTTTCTTCTCGAAGATCAATACCCAATTAGGGAATCTGAAAACCTACCTAATTGGCTACCTCAGCATGATTTGGCGGACCTATCAGAAGGGATTGAAACCTCAAGCCATCGTAGATTTAGAATTCAGAGAGAGGTCCATTCGATTCCACTGGCTACGAGACTAATTGCTGAGCAGCTGAGGGCCAATGCAGAATCTAGCATCTTGCTGATTGACCCTACATCAGATGAAGAAAACCACCAATGGATTCGAGCCTTGAAAGATCTCGGGATCTCGCTACCGGGTTCTCAATCCATGGCTTCCAGCAAACCGCTTGGACATTGGTTGGCTAGTCTTGCTGGTATTTGCCACGGGCCTAATGCGTGGTCTCTAGATTCATTGCGCGCGCTTGCCTTACAGGAATCTTTGAGGATTTTCCCAGAGGTAAACTCTCATCCATCGGATACGGAAATTCTTCCAATAGCAAGCGCCGATTTACTATCGGAATTGGCTCGAAGCGACCACATACTTGGCGGGGCTGGAACCTTGGAGAGATGGTTAATCACTCTTGCAAGAGAAGAGCCTGACGATACCAAAGGCCCGATTAAGGAAGCCACGCAGTGGTGGCTACTTTCGCTAGCCCAAAGCAATAGACCACTTCTTGCAGATTATGATCGGGTGGTACTTTCCAACCGCGAGTTGTGGCGCGGTTGTCATAGCGGCCAAGACCTGCCACAAATAGAAGCCACAAACAGTGGCGATGAATGGCTTACTGCGGCTCTATCAAGAGTTGATTTAGAATCGGGTATTGACTCAGCAGATGGCTCTAATTCCCTTCCAGCCGCAGTAGTGCAAAGCGTAGTTGATGCACATTCTAGACTTCGAAAGATGCAGCTGACAACAGGTCAATCCATCCCACAAGCCGGCTCTCAGTGGGTTTTTGAGTTGGAAACAATCCTCTCCTCAACCCCAGTGAGAAGTGGCGGTAGCAATTCATACAGCCGAGTTCGCCTAAGCACACCAGAGGGTGCATTAGGTTGCAGTGCAGATTTGATTATCCTAGCAAACATTTCTAGTTCTTCTTGGGATTTACGAGTTCAGAAGCTTCCACTGCTTGGTGAGGAGGAGCGTCATAGACTGGGTATCCTTCGACCCGATACCCCTATCCGGGAAGCTCGTCATCATTTGTCTCACTTGCTAAGTGCGGCAAATTCTGAGATTGTAGTTTTGGATCCCAGCCAAGATAAATCCACTCCGGTAGCCGCCCCGATTCGTGAATGGATTAGTGTCCATAGTTCCGATTCAACATCCATTTATCTAGATGAATCTCCAAGTAGAGAAAACGACTCGAGCCATCAAAGATGGCGAGATGGTAACTCATTGCGCAATATGGAGGCGCCATCTAGATTTTCCCTCAACCCCTCAGCGGTTTCAATACCTCTCGACGTAGAAATTCAGCAGGATAGAGAACGTCGAAAACCACGAGGTGTAGATGAGCAAGGATATCTCCCCGAATCGGCTACTCCACATATTTGGGATATCAAAGATAGTCAATTGACAGTCAAACCTCCAGCAAACAAGGTCAGTCCGAGGATGGCCTCACGATGGCCGGTAGTCGGGGGCCCAAGAATGCCATCAATCGACCCGAGGCCTCTCATCCCAGAAGAAACCGGATCAATCCCATTTGATTCTCGACATGGCCATGTTGAAGGCGCGGGACAGATAGTTCCAATCTGGTCAGCGAGTCGCCTGAAACATTGGCTATCCTGTCCCAGAAAAGGTTGGCTAACCCGAGGGTTGTATGCTAAAGAAGAGGAACGCCAAAGGGAAGACCTTGATGCTAGAGTCCAAGGAAATTTGCTCCACAAGGTTCACCATCAATTGATGGAACAAATATTGGGTGTCGAGGAGAATAGAGAACGAACTCTTGAAGAAATACAGAATAGCAACCTGCCCTTGAATATTGCAAATGCAAATCAAAGCGATACTGAATTGCAATCTATCGGGCTAGGTATTCTCGCCGATTTAGCTCCTTGGTTGGAGAGGACCGACGCAGTTTCCAATACTCGCTTACGCATGCTAACCGGTTTCTCAAGGGATCAGTGGTTTGATTGGCTTAGCGAAGGAGGCCCAACTCCCTTAGCCGGCCGAATTGGTCGAATGATGGCCGCCGAACGAACATTATCAGGGGCAATACCAATTGCTATCGAATGGGAGGCGCTTTCTTTCGATGAAAACGGAATTGAAATATCTCTTCCAGAAGAGTTGTCTAGCCATGGCGATGGAGAATTACCTTCATTGAGATTGAGAGGAGAAATAGACCGAGTAGATTTACTCCCCTTCGATTCGGAAATGACTATTTTTGAGGATGATAATGGCTCAAAATCCGTAGCCCCAATCAGACTGGATGGGGAGGACTGGCAACCTCGTAGACAAATTATCATCCGTGACATCAAAACCAGCGAAGGCAAACCACTCAAACGCCATCGCTTGGGTCTGTTAGAGGAATTGCAACTTGCACTCTATGCAAGAGCATGGGAGATAGCACATCCAGGCGACTTGGTAATCGCTGCTGGAATCAGTGTAATTGGTCATAATACGAATCATTTCTTAGAGATTTCAGACCTGATGAACGAAGAATCTTCTGAGCTGGAGATAGGTGATAAGAGTCACCAACAAACATCGGATATGCATCGATTTCCAGATGAAGAACCAGACCAAGCAAGTGACTCATTCAGGGCATGGTTGGCTCAGCGCCTTACCACGGCCCTTGCTACTGCCGCGGGCGCAGCCAATGGACGGGTTCACCCTACTCCGAGCCAGGACGCTTGCAAATTCTGTCCTGTAACTTCAGTTTGTGATGTTAGATACAGGGGTGATGATCGATGACGATGAGTAATGATGAGGACAATTCCGACCCTATCACTCTGAACACTGGCCAGCGCCTAGCACTCAATCTAGACTCACACATTGTCATCGATGCCGGTGCGGGTACTGGCAAGACTATGACCATTGTAGAGAGAGTTATTCAGCACTATCTTGAGGAGGACCAACGTGCAACTCGACTTCTTCCGAGGCCAGAACGACCTAGACAATTGGATGGTGGCACTCTAATTTCTCCTTCTTCTCAACGGATTAATTTGCAAGAATGGGGAGGTTTGCTCCCCTCAGAGGTAGTCCTTCTGACTTTCACAGTAGCCGCAGCCGACCAGATGAGGGATAAATTAAGGCAAAAAATCGCTCGATTACGACCCGGTTCATTCACCGCCTCAAGAGAATACGATGCAGATCCTAGAATAACACATGACGGATTTTGCGAACAATTGTTAATGTTGTTGGAAGATGCCCCTATTGGTACCATTGACTCATTCTTCAATCAATTAGTGGCGCCATATCGTAGCTACCTCGGGGATGAATTCGGTGAAGACATTGTTACCGAATCTGAGATTTTACGAATAATCGAACAAAGCATCAACACACTTTGGAGATTACCCAATTCTCCAAATTTGTACGGCGATGCTGTAGATGCAGGAATCCCCTCTAATGATGTTGAAGCGGTTTTAGCAGCTCGTGACAGAATCACTCAACACTATTCCGGAAGAACCCGAGCAACCAAAATCCTCAATCCTATAATCTCTAAGTCAATATTCATTTCAGAAGGAGAAAGAGGTCTTTTGGGCCAAGATGAGAGAATAGACCCCGGATTATTGCAACAGCGACTGATGACTTCCATTAGGACCGAAGACATCGAAGAAGTGACAATTTGTATGCAATCGATTATCGAAGATTTCGTAGATTGCGTTCGTAGTTATCCTAGATTAGCACCCAATGGTTGGGAAGCAGGAACTCGAATTCATGTCCTATCATTACTCTCAGATAGTGGCCCTCCTGCTGATGATTGGGAGCGTTTGGTTTGGCTCAGCAGGGTATTCATGTGTACCATCGGAGGAAACCTTCTCGACGAAGATGATTGGAACCCTTTCCCGAGTGGAAAATTGCCAAGTCACCATAGTTATCCTTGGCGCCCTGGAATAGAATCTTACACAGCACTAACCGGCTCCGACCGATCTAACGTCAGAGATATATGGGGGGATTGCAAATCACGTGCTAGCAACATCCTCGGTTCAGAGGCCGGTCAAAGGGTGAAACATCACTCTTTACTTGCGTTAATTCTGGACTCTAGGGAGGACACGATAATTCCAACAAATGCTCGATTTAATCTGACTCATCTTCCTGCGGAATTACCCGAACGACTTCCAGTCGAAACAAGTCCTGAGGCTTATTCATTCAACATAGAAGCCGAAGCACAAAACCTCGATGATATCCGAACTATTCTACGAGGTTTGGCTGGAATTGTAGATGTTTTAAAAGAGAGAGAAGAGGTTCATGAACATCGAGATATAGCCTTGCTAGCTGGCGATTTATTGTTAGCTTCTTGTCCAAGGGTATGCCGCACATTTTACCCAGAACCGCTAATTTCGGCTTTAGATTCCATTGGAGAGAACACATGGCGTGATGACCACATCCATCGTGCATTTGTTGTCTTGGATGAAATGGAGGCAAATCCAGAATTGGCAGGAGGTGCGGCTTCAAATTTAGGAGAAATTCGTCGCGACCTCGACCACAGATACCAGAAGTTACGACAAATTAGGCGAAGGTATCGAGCCTTCATCATTGACGAGGCTCAAGACAACTCACCTCTGCAGTGGCGTATTCTCTCAAGACTTTGGGGCCCACGAGAATTTGTTGCAACTGATGGCCTTCACGAACCAGACACAGACTGGCAACCAACCGTCTGCTATGTTGGCGACATGAAACAATCAATCTATGCTTTCAGGCAAGCCGAAGTCGCTGCATTCAGACAATTTGCACATCGACTTCGAGCCATAAATCGACATGAGTATGCGAATATCTCTGAGTTAACCCGAGAGCCAGTTCTCCGGAGCGATGTCGTTAGTCGTGACCCGAGGTTTTCCCATGAAAGACAAATTGTACGTGCCTCTGAACTATTAGCAGAAAATGCACGCAATCTAACAGGATGGGTTGATTTCGAAACTACCGAAGGAATTACCTCACTCCATCCAGACGAGGTCACTGCTCGTTCAGAAGGTGAGATTTCCCTTACTACGAATTATCGAACGGATGGAGAACTTCTACACGTTATGAATGAATGGTGGGAGGATATATTCTCAGATAGACATCGCTTCTTCCCGGACGCAGATTACTACGCCTCAGCCCAGCGTTTGTTACCATCATCAGCCAACGAGAATAATCGTGGAAGCCTAGAATGGATTTGTCCTGTAATGAACGATGGGGAAGAAAACCCTCCAACGGAATTGACCACCTACATTGATCCATTCGAGTCTGGTAAAGCAGATTCGAATGAGCGTCAAGCAATGATGATTGCAAAGAGGATACAGGCCCTTACTCAATGTCGAGAGACTAGAGTGATGCAACCCAATGGAGATTGGATGGCAATACCACCATCCGAAGACCCTATTCGATATAGTGACATCATGGTACTAATGGCCAGTCGCTCAAAGATTCGAGATGCTCTGGTTCGTCATCTAAGGGATCACAACATCCCAGTGCAAGCTGATCGAGAGGGCGGCTTGATGCGCCGACCAGTGGTCTCTGATCTAGATGGACTGATACAATTCATAGCCCGACCAAACAGCAGATTCGCTGCTGCTTGGGTCGCACGCTCTTCCTTGATAGGAATGAGCGATGCCGAACTACAATCATTCCTAGCGACAAGGCAAAACGAGAATCTGCTACACCGACTCATCGAATACAGTTCAACCCCCAGACAAAGAGCGTTAGTACAGAGGTGGATTGACCTATCCTCCTCTGGAAGGATAATTGACTTACTTCTCGAAACCATCGATCAATCTGATCTGCTAACCGCCCATTGTGAAGAAGGCTCAATTCAGGATGTGGAGAGATTCATCGATGAGGTTCGTTTGATTTCAGAATCTGTCGGTCGTGATGCGATTGTAATAGCAGACCGATTGCGAGATCTGCGAGAACAAACGGGCCGTGCTCTTGAGGGAAAGAATACCCCTGAGGGGGACGCTGTTCAATTGATGACTATTCACAACTCAAAGGGCCTCGAATCGAAAGTAGTATTTGTTACAGACCTGTTCAGTGCGAAAGGCATCATTACATTGACCAATGAAACCCAATCAAGATTAATTGTCAGTCCTGAATTCTTTGCTGGACATCCTGCTCCATGGCCCGGCGATGAGTATCCACTTTCGGCTATGTGGGAACACGCAAAAAAAATCGCCCAAAAGAGGAAGAATGCTGAGGCTAGACGCTTGCTTTACGTCGCCGCAACGAGGGCCGAGGAGCATTTGGTGATAGTAGGATCTCCAAAAGACACTACTTGGGAAGAAGATACAGGTTTACGGCTGCCTTGGGGATATTCTTCTACTCAAACTACCCTAGGTCAAATGTGGGCTGAATCACTTAGACAAGCCTCTCATCGTAGAGGTGAACGTTCTGAAGATTCACCTTGGATGTCTCAGGAAGATAACGATCAACCGCACCCACTCAACTCTGAGAGGGGGCCTGATAGAATACTAAATCCTGGTTCACTTCGTTTTGATGGATGGCTAAGGACTGAGCAAGAAGGCCGCGCGAAAATGGGCATCAATGTATACCACCACCCTGATTGTCTTATCAGCGAGAATCCAGATGAGAACGTACTGCATTCCCCCCTTGTTCGCCAAACCATGCTGCACCAAGCAGCAACCGAAAATAGGGTGGCTGAGATAGAAATATCCTCAAGGTTGGAAACTGGAGCAAGAATACGCCTAGCCCCTCATAGATTATCCAAAATTGACGCTTGCCCCCGCCGTAATTGGTTTGAGACAAGAGGCGGATTGAAACCTGACCCCATATTCTCCTCAAATCAACTACTCGACGAGGACAACGATTCTCGCTCTGCTCGCCAAATGGATGAACCGAATATAGAAAATGAAGACAAGAATCTTCCAACTCCAACTGAATTGGGACTGATTGTACACAGGATGTTTGAGGTTGGAATTGGCAACCCTGGGCCTGCAGGAAATCAACCCTCAATGCCGCTTCCAACAACTTGGTCAACTCAAGTTGATAGTCGCTTATTAGATAGTGAATTGATGGCCGAAGTATTCGCCGAATTAATACCGATGGGTGTTGATGTTGAGAAAACCTCTGAGATTGTTGCAGTGATGTTGCAGAGAATCGAAGCAGGCCATGTTGGCCGATTAACAAATGCAGAAATTATCGACGGCGAAAGGGTTGAGGGATTACGTACTGAATACCCATTCACCATCTCAAATGCAATCTCTTTTGAGTCTGTATCTCGGACTAGATGGACCCCTGATGGCGAACAAACCCTTGCTCAGATTGAGAACGCATTTGTCGACATGGATGGTTCAATCGACCTTGCATTATGTTCAACTCACGAGGATGGGTCCTCTTCTATTCGTCCAATCGACCTGAAAACCGAGCAGGCAGAGACGGTTTTGAAAGGCTCGGGCGAATTAATCGATGCTTACGGAAACACTTCAACCTCACCCGCCAATGATGCAGAACTCGATATGTTGGAACATCACCGGTTGCAATTGGCACTATATCACCGAGCTTTGGAGATGATGGAAGCGGGTCGGCCAGAGGGGCAACGACGCCGAGTAGAGAGGCCTGCAATACTTGTCGGTGTTTCAGGCCGCCTAGTGATTTATCCAGAAGACATGTTTGCCGCAGCACAATCAGACTTAGATGAGATTCTCACGACTGCGGCTCGGATGGAGTTGGCTACAGAATTACCACTAGCAGATTTCCAAAGAAGACCAGCATCCGAGACTCATATTTGCAGAATATGTCCGTTCAATAGAGGAAATTTACCAATTTGTGGCCCTCTCCCAGAACTTAGTAGTCGACCCCAATCTTGAGTAAACTTGCGAGCCGCTTGTGGGGAAGAATCCATTTGCCTAAGCGATAACCCAAGTCCATGACGGTAGACCTAGATAGCATGGCAGAGAATGCCGAGAGAATTTGGGAAGAGTCAATTCTCCCTAGTCTTGGCGAATTTATTGAGATACATGCTTTATCGCCAATGTTTGAACCCAATTGGGACGAATTAGGAGAATTACAGGCTACTATCGATTTATTCTGCACGTGGTTGGAAGATCAAGGAATTCAGGGTATGAGTTACGATGTCCACCGAATTGGTGACCATTCTCCAGTTCTTTTGGTGACGGTTGAAGGAACTGGAAGCGGCGAGGTAATGTTCTATTCACATTTAGATAAGCAACCTAGCCGACCTCACCTTTGGTCCGAAGGTCTACACCCACTGAAGGCTGTACGCCGCGATCCTTTCCTTTTTGGGCGTGGATCGGTAGACGATGGCTACGGCGGTTATCTATGTGTAACTGCAATTCGGCTACTACAAGAGGCTGGCATTCCACATCCGAAGGCTACCTTCCTCATCGAAACCTGTGAAGAATCCGGTTCATTTGATCTACCTCCTTATCTCGACGCGTTAACCGATGACTTGGGTAATCCTGACCTAATCGTGGTTCTTGACAGCGGAGGGCCAAGTTACGAACATATTTGGGTAACCGAGGCACTGCGAGGCCTTGTTGCTGGAAACTTGAGTGTAAGAGTCTCACACGAAGGAGTACATTCTGGAATGTCTGGCGGGGCTATTCCATCTTCGTTTAGGATACAGCGAATGCTTCTAGATAGAGTTGAGAACTCACAGACAGGTGAGGTCCTAATCCCTGAAATGCACGTTGAAATCTCTGACAAAATCAAACAAGAAGCAGCCGCCTTAGGGGGAATCCTTGGAGATGAACTATGGAAGTCATTACCGGTTGTTGATACCCTTGAAGCGCAGTCCAAAGAACCTAGTGAGATGCTATTGGATATCAATTGGAGACCAGCACTTTCGGTAATTGGAGCAGACGGTATACCTCCCGTACAAACTGCAGGAAATGTTCTACGAACAAATACTGACTTGAAGCTCAGTTTCCGAATTCCACCAGGGGTCAAGGCTGACGATGTTCAAGAGATTGTGAAGGAAGTTCTAGAGGCCAATCCACCATACGGCGCAGAAGTGACTTACCATACAACCGAACCAGCCGATGGCTTCCATGCACCTTCCTTGCATGAAGGTGTGGCGTCTGCTCTAGAATCCGCGAGTGTCCACCTTACCGGACACCCACCGATGGCTACTTGGATTGGCGGAACAATTCCATTCATGGCGATGATTCAGAGCAAATTTCCCGAAGCCTGCTTCCTTTGTACCGGTTCAGCAGGCCCAGGCAATAATGCACACGGCCCCGATGAGAAGTTGCACATACCCCATTCAAAGCGCCTAAACGTTGCACTGGCCGCCGCTATTGCCGCTATTTGTGAGTGATTTTAGGGGTCTCTCAAAACCAAAGTTGGTTATTCTAAGTGCGGTCTAGGATGAAATTCAGTCCGCCGAAGTTAAAGCAGGGCGGAGTTTCGAGGGATATGAGGTGCGCTGATGAGCGATGAAGACACCACTGACTCCCCCGATCTTCGAATCCGCCAATTGGAGGAAGATTTGACAAAGGAGAAAGACCGACTTGAGAAGCTATACGCAGGTTACACAGCCCTCAAAGATACCTCCGATGAAAAAGATGCAACCATTGATGTTCTAGAGCGTCAGATGATCGATAAAGAGATTGAGATGGAGGGCCTTCAGGAACTCCTCTCGGACAAAGACAATCGTATCAGAGACCTCGAATTGGATGGCGCTAAGAATTCACAACGAGTCAAGCATCTAGAGCCTGAACTACAGAAGATGGAAGAGATGTATAGTCGTGAATCGGCTCGTCTAGGCAGGGTATTCGAGGTCGCTGAAGACCTTGACGAGGCTCTAGGTGTTGCCAAGGCGCAATTGACCTCTAGAGATGATTGGTACGCCCAGCACATGAGACTCTTCGAAGACCTCAGTCAAGCGATTCAGACTCGCTACGACATGATTGATGCAGCGATTGAGGCAATTCGAGAGCAGGAACTCAAGCAGTCAACATTCCGCGAGAGAATGGATGAAGTTCTAGATGCAGCTGCAGACGCGGCTGAAGAAATAGCCGATGAAGCAGCCGAAGAACCCGAGGAAGAAGTCGACGACGAATGATCTCTCATTCGGGCTTAGTTCCATCTGCGAGGCGTATGCATTTTGCTGGCACACCACCCCATACTTCCCCGGCTGGTATATCAGTCCATTTTGGTAGTACTGCGCGGTTAGCAACGACTGCCCCATCCCCGATTGTACATCCGGGTTGAACCGTAGAATTACCTCCGATTAGGGCACCATCACCTATGTTTACAGGGGCCATAACCAACTCACCTTTCTCTACCAAATGGGCGTTGATGATTGCATTCCCACCAATTACCACGCCATCCCCCAAGACAACCGATCCAGCATCATTTAGGTGAGGAGAATTAATCTGACAACCGGAACCAATCTTTGCGCCTGCCAAACGATAGTAAATCGTGCCCACAAAAGAAGGAACTAGTACTGGTAAGAATAGTATTGCGACTCTGTGGAATACCATTGACCAAGCCCATTGGATTGTAACGAATGACCGAAGAGGGTATCTGCCGGGCTCAAGACGAGGCCGGAATAACCCACCTAACAAACCCGACATCAATACTAGTGTAATCCCCCAAACCACACAAGATAACCCTAGGGCGATTCCAGTTCCGACTAATTCCATCCAATATTCTTGCTCAACTAGGTAAGCCCTACCCTCAAGGAATATCCAAACACCAGGAACTGCGGCAATTCCTACGATTATCCCAAGGAATGGAATAATCAGAAACGTCAGTATATTCTGAACTATCTCAAACGACTTCAGGTGCACACCCCGCCTTTGGTTTAGGTGGGTCAGTCATCAATTTTCGCCTGTCGGCAGAATCAAGACAGTTCTGACTGCCGACCAGACATGGCTCAGGCTTGTGGCATGCTTGGTGATGGTTCACCTACGGTGAAAATTCACCATCTGGTCAAAGCACCGGAAAACACTACCGAGTCAATCGCCCGTCGCGAATCTTGGGATGCTCAGAAGCCTGCGACAGTATACGTAACACCTGAGCGAATGCCAGATGGAACAGCCTGTCAAGCAGCGACGGTCATCTTGCGAACTCGTGGATGTGCTTGGTGGTGGAAATCAGGTTGCACCTTCTGCGGCTACTTCAACGATGTTCGTGACGATGTAACAGCAGATGACCTATTCGCTCAGTGGCAGGAAGCCAAAAATCAGACCAATGATTTCGAAGGATGCTCTATGGTCAAGGTGTATACATCAGGTACTTTCTTTGAGGATCAAGAGAATCCAGTTGAATGGCAAGAGCACGTTCTAAAAGAGACATATGAAATGGGATTGCACCTTGTAGTCGAAGCCCAAGCCCATATGTGTAAGCCAGATAAATTAGAGTTCCTTGCCAAGCATCATTCTGGATGTACCGTAGCTATTGGTCTTGAGGCCTACGATGACGCAGTACTACGATTTCATGTCAACAAAGGATTCTCAACCAAGACATGGAAGAAGGCTGTAGAGGACCTTCGAAGCAACGGCCTTCGGGTCAAAACCTACCTCATTTTCAAACCGCCATTCATGAGTGAAGGCGACGCGTTGAATCACACATCGAAGTGGCTTGTCGATGTCGCGCCACTTTCCGATGAAGTTTCGATAAATCCAATGAACATACAGAATCGAACAATCGTCGACCGGTTGTTCAGGAATCGCGAATACCGTCCTCCATGGCTTTGGTCCCTCGTTGAAATGGTTCAGCGTACCCACGAAGAGACTGCAAAACATGACGCCCGAATAATCGTTCATCCAACTGCAGGAGGAAAGATTCGCGGCGCCCACAATTGTGGTTCATGCGACAAGCAAGTAGTTGCCGCTATAGAGCGATACTCAGTCTCTCGCAACCTCGCTGAATTCAAAGGATTGGACTGCGATTGCAAAGCAGTCTGGCGCTCCGAAGTCAACTCAGACCTGCATCTCCCCACTCCTCTCGGTACCGGCCGAGATAGACGAGGTAACCGCGTCGACTTAATGCGCGCTCCTTGAGGTGAGGGACTACGTCCCTCGCCCAACGCTTAAGGGCGAATCTTCGGTGGTGCACCCGTCCACGAAGTGTTGTGGGCTAGTGGTGTCTAAATGAAGAATGATGACGGATTCCTACAAGGCGAGAATGAACCTGCGGCTTCGAAGGTGGTAATTGTTGGAGCATTGGTCTCCGCTCTAATCTTCATGGTTGTCTACAGCATCCTCTATCCTGGGCAAGATTATCCGGTTCTATCCGATTTCGATACCTTTGGGTCTTTGACCGGAGGGATTTGGTTCTTCATCCTCGGGGCGGTCTTGGGAATGTTCTCAATTGTCGCGACGATGATTACGGAGGCAACTCGCGAGTGAGGTGGCTGTGATGTCTGAGATTCTCACTACTCTTGCCGTGTTTTGGCTCTCCGCACTAATTTTCTACGTTCTAGTCCATAGAGGATTGTGGATATTCTCCGATGTAGCACGAACCATGGGTATGTTCATGCTCGAGAAGGCCCTTGGTCCAGGAATCGATTTGGTCGAGGGTCGTTCAGATTCAGCCGCACGAGCATGGATTATGCAATCAGTACTATGGATGATGGTCGGCGGTCTGTTTACCTTTGAGGGAATGTGGCTCGCACATGAGCCGACTGCCCTTCATTCACTCAGCGCATGGGGATATGACCCAACCGCTGAGACTCTAGCCGCCACAGGTAAGGCAGTTACCGCATTCGGTGGAATAAGTATGGCACTAATCGGCTGTGGTCTACACATTCTTCCCAAATTATTGGGCACAACCTTGGCCAGTGAGAGAAACGGAACCTTAGTCTCATTCCTTTACTCAGGAGGCGTTTTAGTCACCTTGGTTGGTTCTCACGATCCAGTTATTCTAGGATTCAACGTCCTAGTAATTGGAACAGGAATACACGTTCTAGCAATGACAGCCATCGTCATCAACCAATTACTGACAGTTGCGAACCGCGCGGACTCAATCCCGATGCCAGCATGGCTTATTCTGTTAGGTTTAATGGCCGAATCATTCAATCTAATCGCAGGAATTTCAACCGGTGCAATCGACGATGGCGATGGCCAGTGGTTGATGTACAGATTGCAAGGAAGTGGCTTCTTCTTCCTCTCACTATCAGGTGTTGTACTATACGCATCTAGTGCCGGATCCGGAAATACACTTTGGTCACGTACACTAGTTGGTGCAACACTGCTCGGAGGCTTATTCACATTGAATCCATTTGGTGCAAACCACGGAACTCTAGTTGCTGATTTATTCGGTCTAGATGCAGGTGAATTGGCTATGTCATCCAATGACACGGTTATTGTTACATTCCTGATGGCGCTTGCATCAGTACCAGTTATCGCATTCGTTGCAAATGCCATGATGACCATACGAGATAGCTCCGCATCAGGTAATGCAGGTTTGGCAGAGATTAATCTTGGATTATTAGCGATGATTCCAGTATTCATTGGTTCCCTATTCGTTCAAACCGATGCGGTCTCAGGAACCAATGCAATCTCCGGCCTCTCATGGACAATCGAAGAAATGAGTCGATGGGCGGTACTGGTGCCACTATCACTTGGTTCAGTACTTGCACTTTATCCTTCAATTACGGGTCGAAAATTGGCATCTGCTGAGCGCGCCCAAACCGCATTTTGGTTAATGGGCGCCGCTGTATTACTCGGTTTGATGCTCAGCCTGACCTCTAGTGCCATCGACATGGCTCTGTTGGATGCTGGTGTTGAAGACCCATCTAGCCTATCTCACGAACTTTCAGTGGCTGCATCTGTAATCTTCTACTTCGCTGTGGTTGCGATGATTCTACATAGTCTGAACATGGTTAGTGGCCTATTCCGTGGCGAGATTGTTGTAGAAGGTAGTGAAGCCGCCTCAACAATCGAGTCAGACACCTACAACCTCGCCTCGGCTACAACTGTTTCACGTATTCTCGCCTCTGGTGCAGGAATGGAAACAACGGTGGTACCAGTAGGCGAATCAGAAGAGAAGGGCTCAGCAACTGATTTGTAAGATAATCAGTACAAGCCACCACCGTCAAGTTAGGGCTAAACACCCCGTTGAGTGGAGGGAAAGACATGAGGATAGGGCTAGTCGGTAAACCGAACGTCGGTAAATCAACGACATTCTCTGCGCTTACTCAAACACCTGTAGATATTGCAAATTATCCATTTACAACTATTGATCCAAATGTAGGAGTAGCATGGATTCCGCTCCGAGAACCGTGTGCCTGCTCTACACTCCGAGCAAAACGGGAGGCTGATGGAAGGCTTGAACCAACCACAGATAATGATCAACGAAAGGGTAGCATCTGTTCTCCAAATACCGGCTCTTGCGTCTCTCACAACCGGCTGGTTCCAGTCACATTAGTGGATGTCGCCGGCTTGGTTCCAGGTGCTCATGAGGGAAGAGGTCGAGGAAATCAATTCCTGTCCGACCTCGCTCGATGTGATGCGCTAATCCAAGTCGTTGACGTATCAGGATCGACAGATCTTGAGGGTAATCCGGTTGGCGACGGAGGCTCTAATCCCGTAGAAGAGCATGAGTTCCTTCTTGGGGAGTTGGATGCATGGATTCGTGGAATAATCGAATCAAGTTGGCAACGAGGCGCGCGCCGTGTTCAATCAGAAGGCGACAAGGCGCTTCTGACTTATTTATTGGACCAACTTAGCGGAATCGGCGCAGACGAGGCCCATGTTTCGGCTGGCGTTGCTGCGGTTTCATCTAAACATCCTGATGCCGGTGTGCCTTGGTCTTGGGGTAATGAGGAGTTGACAACACTAGCTAAGACAGTCAGAGCGAGATTATTCCCGATTTGTGTTGCAGCGAACAAAGCAGACCGAGCAGAAGATGGCTATTGGAATCAACTCGAGGAAATGATAAATTCATCTGGAGGTATACTGATTCCAACAAGTGCGGAGGCAGAACTCGCCCTTAGTAGGGCAAGTGCCGCGGGTTTAATTCAACACAGACCGGGTGGAGGTGAATTCACAATTACTGAACAAGGAGAGTCTAATTTGTCCGAAGCCCAAAGGAATGCACTTTCTTCAATTGGCGAGTCGCTGGCAAAGTGGTCTGGAGGAGGATTGGTTGGTCTTGTTGGTGACATCGTATTCGATAGACTCGACAGAAGGGTCGCTTATCCTGTGCAAGATGAAACGCATTGGGTAGATGGTGATGGTAATATCCTCCCAGATGCTATACTAATCCCAGAGGGAACAACCGCGAAGGGATTGGCCTACGCAGTTCACACGGATCTTGGGGACGGATTCATCCGAGCTACAGACGCCCGTAGCGGACGCGTAATCGGTGCAGATCACGAGGTCCAGAACGGCGACGTGATTCGAATTCACGCTAAATCTTGAGCCAATCGTACAGTCTGAACGAGAGAAGGGTGAGCCGTCTCTCGGCGTCCGCCCGTTGAAGCGGCCAGCGTCCGCACGACCTGATAGCCACCGCTAAACGGTGCTTGCAGAGTGTGTCCTAACTTGCTATTTGCTTCAACCGAAGAGAGAACCGAGGCCCTCGAAGCCACCGGCTTCATCCTCTTCTTCTTCCTCAGCTGGTGCTTCCTCAGCAGCAGCAGGCGCAGCGTCTCCACCGCCGCCACCAGCAGCAGCTGGAGCAGCAGCAGGCGCAGCGACGGCAGTAGCCATCGCCTCACCGATGTCAACATCGCCGAGGGATGAGACAAGTGCCTTTACTCGGGCACCGTCGACCTCAACACCAGCAGCGCCCAAAACTGAGCTAACGCCGTCTTCATCGATATCCTTCTCTGCGGAGTGCAG
>CAZKVK010000018.1:0-23147 GCA_964556195.1 uncultured Candidatus Poseidoniales archaeon
ACCCGGCTGATAACCGGGAGGTCGCAGGTTCAAATCCTGCCATGCCCACCAATTCAACTTACACCAGGGAGGTATGTTTCAGGATAATTCACTCAGAATCGCCGTTTAGTTGCAGATAACTCGGTAAAGTAACCAATCTCGTGACAGTGCAGCGTAGAATTAACTCATCTAAGAAGGCGGTAGTTCTAGCCAATTGTTTGACTGGTATGATTAATTGTTCTGGAAGGTCGTACTTACGTCGCAAAATAGCGTGAGTGTTTACAACAACTCCTCGATATGTTCGCTTAACCTTGACAAATCCTGCGACATTTCCTATGTCGATTCCATCATTGTCCATTACCGCACGGTCGACCAATTCGTCCGGCGCCCAAAGTTGTTCATCAATACGGATTGTATTCCTCCACCTGCGTTGTAGTTCTCTCATCGATTTCGAGAGCTTTACGCCTCCGTCTGGCCTTATACTGTGGACCAATTCTTTCGATAATGGTGCCCGTCCTGCAGGCTTACGCATGTATTCTCCCGCAACATCGTCTACAACTTCAAGTCGCATAGATTTTACGAATTCATCTCGGGGGTGAGATCTCTCTCCGGTGATTACACCAACTAGTGTATCTCCGACGTAAACCTCTCTCTGAAGTAATTCTTGGATACGGTATTCTTCGCTCATTTTCTTTCCTCGTTTTCCGTTGGGCTAGTGCATCCCCCGTGCTTGTCCCTAGGGCATCTTGTGCTGATTAGCACTTATACTATCTGCTAACTAAGACTGATAATGCAATTGGAAATTTCATCATAAAATGAAAATTTCAATTGGAAAATTAAAGTGTGTTTGATTTTTTGTATGATTATCAGAACTTCGAAATTGCATGGTTCAGAACCAGAAAAACCGGCAGAAATCAACTCAAATGCAGAGTTATACAGAATCTTTAGATTCTGAATTTTCAAGAAGATTTGACTGAAAATATTGATGAGCGGGTGCTCGTTGGACAATCGATGGCTGGAGCGTTCGACCTACTCGCCGAGATGCGATTAACTTCCGGAACCCCCCGAACCCTTGGTTTGGATGATTCAGTAGTGCAAGAGTTTTGCAACAAAAATCCCGACCTGGTTAGAGCGATTACCGAAGCTCATGAGAATCATTCTGCGTTGAGCGCTGAAGTCGGTGCGGCCACAATGATGCTGGATGAATCTGATCTCATCGAGAAACTTCAGGAGGATTATGTCAACTTCTACAAGCCAGAGACTGTCAACCCCTACATTCCAATCGCAGCTCGAGGGCCTTGGATAATTACATCCCACGGTAGAGTAATCCATGACAATGGTGGATACGGTATGCTTGGTGCAGGGCATGGACCCGACCAAATCATCGATGCGATGAGCAATAATTGGGTAATGGCCAACGTAATGACTCCTTCATTCAGCCAGAAGAGATTAGCTGATGCACTTCGCAAGGAAGTCGGGCATACAAGGGGAAGTTGCCCATTCTCTCGATTCGTGTGTCTAAACAGTGGTTCTGAATCAGTTACTATCGGAATGAGGATTGCAGATGTTAACGCTAACCAGATGACAGGGAAAGGCGGTCGTCATGAGGGCAAACCGATCAAACTCGTAGCCCTTAGACAGGCTTTCCACGGCCGAACTCAGCGCCCAGCGTCAATTTCCGACTCCTGCAAAGATGGTTATCGGGAAAATTTGGCAACATTCAGAGATGATAACGTAATCATCGTCGAGCCAAATGATGTTGCTGACCTGCAAGCAACCTTTGCTCGAGCTGACACAGAGGGCTTCTTCATTGAAATGATGGCAATGGAGCCTATTCAGGGAGAGGGCAGTCCAGGGCAATGCATAACTCGAGAGTTCTATGATGAGGCTCGTAGACTAACTAAAGAACATGGTTCACTACTACTAGTTGACTCAATCCAAGCAGGCCTGAGGGGTCAGGGTTGTCTCTCAGTAATCGACTTTGATGGCTTCCAAGATTCTGAAGTGCCTGACCTCGAGACATGGTCAAAAGCACTCAACGCTGGCCAATATCCTCTCTCAGTTCTAGGATTAAGTGAGCGAGCTGCTGAATTGTACGTAGTTGGAATTTATGGAAACACGATGACAACCAATCCTCGTGCCTTGGAGACTGCGGTCGCAGTTCTAAACAGAATCACTCCAGAAATGCGCCAGAATATTCGTGACGCTGGTGAAGAATTCCTCTCAAAACTAAAAGACTTGCAATCGGATTATCCAGATTGCATAACCTTGGTACAAGGTACCGGTTTGTTGCTATGTGCCGAACTAGACCCTGATAGATTCCCAGTAGTCGGTTTTGGAGGAATCGAAGAATGGTGTCGTGAACAGGGCTTGGGAGTAATTCACGGAGGCCAGAACGCTCTCCGATTCACACCTCATTTCGGTTTAACAAGCCCAGAGATTGACATGATAGTTGCAATCGTCCGTAACTGTTTAGATCATTTCATTGCAGTAGAGCAAGCAGCGGTTACAGCGGCTTGAATTTCTAGCCATCACAACCATGAGGGCGCGCCTTTCCGATGGTTTTGATGACAAAGGTGGTGCACCTGCTCGGAGAGCAAGATGCGGTATATCGAGCGATTGCTGATCGACTAGAACGAGCAGGCGCAACTTTGACTCAGAACATAGGAGATTCAGATCTGATAATCGCCATAGGGGAAGTTGCACAAACAACCAGCCTAGATGTTGCTGTAATTCCCGCTCACTTCGATAATCCAGATGCAAAACTTGTTTTCCGAGTTCATGACATTCTCGTTCCTGAGCAAGTAACTGGTTGGGGTAGTGAAATTCTGGTCGATTGGGTAAACTGGGTCAAGGATGGCTCACAAGGGATTTCTCCAGAGGATATCCATGCGCGTCACTGGGTTCACATCCGTGATGCTACAGATGCAATCACATTGGTCTCATTGTCGGATGCAGAAACACCAGATGGAGTGATTGATTTAACCGGCCGTCGTGCTTGGAGTTCAGATGCAGTTTTGGAAGAAATGAAGTTGCTTTGGGAACGATACACCGATGCACTGAATCTAACCCACACTGTCGAATCTCTAACTAATGTGCCTAGTCCAGCCTCAAAGCAATTCGTTGGTGAAATATCGCGACCAGACCTAGGTCCACTCCACCATGCTATGCTAGCCGCAGGTCGAGAAGAGGGGTGGAGACCCTCAACCGCTATGCGCGTGGGGTTGATGGAATTGTTTGCTCATTCGCAGGGCGAATGAACCGTATATGTCGTAATCTAAGATTCAGGAGCGGTCTGATTGGACTTGCTTCCTAACGTCCTGAGCTGCAGCCTTAATGCTCTGCATAGTCTTGCGGACTCTGGTTCCGGCTGCGTTTACGCCCTTGTCATGCTTTGCAGCATCTTTCATAGCGTCAGTCAATTCATCAATCATATTCTGCATCATTGCCTCTACGGACATGAAGCACCGCGCACCGCCGGCGCCTCTTAAGCAATATCCCGTCATATGCAAGCCTGACCACCTCAGAACAGGCATTGTATAACGCCGAGCAAGAAAATCATGCGAACAGGTCGGCTCCCAATAGTGGAAGCAAGACACTAGCGTCTCCCTCCACCACAACATGTGGTGCCTCTGGTCGAACTTTGCCCCAAGAAATTGCTTCCTTAAGTCGAGCGCCAGATAATGACCCATCATGTTCGGGTGCAGTGGTAATGCCAACAGCAGAATCTAGACCATCGCGATACTGATTCCACCAGATTACATGATGCTTTGAGATGCCTCCGCCAACCATCAGTGCATGAGATTCCTCTGCAGTCCAAGTTAGATCTGATAGAATTTGCTCGTCAGCGAGAAAATCAACCATGAAGTTTGGATTCTTTTGTCTGTGCATGAATAATTGAGCCCCGATTGAACCATCGGAGAGTCCAGGAATAACCATCGGGATGCGATGTTTAGCGACCCAATGTAGAAGCGAACTCTCGTCTTCTATACGGTCTCCCATAGCCCAGCAAAGCTCCACAGACCCGAACCCTAACCATGGGTTATCAGGATTAGCCGCTGACCTTTCTTCTTCGATTTCATCTATCCAAGGAAGTACCACTCTTTCGAGAATCTCTCCGTAGCACTCGTTTGGTACTATGACGTTACCTAGACGGTTGAGTCCCTCTTCTCCAAGTGCGATATCATCGAGATTGAAGTCTCCGTGAAAGTAGTCTTGGTAGGTTCTTGCAATATCATGATCCAAGGTCCCACAAGTTGTGATAATGACATTGAATGACTTTCTCTTAACGGCCTCAAGGAAAAATCCTCGAGTTCCTGTTGCGCACAGACATGCAGGGAATGAGATCCAGTTCAGAACTCCGTCATCATTGGTTTTTGCCATTGATTCTCTGAGAATATCACGCGCGTGTGCGAGTTTGGTCGCAGTGAAGCCACCGGCTCGCGCCATTTGGTCGATGAGAGCGCGTGGACTATCGGCGGAGCCGAAGTCGTAATCCTCGACCGGAGCCGAGAAGTCATCGCGGGAGTATGCCGTCACGAATCGGGCGGCTCACTCTTTCGTATTCAATTCGACTAAGACAGTTCCAACAGATTCAGGGCAATAATTCGCTTATTCTGCCTCCTGAATTTGATAAATTCGATCTCGAAGCGAAGCAGCCCGTTCGAAATCTAGTCTAGCCGCCGCTTGTTTCATTTCTTTCTCCAGCCGCTCAATCAATTTGGCTCGTTCACTATCATCTATCGTCGTATCTTCGACATCATCCTCACTCAATGCTTCGTAGGCGGCCTCAACCCATTCAGGCTGGCTGATATTTTCCAAAACAGAATCTGTAGAATTCCATGCACCGGCCCCAAGTCCAAATTTTTTGACTATTCCATCCAGTCCTTTTGTTCCTGGTTTACGAGCGACTAATCTTCGACCGCCCCCCTTCCCTTTTCCTGCGGCTCCAGCCATCAGATCTTCAACTTCCGCGCCCATCACCGGTAGCGCCTTCCGAATGGTCGTTGGAATGATTCCATTTTCCGCGTTGAATACTTCTTGTCTGCGTCTTCTAGCATTTGTTTGCCCTATCGCTGCTTCCATTGAAGGAGATACAGAGTCGGCGTAGAGAATCACCTTTCCATTCTCATTTCGACTCGCACGACCGATTGTTTGCAGTAGTGAACGCTCGTTCCTGAGGAACCCCTCGCGTTCTGCATCGAAGATTGCAACCAATGACACCTCAGGAATATCGAGCCCCTCTCTCAGAAGGTTAATTCCTACAATCACGTCGATATGACCTAGTCTCAGTGCCTTGATTATCTCGGTTCTTTCGAGAGTATCAATTTCCGAGTGAAGATAGTGAGCCTTCACATCCATCTTGAGCAAATACTCTGCAACCTCTTCGGCGAATTTGATTGTCATCACGGTTACCAATACCCTCTCGTTTCTCTCGACACATTGGTTGATTTCACTAAGCAAATCATCGATCTGCCCTTTGGTAGATCTTACTTCGATACCGGGATCTAACAACCCAGTCGGCCGAATTTCCATTCTGACTACTTCTGGCAGATCGACAAGAATTTCTTCCATTGGATAGCGTGCGATTTTCTTTGGCACATCTGCTTCTCCCGCTCCTCCCGCTGCCGGCGCGTGTAGCAATCCTTCGTGGACCTGTTTTCCAGAAATCTCTGCGAGATGGCGCAACTCCCTTTCTCCGGGAGTTGCACTGACATAGAGCATCTGAGGAATCAGCTCTTGGAATTCTGCAAGTTTCAGAGGACGGTTATCATGAGCACTGCGGAGTCGGAATCCGTACTCTACAAGGTTGGCTTTTCTTGACCAATCTCCACCAAACATTCCACCTACCTGTGGTAGAGTAACGTGACTCTCATCCATGATTACGAGATATCTCTCTTTTCCACCATGATACGATTCAGCACAATATCTGTAGAAGTCTAGCAGACAGTAAGGGCGCTCTCCCGGTTGCCGTCCGTCGAAGTGCATCGAGTAATTCTCGACACCTTTGCAAGAACCGGTTTCGCGTAGCATCTCAAGGTCGAATTTAGTTCGTTGCTCAATTCTATGTGCCTCTAAATCCCGACCTTGGCGTTCAAAGAAATCGATGCGTTGATCTAATTCATCCTCTATATCTTCCAAAGCTTGGATGAATCTTTCTTCGCTTGTCATGTAAAATTCCTTAGGGTGAATCCAAGCCTCCTCGAAATCGTCAAGTGGTTCCCAAGAAACCGCTTCACAAACTGTGATTTTCTCGATTCCATCCCAGCCAAACCGAATTCTAACCGGGTCATCTCGACTAGGCATCCAGACATCGAGTACTTCTCCTCGAAGTCTGACATCACCTCTTGCAATATCGCCCGTTGTTCTTCGATATTGCATCTCAACCAAGGCGCGCATGACATCCTGCGGCTCGAGCGATTCTCCAACTTGCAAATGCAGATAGGATTCTTGGAATGCTTCTGGAGGATTCAGACCGTAAATCGCGCTAACGGTTCCAACAGTAATTACATCAGGACGGGTGACAAGACTGGCAACAGTTGAGAATCGTTCTTGTTCAATTCTTTCATTCATCTGCAACTCCTTGTCGATGTAAAGGTCACGATTAGGTAGGTATGCCTCTGGTTGGTAGTAGTCGTAGTAACTGACAAAGTATTCAACCGCGTTCTCGGGAAATAACTCACTCATCTCCTGCCACAATTGTCGAGCTAGGGTTTTGTTGTGAGACAAAATCAGTGTAGGCAAACCCAATCTCTGAATAATATTGGCCATAGCGAAGGTCTTGCCCGAACCGGTCACTCCCATCAAGACGCAGCGCTCTTGACCGGCTTCGATTTGTTCCATTAGCCTATCAATCGCCTCCTCTTGGTCACCTGCTGTACCATATTCCGAATGCAGATGGAACATGCTGACATCTGACATTGGCGTCACCTGAGGGATATCGTGCTTATCGTGGGCGTTCTTGAACTCTAATGTCAAATTGAATCTCTTATTGCGTTCCACCAGCGCTTGGTTCATGCATGATCATCGCTACCAGCAAGATCCAACCGGTAAACATTGAGACTCGGAAGAGAGTGGTTTGGAAGTCTGCAAGCCTTTCTCTGCCGATGATTACAGCGATATTTGCAATCGCCATGATTCCAGCAGCCGCAAGGAAATAGATTTCATCCATGGGGTCTGCTATTGCAAAACAAGCGAACCACAGTAGAGTTAGCTGTACTGATGTCCGAGTGGTAGTCTCTTCGGTGAATCTCGCTGGGAAGGATTGAATGCCTTGCTCGCGATCACTTTCAACATCCATACGAGCGTAATTGATGTCAAAAGCCGTAATCCACAGAGCAACTCCTAGACTGATGAAGAATACAGTAGGGTACCAGTGGGAATCGAAGATAGCATCCCACTGGTGAACATCCGCTGATAGCGCTAACCAGGCGCCTGCAGGAGCCAAACCAAGGCAAAGCCCCAACCAAAGGTGACAACCCCAAGTGTAGCGTTTGGTGTATGGATATATGACGAAGGCGAGAACTGGTAGCCAAGCCATCATCAAAGCGACCTCATTGAGTTGCCAAGCGCTGAATAACAACATGATTAGGAAGACAGCAGCAAGCCCCCAAGCTGTTTGCATAGACATTGAACCGCTTACTAGATGTCGGCTTGCAGTACGCGGATTTTGAGCATCTATGTCTCGGTCGATGATACGGTTCAGAGTCATTGCAAGACCTCGCGCACCGACAGCGGCGATTAGAATCCAAATTATGTCAATAGAAATCCAACTAGAGTCGCTTGGAAGTACATCTAGGAATTGATTGTGGGCATGAATATAGCCGATTAGAACGAATGGCAATGAGAAGAGAGTATGCTCAACTTTGACGAATTCAAGAACTTCTTTGACTCCCATGATTCCACCTCAGAGATTGTTCTCTTCCATCCAAGCATCGACCTTAGCCTCGATCTCTGGATCATGAAGGGTTACCCCGGGCCAACGCCTAACCGGATGTGGACCTGTTATACTTGGAATCGGTGCTGTTGCATCCCAAACAAGCCGTGAACGAGTCTCGTCGAAATACAGGTCTCGTCCAACATCAAACCTGCAGAATAATTGCCATAGTAGTTTCCTTCTCCAACCATCGGCTTGTAGGGCTACATCGTCATCGGTGATGAATAACCAGCGCAGATTCTCTGAGCCATCTATCGACCAAATAGCATCTCTGAGTCTAGCGATATGTTCTCTCTGCGCTGCAGCGCCTTCTTCATCTACAGTTTCAACCGACTCTTCCGGTTTTGGCCCCCCTTCGATATGCGTGGTTACCACCATCATTGATGGGCGCATCATTCTAACCTGATAGACTCCATCAATTTGGTTTACCAAATCTACAATAGATTCACCTGGGCCTTTGGGAATTGTCAGCCCAAACATAGGATCATCATGGGTCGGGCTTGAAGCATCGATTAGCACCTTGTCATGCACGTTTAGGTGAGGTGAGGCATGTGCGAGAGAGTCAGCAACTTGGCCCTTCAGAACTTGTACATCACTAGAGATATCTACCTTTGAGTCTAAGACATCAAGAAGAGCATCTAGGTCCTTTACAGGATGATTAGGGTCGCAAGCAACAATCGATTTTAGGAACATCAATTGACCCGCTCCGAGCAATCCTAACGCAGTTTTGCGAGCTTGTCGTGGATAGCGCTGTTTGCTGGCCACAATCGCCAGATTGTGAAATCCAGTTTCTAATGGTAGGAAAAGATCGATGACATCTCTGTGTTGGAATTTTAGAACCGGACGGAACGCATCACCCACCGATTCACCGAGGTATCCATCTTCCATTGGTGGCACTCCAACTATGGTTGCGGGAAGAACGGCATTTCGCCTGTGGGTAATCGCAGTCACATGCATAAAGGGGTACTGCTCAGCCAATGAGTAGTAGCCGAAGTGATCCCCGAATGGGCCTTCGAGCCTTTTCTCCCCAGGTATTGTGTAACCTTCGATTACGAAGTCCGCTTCTGCAGGAACATACAAGTCGTTAGTCAGACATTTTGTCAATCGAAGGCGGCTACCTCCGAGCAAGCCTGCAAATTCAAATTCAGATAAATTGTCTGGAAGTGGTGCAATTGCTGAGAATATCAATTCCGGTGGCCCTCCAATACAGATTGCAACAGGCATTCTGCTGTCACCGGAATCGGCAGCGTGGTCAGCTCCATGCTTGTGACGCTGCCAGTGCAATCCAACCTCTTTAGGTCCGAAGATTTGACCTCGATACATCCCCATATTATGGACTCCAGTATTCGGGTCAGCCGTGATCACTAATGGAAGCGTGATGAATGGCCCTCCATCTTCGGGCCAAGTGGTTGGAATCGGTAGTCTAGTCACATCAGGGTCAGCCATGCGAACCTGCTGGCAGGCCCCCTTCCTGATCTTCTTTGGTGCCATCGACATACCTTGCAAGGCAAGTGGAATTCCAGTCCATGGAGCCCGAAGTATTCCGCCTACGTCCGGCTTCATCAAACCGACCATTCGCTCGCCGATTTCCGAGGGCACCTCTACACCCAAGGCTCGATTGGTTCGTTCATAGGAACCAAACAGATTCATCGCTAGTGGAAATTCGCTAATCGAACCGTCCGCTAACCTCGGTTGCTCGAACAGAATAGCCGGTCCATTCGATTTGACTAACTTGTCAGCAATCGTTGAAGCCTCTAGGTGACAATCCACAGGTTCACTGACTCTGTGCAACTCTCCTGCGCTATCTAACGCATCGATATAACGCGAGAGCCTGCGCCAAGTCATAACCGCGCGTGGCGATTCACCGTTGAATATGTTCGTCACGACATTTTGGACAAATTAGCCGACGGATTCATGGCCTATCCCACTTCGCCAACCACCGTGGCGGAAGACATCACGACGTGCGATGTGCTGGTCATTGGAGCTGGCCCAGGTGGCGGTAACGCCGCTCTTCACAGTGCCAGACAAGGCCTCGATGTCATTCTGATTGAGGACCATGCGGAGATAGGAACACCTGTACACTGTGGTGAGTGCATATCCGACATCGCATGTGATAATCTCAAACTCGACCTTCCCTCTCATGTCATCAGTAAGCGAGTACACGGCATTCGAGTGATTTTCCCAGATGGAACAGCCAAGAAACTCACTGAGGAAGGCTATGTCTTGGAAAAACATCTCTTTGAGCGCTGGATTGCAGAAGAAGCTGTTTCTGAGGGAGCACAATTACACCTATCACACAAATTGCGTAGTATGGAGAAACGATACGACGAAGACGGCAAGTTCACAGGCTGGCTTTGTGATGGAAATGGCGAGCAATTCCCAATTCAAACAAAGGTCGTTATCGATGCATCTGGAGTAGCCGGAGTGGCCTCCAGAATCCTCGATCTAAACCCTCGAGGTAAGGTTATTGCAGGAATGCAATATGAGATGCTTGAAGTTCCAACAGATGATTATCTCGATTTCTATATTTGGCCGGAGTACGCCGAAAAGGGCTACCTTTGGATGATTCCAAAGTGCGAAGGTAGAGCCAATGTAGGTTTGGTTACCGAGGACAAGCCTCGAACCAAGAAAGCCCTTGATGAATTCATCGAAGCCACCCACTTCAAGGACCTAGAACAAGTTCCACCACCATGGAAGGAAAAGGGTAATCCAGCCTTCGGTGGTACTATCCCAATTTCAGGTCCATTCGAATTGACTTACGATGATGGATTGATGCTGGTCGGTGACGCTGCCGGATTCACCTCCCCTTTGTTTGAAGGCGGCTCTCATCTTGCTCTCAAATCTGCCACCTTCGCGGCAGATGTTGCCGCCGAGCAAATAGCAGCCAACGACCTATCGGCAAGCAAGATGTCTCGATATCAGAAACTCTGGAGTGACGAATTCCCACCTTACGGGAAAATTTTGAGAGGAAAGTCGGCCTTATTCGACCTCAGTGACGAAGATATGTCGATTATGGCTCAGTGCTTCCCTGATGAAATGAGTAATATGGGTCCGCACGGTAAGTTAGCAGTCTGTTTGCGTCTATTGATGCGAAGACCGAGCCTCTACGGAAAGCGGATTATACCTGCAATGCTTTCATTCGGTTATTCGAGGGCGAAGTTTTACGGCTGGTGATTCAATACTCCCCACTGTTGGAAATTTTCTGATGTTGCTGGCGGTAGTGTCCAGCCTAATTTGGTGCTTCTCACGATTGCCAGCAGGCGAGCCTTTGGCACGACACACCACTTTGGTGGCTCAAGTTGCACCTTGGATATTCTTGACAACGGCATTTATCTACGATTTTGAAAATCTAGATTTGGTTTCGAGATATGGTGGAGAAGAGTTACCCCTGCTCTACAGAATCTCTGCTGTATGGGGTGGTAGAGCCGGCCCGCTTCTGCTTTGGGCGGCAATAATGGGTATTGTCACTTGGTTTATGGCAGGTCGCAGTGTGGCGAATTCAGTTGAAGTTAGACTAATGCACGGTTGTACAGCCGCAATAATTGTAATTTCTTGGATACTCTCTCCTTTTGCAGAATCAACCGGTTGGAGAGGAACCCTCAATCCTTTGCTACAAACCGACTTGATGGTAATCCATCCCCCAATTGTTTTTGCTTACTACTCACTTTGTCTAGCGGTTGCTAGTGTAGCCCTCGCCGGTCTTATCCAAGGTCGCGAGGCGAAGCAGGTGCACGAAGCCCAACTACACTGGGCACGTGCAGGCTTCCTCGTTGGAACGATAGGAATTGGATTGGGTGGATTGTGGGCTTACACCGTACTCGACTGGGGTGGATATTGGGCTTGGGATCCAGTCGAGACTGGTTCGATTCTACCTTGGTTCGCACTCTTGATGATCGTACACGCTCGCGCGCGAACCGACTCTCAAAGAGACTCAGCAATCATCGCTTCACCATCACTTGGTATGCTCGCGGGCGCACTTGCGATACATGCGACATTGGTCACGCGCGCAAATGGAGTATGGGCCTCAGTCCACTCTTTTGTAGGCAACGAAGAAGGCCGAGTTTACGATGACCCGTACATACGAATCGTACAATTATTTGATGATGGAGCGGCCGGCCTAGAGGTTGCAGCCTATTCCGTAATCATGTTTTCACTCTGTATCTCTGCCTTATTGTGGCTAATGAAACAGCAAGAGAAACTGCTTGAATCATCTGGAAAATCTTCGATGCTAGAGGAAAATAGCAAGCTCTCTTTTGCTCTACTCATCGCCACACCGGCTTTGGGTATCTGGATGGGTTCGACGGCTGTTACTTTGGTCGGTTCAGCATTGATGTATTTGCTAATTAAAGGAGATTCAGAGAAGCCTCCTGCGGCTTGGGTCTTTGGAGGAGTCTTCCTGATGTTATTCGCCAGTTGGTCGTGGGCTGCAAGTCTGCAACAATCGATTGTAGGAATGCTACTCTTCCTAGGCCCATGGTTGATGTCAGCGGAAGAAGAGGAATCCCCTCTGACGAAATTATTCAACGATCCCTCAGTCCGTATGAAGGTCACAAGGGCAATTCCTTGGTATTCAGCTGCAGCCTTCCTGACATTGACATGGTTATTGCTTGCGGCTGAGATAGATGGAACGAGCCTAGCGGCTCACGAATTCTACGGCTCTCCAATCCTAGTTTTAGCGATCCTAGCGATTACAGTCTATTCACTAGGAAAGAGCATCGATGCAAAGCGTGGAAACGCATTCATGGCTACTACACTAATCGTTTCGTTGCTATTCGCCTATTACGCAGAGCAATTCTCTCTTCCCGGCGACCCACAATTGATGCTTACAGACAACATCTCTCGAGGTGCTCTTGCAATGTTCATGCTTACTTGGCTATTTGTGGCACTTCCTCCAACCGCTAAGGTGGTCTTTGTCACCTGTCGCAAGGTCTTACCTAAATTGCGAGCCGATGGAATTACCGCCAAATCAAATGCTGCGCGTTTGAGATTGATTGGCTCTCATATGGCTCATTTAGGAATCATACTACTTCTCCTAGGTCACGTCCTAACCACTACACTCGTAGATCGTGCCGATCCAAGTCACTTGGTAACTCTGGAGAAAGACACTCCAGTAGAATTCAAAGAATACGAACTAACCTTCCGAGATACGGTGTTATGGAGCCACGAAGACTCAGAATACGACTACAAAATAGGAGACGGATTCGCAGGATTTGTAATCGAGGTGACAAAAGACGGGGAAATAGTAGACGAAGTCACCCCTGGCATTCTCCGCTTTGGATGGCAGACTACCCGCTCGGAAGTTGATAGGATGGTTCGTCCGAGTGGTGATATGATTTTCATTCTCGATCAACAACAGGCAGAAATCAGTTTGTCTTCGATGATGCGAGGTGAGACCGAAGAGGTGGAGGAAATTCGCGTCACAGTGCACGATTTACGTGGTTCTCACCTCGTTTGGACCGGTTGGGGTTTAATCATGCTGGGCGGCCTTGCAGCGCTGCTCAGTAGTAGTCCAGTGCCCGCAAAAGAAGAGGAATAAGCTGGAAAATTCTCCCTATGGGAGAACCGTTCGTATCAAAAAGGGGAGATAGGTCGGCGGGTCGCCCTCAGGAGGCTAATCCATGGACAACGGTGCAATCGTTCACATCGAATACGACCTATACAACGCTGAATCTGGCGATCTTATCGAGACTACTAGGGAAGAGATTGCCAAGGAGCATGATGTCTTCGACGAAGCTCGCACTTACGAGCCGATGATTACAGTAGTTGGAGAAGGCCGACTAATCGCTGGCTTTGAGGCGCATCTTTCAGATGCTGACGCAGACAACGAATACACTTTCGACATAGAGCCTGCCGATGCTTACGGTGAGCGAGACGCATCTCTAGTTGAGACAATCTCACAGAATGTTCTGCTACGTAGCGTCCGTGATCCAAACATGCTTGCAATCGGTGCTCCGGTCGAAATCGGCGGACGAAACGGTATCTTGCAGATGCTACGCGCCGGCCGCGCTCGAATCGATTACAACCACCCTCTAGCAGGTACCACCCTACGCTACACCTACACTATCGTAAAGGTAGTAGAGGACCGCGCTGAGCGAGTTGCTACACTTCTACAGATGAATACTGGCCGCTCAGACTTCGAGGTTGAGTTCGATGGTGATGATGTCACCATCACACTACCAGATTCAATCGCTTACGACCAGAACTGGGCCTACGCCAAGTTCTCCTTGGTCCGCGCCTTGCGTGAGCACCTTGAGGTTGGAACCGTGGTCTTCCGAGAAGTTCACGAGCCACGTGTTGCAGCAGACGAAGAAGAGTGATTGTGCCTCTCGGTACTCACAGGGCACGTCAACGCCTTACGGCTCAGTTGACCCTCTTGTCGTCATTGAGGCGACTTTGCGAGATACTCATCGGTCATCAATGTATTAGTTTCCAAGGAGAAAATTCCGAGGCACAATTGAAGGTGGGAAACGTCTTCATCGACTACAACTGAGGGTCTTGAATGGAGTTTCCTGTAATGATTCTAGGAATTCACCCGCATTTTGTTTTCGAGGCCCTAGGATATCTCGTCAGCATGCTGGTTATGCTCTGGGCGTCTTCAAAGGGCAAGGATCCGTTGGACCCAGAGCAGAGGCACCCACTAATTGTAGCAGGTCTTTTGGGTGCAATTATCGGAGCCAAAATCCTAGCTTGGGCTCAGCACCCTCAGACGACTATTCTAATTGTTACCAATGAGCCAGCCCTCCTCCTCGGTGGAAAGACAATCGTTGGAGGCCTCCTTGGCGGTATGGCTGGAATCGAGTTGGCAAAGAAGGCCATGGGTATCACAAAACGAACAGGTGACGTTTTGGTTATGCCATTGCTTCTCGGAATGACACTTGGTCGAATTGGTTGTTTCCTCTCCGGCCTAGAAGATGCTACCTATGGTATTGAGACTAGTCTACCATGGGGGATAGATTTGGGCGACGGCATTAGTAGACATCCCACTGCCTTATACGAAATTGTAGCAATTTGGTGTATTTACTTCGGAATACAATATCGAGTAAATTCGAGCATTGTTCCTTCCGGTTGGCAATTTCGAACTTTCTTAATGTCATATCTTTTCTGGAGAATTTTTGTCGATTGGATAAAACCAGCAGATTGGGAATTGATATTTCTCTCTCCAATCCAGATAGCTTGCATATTGGGCCTAACTTGGTACATGACTCTCGGAGTACTCACGGAGGAAGAATGGGCGACGGCGCATAGTTCAAGCCATGTCGCTCATTCTGTAGGTGAGGACTAGCATGAGCGGTAGGGTACGCGACTACCTATTCTACGACACCGCTACCTCGGTTTGCTCGGATTGTCTTAGAAGAGCAGATGGTAAGATTATCATTCAGGACAATTCTGTTTTCATGGACAAATTGTGCTACTCTTGTGGCAAGAAGGAGAAGGTCCTGTTAGCCGACGACGCCGAATACTACAGAAAGAGTCGAGAGGTTTATGTCAAACCAAGCGAGATGCCTGAAAAATGGAACACTCCTCTAAAGTACGGTTGTCCATATGATTGTGGATTGTGCCCTAGTCACGAGCAACACTCCTGTCTGACGCTAATCGAGATTACCGACCACTGCAACCTCCGATGTCCGATATGCTATGCCTCATCCGGCCCAGAAAGACATCAAGATTACAGGACCTTCGAACACGTAGTCCAGATGCTTGACGCAGTGGTCGAAAACGAGGTAGAACCTGATGTCATTCAGATTTCAGGAGGTGAGCCTACACTTCATCCAGATTTCTTCAAAATACTTGACGAGGCCAAGGCTCGCCCAATAAAACACATAATGGTAAACACCAATGGAATTAGAATTGCAAACGAACCTGAGTTTGCTGCGAGACTAGCAGATTACATGCCAGGCTTCGAGATTTACCTGCAGTTCGATAGCCTCCAAAGAGAACCATTGATGAGATTACGAGGCGCAGATCTCAGGGAAGTCAAGAAAAAGGCACTAGAGAATCTCAATGCTCACGGAATATCAACAACTCTTGTCTCCACGGTGAGTAGAGGGCTAAACGATGATGAAATGGGTGATTTAGTCGAATTTGCACTAAGCCAACCTTGCGTAAGAGGTATTACTTTCCAGCCTATTCAAGAGGCGGGTAGATCCGATGATTATGATGTCTCCAAAGAGCGCCTAACCCTTACCGAAGTTCGTAGGAGAATAGGCGAGCAATCTAACACTTTCATCGTTGACGATTTGCTTCCTGTGCCTTGCCACCCTGATAGTCTTTCAATGGCTTATGCGCTTAAGGCGGGCGGCGAATCAATCCCTCTGACTAGGTATATCGACGACGAAACACTTCTCGCTGGTCCTCGCTCGACAATTCAATTTGAGAAGGACCCAGCAATTCGAGAAGCAGTACTAAATCTCCTCTCAACTGCTCATTCGCCACAGACCGCAAGTCACTCTCTGGCAGAACTCCTATGTTGCTTACCAGAACTGGTCATTCCATCGGAATTCTCCTACGAGAATGTATTCAGAATAATCATCATGGATTTCATAGATGCTCATTCATTTGACCTCAGGAGTATCAAGAAGACATGTGTCCACATCGTTAGCCCTGACCTTCGTCTCATTCCATTTGATACCTACAATATGTTCTACAGAGGGGATCTTGAGCAAACTATTCTCGAGCCTATTCGAAGGGAGCTGGCATTGGCTGGACAAGCACTTCTAAGCAAAAGTGAGAGGGCCACAATCTTAAGCCCCCTGCCAGTTATCCAAATTGAACAAGAGGTTGGTTGTCAAATAGAGGAGTTGGCAGAATGAGTGATGAAGAAGAAGTCAACGATGCGTTCTCACAGATGGATGCCGATGGAGACGGAGTCATCACTAGAGAAGAGTTTGAGGCAGCCCAAGAAGCAGGCCCAACCCTAACAGGGAATGTTTCATTCTACCAAGATGATACACAAGGAAATCAAATTACTCAGAATAAGCCAAAGGAAATGATGAACAAAAATCTTCAATTCTTCCTAGGAGTATTGGTATATCCGATTGTTGTGTTGATTGCGGCCTTCGTAGCTTCTGAATTAGCATGGGGAATATTCGGAAGTGGAGAAGCTGCTGCGCTGATTCATACTACTGTAATGGGTGTCGGTGTGGTTGGTGGAACGGTTCTTGGTTTCACTACTGGTCACCATTCATTCGCATGGGGAGTCCTAGCCTCAATCATTGTAATTCCAATGTTGATTTTTGCACTATTTTTTGGATTCTGTATGCTGATCCTGATGAGCGATGGTGGATTTTAGGATAAATCCACTGAATCAAAAAACCTCAAGAATACGAAAACTAACCACTCTAGTTTCCGTTCGGTTGAAGACTGAGAGACGACCCAGAATGATACATGCGCACGCGGCTGACCGTGTTCAGTTTGCTACTCATGCTGGTATTTTCGACCATTAGTGCAGGTTGTATGGGTTTGGTTATGCAACGAGAACTTATGGAATGGGACCGTGAAAAACCGCATGTTTTCCCACAGGACGAGTCTTATTTCTGGGAGGTTACCTTCACCTCAGAATCTCTTGATCTTGAATCAGTCCAATACACAAATCAGACACAAATCGTCCTGGACGATACAGTATCAAAGATGTTGATTACCTTCCATGCTGAATTCCCTTATTCGACTCTTTTTGATCTCAACGACACCAATGAGTTCCGATATGTCGAAGTCAAGGTTTGGGAGCCTGGTGTAAAGGAATCTGGTGGTAATCCATATTGGGAGGTACGTGCAACTCAGGATTATCCATTACAGAGGTTCGATTTTTTGAATTTAGCAAGTGGCCAGTGGACCGTAGAAATTGATGCTCGAGGATATGGTATTGATGCCCCGATAGAACAAGCCTCCTTCCACGATTACTTCGATATGACACTGACGATTACCAAACCATGCGTGCACTTCGATGAAGTACACGAAGATGGTGAGTGTACTGATTTGTCAGCACTTTAAACCCCCTGATTTTGACCTTCACGCCCCTTTGGGGCGATGCGTAGCGCTTATGAGGGAAGGTCAGGTCGCCGCGCCACTGAGGATACATCATGAGTGAGAATGAGTCACCCCTAGTGCCGTACGATGTCTATGAGACTCACGCGGTTCACATCGGAACAAATCAGAAATCCTCAGATATGCAACGCTTCATAGATACAGATAGAGCAGATGGTAGTGGACTGCATTTGATTGATATCCACCAGACCGACGCTCGTATCAGAACAGTCGCTAACTTCCTTTCCCGCTACGACCCAGAGCGAATCCTTGTTGTCAGCGCTCGCCAATACGGTCAGAGACCAGCTCGTAAATTCGCTCAGTCAATCGGTGCAAAACGCATCGTTGGCAGATTTATTCCAGGCACTCTAACCAATCCTCGACTACGAACTTACACCGAACCTGAGGTATTGTTCGTAACCGACCCCGCGGCCGATTCACAGGCCCTGTCAGAGGCTGTATCCACAGGTCTTCCAATTGTAGGAATTGTCGATGCAAACAACACCCTTCGAAATGTCGACCTTGCACTACCTGCGAACAACAAAGGTCGTCGTTCGCTGGCTCTGATTTACTGGCTTCTTTCTCGAGAGATGCTAACCACTCGCGGAGCTACAAACTACGCAGATTGGGAACGCGCTCAAGACGTCGAAGAATGGGAATCAACTTTCTGAGTTTTAGCTCGCGTTCCACCAATCCCCATCATTCTAATCGTTGGATTGATGATGAGTGGGCCTCCGCCTCGACTCATGGTAGAGCCCGTGCCACTGTTCCTCGCGCCGATGGCGGGAGTCACTGATTTGGCCTACCGACTGTTGGCTCGTGAGACCGGCGCAGACCTAACATTCACCGAATTTACAGCCGCTTCAGGTCTTTCCCGTCATGCAAAACACTCATGGCTCAAAGTTGAATCAGATCCTAGAGAATCACCATTTATTCCGCAGATTTTCGGAGGGGATATTGATGAAATGGTTCAGACAGTCAAATTACTACAAGACCGAGCCGACATAATCGATCTCAACTTCGGTTGCCCGGCTCCGAAAGTATGTCGCAATGACGCGGGTGCGGCCTTATTGCGTGACCCAGACAAAGTTGTCAAGATGGTCAGAGCCTGTATTGAAGCAGCAGATATCCCTATCACTGTCAAGATGCGATTAGGAACAGGTAGCGGCCCAAATACCGCTCTGGAAATTTGCCAACGGATTGAGGCGGAAGGTGTCGAACGAATCTGCGTCCATGGTCGCACCCTACGTCAGCGGTATTCGGGCGAATCTAATTGGTCCGAAATCAGAGATATCGTCGATGCGGTTGATATTCCAGTTATTGCCAATGGAGACGTTGTCGACGCCAAATCTGCCGCAGCCTGTGTAGAATCTACCGGGGCCGCTGGTTTGATGATTGGAAGAGGAGCAATCGGTCGCCCAACAATCTTCCATGAAATCAAGAGAGACTTGGGATGGTTGAAGGAGAAGCCACCATGGGGTCAAGATAACCCAGCAGTAGCGCGTTCATGGTGTTGGGAGAGGTATCTTCAATTGAGTTCAGAGGTTTACGAAGAGGGCCATTGCAAGAACCTCAAACGTCACGCTGTTTCATTCACTAAGGGCCTCCCAGGCGCTTCCAATATGCGAGTCGAATTGCACTCTATTCAAGAACAACAAGAATTGGGCATTCGAGTTTCGAAATATTTGAACGACCTCGTTTCTCCAAGGGCGGTGGCGTGATGCACGAACCAATCAACGTCAAGGGAACCGAATTACAACAATGCTCAACTGACCCATTGACCGGATGGTTTCGAGACGGTTGTTGCAATACCGATGCCCGCGATAGAGGCTCACATACGGTTTGCGCGATTGTGACTGACGAATTTCTCCAATTCGCTCTTTCACAGGGTAATGATCTAATCACACCCGCACCTCAGTTCGGATTTCCCGGATTGAAGCAGGACGACAGATGGTGTGTCTGCGCCGGAACTTGGCAGGATGCAGCAGAGGCTGGTGTTGCCTGTGCGGTTGTCCTAGAAGCAACTCATGAAGAAGCACTTGCAGTTTGTGATCTCGAGATGTTGGAAAGCCATGCGGTCTAATTTTCCACAGCTAGTGAGTCATCTAACCTCTGGGCTACCGTCCTAAGGCGACGCAAGGTCCTGTCGATATTTGTCATCACTCTCTCAGCAACGTCTTCTCCATTTCTTCCAGCTATTCTATATCCATATGGCATTCTTCCTCCAAGGGTGTTTAGCAATAGACGCTGGGCGTCTATGGAGACTATAGCAAGGATTTCCTCGACTTTTTCAATACTCAAATTATCTTTACGAACCCCCTTAATCAGTGCGGATGCAACATCCTCATCGAGTCTACCAAGACCTCCTCTTCCCATCAACCAGTCTTCCCCTCTAGCCGTATATTGTCGCATCAATCCACTGTAGACATCCATAGCGATACGGTCACGCATGGCCACTCTGTCAACAATTCCTGCTTGTCGTAAACGCTCGACAACACGTTGAGTGCGAGAGCGGGTTTCTCCTGTTCTGTCTGACAATGTTTGCAGAGTTAGTGGCCTTTCGCTTCCTGCCAATTCATCGAATACTCTACGAGTAACGAAATCTCCTTTCTTTACTCGATCGCCCGTTATCCCAAAATCAGCAAGTAAACAATCGAGCCTGTCAGCATCCTCTGGTGTCGGTCCAGGCTCGGCAATGTCGATTCTGAATGCATTCGCCTCATCTTCCCCAGTCTCTTGCATTCTTGATTCAGAATCGGATATACTTCCGCTAAGTTCAGCCAATCTCATCATTGCAATGGCTCGAGTTTGAACTGCAATCAATTCAACAGCCGACGCCATTGAACCACCGCGAAGCACATTGACGTGCCACCTTCCTTGCAATCGAGAACTGATTAGACCGACTTCACGCAATTTGTGCATCTGATTATGAACTCCAGTTTGGGAGAGTCCAGAGAATTCGGAAATAGCGGAGTTATCCCATCCCTTCAGAGGTTCTTCCAGAAGGGTGTATCTTACCATTCGATGAATCGCACCTTGCTCCTCATCGACCGTTGCACCTTCAGTGCGAGACCGCACCAGACCCATGGAATCGAGTAGCCAAGCAAGTAGCACATCGGGGTCTTTCGAACCCGTAGGCATTGGCTGCTCTACCAAGCGGATGCGGAACATACAACCACTTGGCGAAATTCAATGTGTAATAGGATTCTGTTACGAACTTGACTCAGCAGACTCAATCAGAGGTGTTTTGTTGATTACGAGGAATCATCTTCATACCAATTCTTATCGCCCTTATCATACTCATTTTCAGATTGTTCATCAACCTCAACTGAAGGGGTTATTTCGATTTGAGTTTGAGACTTATTTCCATCAGATGTTACTGCCATAATGCCTCCAATTCCAAAGAAAACCAATCCGCAACACAGGAATGTTGGACCTCCACATATTCCAGCAAGACCTGCGAAGAAATCTCCGACGATTTCCTCAATAACTTCCCATCCCACTAAAACAACATCGTGACTAGTTGTAATTGAATACTCAACACCATCTTCAAGTTCTACAATGGTGCCAAGATGCAACCATCCTTCAGGGTCATCTCCATACCCGCTCGGTAAGGACCTACCTTCTACATCGATACACCTATCTGCTTTCCAGTATGCTTCACCGCCTTGTATTTCAAGCGTAAACTCATCACATCTAACTTCACCAGTTACGAATACTGCAACAGAGTCCCCATTCCCATCTTCAATATGTACGAAACTGACAGTTTTGCCTTGCCCGTTCTCCAAGTATACGTCATCTGTAGGCTTCCAAGAAGTGGCCCCACCAACGGCACCAGCCCCCAATCCCATAACCAAAATCCCAACGACTACTCCAATGGTTCCAAGAACCAGCATTACTTTCGTACCGCTATTCATGGCCATAGGGCGATTCTTTTAGTCCATAGACCTAAGCCATCTCGGCTCGTAAATCTAGCCAATTATATTCTAGTCTCGAAGTCCTTAGACCACTCAGATGGTCTGCCAAGCGCAATTCTCCATCAGTGACAATCCCTCTAGTTCTCAAGACTCCAATCGCCGAATGAACCGCGGAACGAGATCTACCTAGGTCTCTAGCAAGAGCGGCTTGAGAACGCGGTGCCTCTGAACGAGTTAGACGGGATACTACCGCCTGTTGTAGTTCAGATAGTCCAACCGGAAGCATGGATGCGGCACGGGCATCATCGGTAACTCCCGTGCCGATTAGAATCTCAACTTGAGCTGGCGCACCAGCGTAGTAACAGGTTCGTCCGTTGACCGACATCGTAGTCACAGATTTCTCTGCAACGAGAACATCGAGGTGGTGACGAAGAGTCCCATTCGCGGCATCCAAGCGTCGTTGTAACTCACGAAAATGAATTCCCGGAGAGCGATCAAGAGTCGACATAATTCGAGCTCGAACCGGATGTTCCCAATTCTCTCGTGGCGCTGAAAGGGTGCCTTGAGCTGCAGGAGGAACCATGCCTGGGAGTAGTGCTCCAAGGCCGAAAGCCCCCCCTGCCAGAGCGACTAGCCCGTCAACGACGATAGAACGCTTACTGCGCCACTGTTCTATCAACGCCATAAGCCAAATCCATCTCGTTCACCCTTTGAAGGATGCGGCTGTATGAATCAAACTTGCATCGCTTTTCAAACGACTTGGAAAGTACGCCAAATATACGATTATTCTGATTCAATCAATTCTTTGTGAGTCTTCATGTAAGCTACTAATGGTCCAAGAAGACGGCCGCAGGTCCGGCCATGAGTGGTTAATCTGTAAGTCACTCGAATAGGCGGGCCTTCTTCCACAACTCTATCCACTAGACCATGTTCTTGACAAGTAGTTAATTTGTCAGAAAGAGTACGTGATGAAATCCCCCTCAGTAATGTTCGCAATTCATTGAAGCGACGGTCTCCGGCAATGTAAAGTGCGGCTAGAATCTCTATCGTCCAGCGAGATGAGAACATCTGAAAGGAATCAACCGCCGCATCGACCTCCCAACCGATATCAACATCTTCATCATAGTATGCCGCGAATATCTTTCGAATACTCCGACCGCTTCTTTGAACTTCGACTATTGACTTCTGGACGTAATTGAAGTCTTTCTCAGTCAGAATCATTGGTTGACGACTCATGTGCAACAGGTTACGCACTACGTATCTAGTGTATAAAATGCACCTAAGTGCAACCACGT
>CAZKVK010000019.1:0-23088 GCA_964556195.1 uncultured Candidatus Poseidoniales archaeon
TCACTACTACTTTTGGTGGATGGACGATACTTGAGCATAAATGGACATTATGGGGATTGGCTTTGGGGGACCCTTGTTACATCTTAGGAAAAGCCGTAAATCGGCCGAAGAACATGAAGAAAGAAGAATGGTTTGCTGAAGACGGAATTACACCCATACGAAGAAATGACCAACAACTCTTGATGCAAGTTGTAGGCGAAAGTGGCGTAGGGTTTGCTGCAAGATTAGAGAGGGGGAGTGAACTGGGAGTACTTGGAAAGGTAAAGTCTCAGATTGAATACAAGGTAATTCCTGGAATATTGGCCGCAGGTTGTTTGATGGGAACTTATCTTGCATATGCAAATTATGGATCAGTATTCTGATAATTACTGAAAGATAGGAAGGAAAAAGCAAATTCCGGGTCAAAATTGATTACCAAAGGTGGTTTAGGATTACCATGGAAGGAACTACTATTGCAATATATCTTGGTCTCGCAATTTTCGCACTAATTCTTGTTGGATGGTTCTTTGGCGTCTGGAATAGATTAGTACGGCTTGAGAAGGACGTTGACAGAGCTTGGGCAAATATCGATACTCTTCTTCAACAAAGATATGATATGATTCCAAACATGGTCAACATAGTCAAAGGATATGCAGACCATGAGAAAGAAATTTTTGGTGAATTAGCCGATGCAAGAAATACCTTTGCTGCTGCATCTAGTTCAGGTGATGTAAGTGGCGTTATGGCTGCTGAATCTATGCTTTCTCAAGCCATGCCGAAATTATTGGCTCTATCGGAAGCATATCCCGATTTGAAAGCCAATACGAACTTCTTATCTCTACAAGATGACTACAAAGAAATCGAAGATTCAGTTACTGACCAACGCCAATTATACAATAGCTCGGCAACCAATTTCAACACAGCAATTGAGATTATACCAGACAGTATTGTTGCATCCTTCAAGGGCTGCAAAGGAAGAGTTCTTTACGAAGCGGAACAGCGATCTCGCGGTCCAGTAAGTATCGAGTTCTGAAATTAATACGACCAGTGAATCATTCGCCTTCGTATTCTGTGACTCGGATACCCAGATTTCCTCGTCTTGCTTTTCTTTGCATTATTTTGTCCATTTTTGAGTGGAATTCAGACTCGAGGTCTATTTTCATCGCTAGAGAATGTCCGAGAATGAGAATTAGCAGGTCGGCCAACTCCTCTGCTGCCTCTTCGTCCGGCTTGCCCTTGGTTATGGCCGCAGCGAATTCACCCAACTCTTCAACAGTCAGAGCGACTCGGTATCCCATGTCGTGGCCATGATTTTCCTCGGAGGCGAAAGCATGCTTGTGATGGAATGCTGCAACTCTGGCCATCATGGTGTACCATGAGCCATCAGGGCTATCTTGGGCTTCAATCTGAATCCAATCATCTACACTCACGGGTCTTGTCATGCGTTGGCCAGCAATCGGAGAACCATCAAACTGCCTAATTCTCTAGAATCTGCCACCCGGCGGAGGCCTGGGGTAATCTGACCCCGCAGGAAGAAGGTAGGATAGGCCAACAAGAGAGAGAACAATTGATGAAAACAATACAACGGAAAAAATCCTCATTCGTGAATTTGCTTCATTTTGTAGCTCAGCACATAATTCTGCATCAGGTTGAGGATTGTTATTCGGTAGACATTCTCGCTCATATTCCTTGTCTGCTTGGTCCCACCAATCCATTCTATCCATCGCTTCGAAAAAAAGGATAATTGATACTACTAGGAGAACGAAACCCAAACGCTGGCTTTGCAAATTCATCCCTCAATAATTAGCTTGGAGTGCATCGATGCAATTCTTTACCCGAGCCCGCAAGGTTGCGGCCATAGCGTCCACAGCATGATGATCGATTTCCGCAGAAGGATTGCCGGGGGTTCTTCCTGCGGCCCAATTTGAAGAGCAAGATATTGCCACGTAAGGTATTCCTGTTTCGGCAATCAAGCGAGATTCGGGTCCTAATGTCATTCCAACAACATCCGCTCCAAGGCGAACTAGTGCATCAATTTCCGAAGGTGATTCAAATTGGGGTCCGATGCACTGTGCAACCACAAGTCCGATTGGGGTATTCTCTTGAGTTTCTGACAAGGCGGTTGAGCAAATTTCACTGGCCTTCTTGTCAAAAATCGAGGTTCTATCCGCATGTATTGCATCGTCGTCATAGAAAGTCCATGGGCGGGTTGCAAGATCTAGAACATCACCTGCTACACCAATCATCCCAGGTGGCAAATCTTCAATCATCGTTCCAACTGAATTAACGCTGAGAATCAAATCAGGAGAGAAGGATTTGGCGGCGTGAATATTTGCCCTGTATTCGATTTCGTGCGGAGGATTTCTTGCTTCCCCTTCTCGGTGATGTCTGTCGATTAGGAGAACCTCTCCCAAACCCGTTTCAACTAGTATTGTTGGTACTTGGCCCCACTGTGAATCTACACGGATTTCGCTATTGCTTGATGCACCATTAGACATCTCATCAGCTAGGTCAGTCATTCCGGTTCCACTGAGAACAGCTATCCTGACCACAATGCTCACCCCAAGTTGTTGTAAATGGGCCTAGTTGCCCATTTGAACCTCACTCTTGTAAACGAGAAATCAAGTCTGCCTTCTTTCCTGAGACGGGTTTTCCGGCTTCCCTTAGGAGTTCTTTCAGTTCTGCAACGGTCATTGATTCGTAATCAATCAGGGAGTCTTCATCCGATTCTGTAGCCTCAGCTTCAACCACCTCTTCTACTTCAACTTCCTCAGTATCTTCTTCAGAAGCTTCGTCTTGCTCATCATCTAGGTCAGCCTCTCCAACCTCTGAAAGATCGGCTGATGCCTCTGCTGCGGCGAGAACGTCAACTTCATCAACTTCTGCAGCGGCCGCGGCAGCCTTCTCCTCGGAATGAATTTCATCCAAGGTTGGACCGTCTTCGACGACTACTCCACTCTGTAGTAATTGGCTACGTCTAATCATCACGGTTCTAACTGGGCTAACCTTAGAAACTGACTCTTTGATTGCTGCTTCCACAGTTCCGTCCAGTACGGCTTTTTGCAATTGAATCCAAGTGGAAGTAGCGCCCATAGTTAGGATAGTATCTCGAGCACTGGCTCTCATTGCGGATTTCTGGCTCGACTTTACACGAGAACGTGAGATTAGCAGAGGCTTGAATCTGACGTAGTATCCATCTTCGGTAACGACATCAATTGTATCGTCAACCTTACCTCGATGGCGGCGAATCTGGCGGCGAATGTGGTCTTTGAGGACGTGGTGACCAATGAATTCAGTAAGTGCGTCTCCGCCAACAGCTTCAGTGATTCGGAAAACTACCTGTACGTGCATCTTGGAAAAGTCGCCATCTAACTCATTTTGCATGATGTCGTAGGTTCGCCCGATTAACTGCTCAGGATCTTCGGCAATAGTCTCGCCGATGACTCGAAATGACCACGGGTTACGAGGTGCTCGAATCGTGTACCAGCGCTTTGCCTTCCACTTGTCTCTCTGCTTGCGTGCCGCTGCCCTTGCTTTTGCGCCCTTTGCCATGAGAGACACCTCGTATCGGGGGCTACCCCGTATGCGAGCCGTGCGACCTGCCTCCAGTATTTGAATGAAAGCCCTATATTCCCGTCCATAGACAAAGGCGCATCGTGGTCTTCAAGGACTGATTCCTCTTGCCAATGTCAATGAGCCTGCATAGCGTATCTTGGCGGATACACTGTAGTGCTGTAGATGACCTAGAAATCATTGAGGCAGCGATGAAACAATTATCTTTAGTAAAATCAGAAGTTACCAGAGAGAAATCCAAGTCTTACCACGGTGCTCCACAAATTATTCTTGAAATGAGAATAAACAACAAAAAGGCTGCAAAACAAAGCCTTCTACTACTAGGTAAACAAGTTTTAGATCAACTAATCGAAAATGGTCTTGAGTCTAAAATTGATGAAGATAAAGTGTTGCATGTACGACTCTCATTGGCTGCCTTGGTCACTGGAGAATTTAGGTTGGCAGAGGGATTTGAAAGTAAATCAGCAGTAAAAGGCCGCTACAAAATCGAATCTTACCCAGGGCAAGAACCTAGTGAAATTTTGCTTGAACTGATTTCTAAAATTGAGTAATTCACATTTGGATAATGTTCTGCTGTGAACGAGAAGAATTGAACAAGGATTCTTATGCACCGTCATTAACGGACGGTTAAGTGATAGTATGACCCACGTAGTTACCAGCGCATGTGTAGGACACAAGTACCAAGATTGTGTAGCAGTTTGTCCTGTTGAAGCCTTCAAAGAAGCAGATACCTACTTGGTTATCGACCCCGATGAGTGCATTGATTGTGCCGCCTGTGTTGCAGAGTGCCCTGTCGAAGCGATATATGCAGATACTGATGTTCCGGATGAAGAGATGGAATGGATTGAGCGAAATGAGACCGAGAGTCTTGAGCTTGAATTAGCAACCGGTGATTCTCCAGTACTTGCAGACTGAAGTTTCACCCTCTAATGGACTTAGACATAGATTGATGAAGAGAAGCCGAGAGGCTTGTCCATGGCTCAGCGGGTTGACCTAGAGCAGATGCGCCATGGCACAGAGTTACTGAAGCGGGGCTTTGCCAAAATGCAGGAAGGCGGAGTTATAATGGACGTTGTTACTGCCGAAGAGGCACATATTGCCGAAGATGCTGGTGCCACCTCTGTAATGGCGCTAGAAAGAGTACCGGCAGACATACGTTCTAGCGGCGGAGTTGCTAGAATGAGTCATCCGGATTTGATTAAGGAAATCATCGAAACCACTTCGATACCTGTTATGGCTAAGGCGAGAATAGGTCATGATGAGGAAGCTAGAGTTCTTGAAGCACTAGGTGCTGATATGATAGACGAGTCAGAAGTTCTAACTCCTGCTGACCCTTTCTTCCACATAGCGAAAAATAACTTCACCGTACCGTTTGTTTGTGGATGTACAAATCTTGGTGAGGCCGTGAGGAGAGTCGCCGAAGGTGCTGCAATGATGCGAACCAAAGGCGAAGCAGGTACTGGAAATGTGGTTAGCGCTGTTCAACACGCTAGGTTAGTCGCCAATGAGATAGTCCATGCTCAATCGAGTGGAGAAGAGGGAAGAAGGGAAATGGTTGATGTAATTATGCAAGGTTTTCAACGAATAAACAAGGTATCTTCCTTTAATTTAGACCCTGACACAACCCCATTTGGTACAATGGAGGAGGTTAGGGCAGAAGTCTCCTCAGTGCTTGAAGATGTTTCAAGACTGGGTAGAATACCTGTTGTAACCTTCTCAGCAGGTGGAATATCAACTCCTGCCGATGCAGCATTGATGATGAAACATGGAATGGATGGAATATTCGTTGGTTCTGGGATTTTCAAGAGTTCAGACCCAGTTCAGACTGCTGAGGCTATCGTTCTTGCAACTCATCACTTTGAGGACCCTTCTATAGTTGCTGAGGCCAGTGCAATGATTGGTGAACCAATGCCTGGATTGGAAATAGAAACTCTAGACGTTCGCCTAGAAGACAGAGGCTGGTAAGCTCAAACTTTTCCTCGAGTAGTGCCTAATTTTCGCTTCTTTGATTTTCTCGGCTTTGCAACCGGTGTTTCTGTTTCTTCTTCAACACCAGTGCCGCCAAGGGTCAGTGAGCCACTTTCCAGTAACATTTCTTCTAATGAACCTGCTAACTCCTCACTCTCTGATGGCGATCTTATCGCATCGCGGACAGATTGGTTGTGATCGCGAATAGTCTTCTCGCGTTCCTCTCTTGCGGCTTTAATTGAATCTCGAATTTCATTTACCTGATCAAGGAGAACCTTCATCTCAGAATGGACGTCGTCGGCAGCTTTCCTTGCTTCAACAAATGCGTTGTGGAGTCTATCGCCCTCAGCGCGTAAGAAATCTCTCTCTTCGAAAAGAGGTTTGATTTCTTCCCATATTTCATCTGCTTGTTTATGACATTCTACCATTGCTTGATGCTCGGCATCGGCCTCGGCCTTTAGCCTACTAATTGATTCATCCATATCGCCGAGATCGATAGTTATGGTTTCATGTTCCTTTACCGCTGGCAGTAACTCATTTCTCTTTCCAATGAGTTTCTTGAGTTCCTTTAGGAGTTTATTTTCGTCTTCCAACTTAAGTCTACCATCAGTTTCTAATCGTCTCTCAATCTTCTCGATTTGACCTTCTGTTTCTGACAATTCTATAACTACAGACTTGGAACCTCTTTCGTCATCTCGGCGACCCCGTTTCTTGGAAATTAATTCCCGGATGTGACCCTGAATTTCGTCTCGTCTCGCTTTATGTACTCTAGCTTGGTCTCTGATTTCTTTTTGTTTAGCCTTCATCTCATCTATGGATTCGCGTATCCCTTTGGCCTGTTCTTGAACGGCATTTCTTGAATCCGCGGCTCTACGTGCATTCTCATTGTGACTATTTCGGTTATCACGCATACGCCGTAATTTAGTCTCCATAGCATGCAGACGACTCCTCAGGTCATCGTCTGGGTTGCTTGTCTCATCGGACACGGCCGCCCCACGTGCGTTTGCCTCTTGAAAGGACCTGATGTTAAGTCAGAAGCCAAGGACCGAACCAATGAATGGTAGAATGGGGGAAAGAATTGCGATAATGGCACCAAGGATAAACAAAGCACCTGTAGTCATTCTAAGTCGAGTAAACAAATCATTTCGGATCTGGACTGTTAGTACTCTACCAGAAATAAGGTTGCCATCTAGGTCTTCAAGGCGAATTGTAACTGTAGATTCGCCTGTACCAGAGGGTAGCAAACTTTGCCAAATGATTCTTGTGGAATTAAGAATATTAGGCAATTTATCTGTGAGTTTTGGGGAAATAATACCATCAAATGATAGAGATTTGTGGGGGTCGACCTTGAGACGATACTCACAGTCATTTGGTCTGAAATCAGGGGTTTGTACCCTCAAAATCAGGTCTTGTGAAACATCGGTTTGATTGAGGATGAATGCAAATAGATTTGCTGGGCCTACAACAAGATTTTCCATATCTACGTCAAACCATACCTCTCCCGATCTGCCGGTTTGTTGCCTCATATGCAATCGGTCATGAAGGCGGAAAAATGGAGCACAGTCGAGCATCGCTCGAGATAAGAGCCGGTCCCAAGTTTCTTGTCCTAATTCTGGGTGCTCAAAGAATCGATCTATTGAACCAGAATCAATCACCGATGCAAGTGCGGTTCTAAATTGATTTTCATCAATTAGCGACCTCCTCCTGAGGTGTAATAGATGTAGTAGGTTTTCCTGCAATTGAGTCATAGAATGACCGGGTTTCATTTCGGTTTCAACTGTCCGCAAGTATTCCGAGATTCTCACGGCTAACAATGGATCGATGTGCGCCTTAATCACATCAGAAAATGGATGACGAAGTAAGGCTGGGTGAATAGGTGGAGAAAAAGCACTCAACATCCCCCAAGGTTCATTCGCATTGAACCGTGATTTGTTTGAAACCAAAAAGCTTCCATGGCCTGCTAGCAAGGTACCTGTAGAAATAGCAACTAGTCTAGGCGACAAGTCTCCGTCTGGAGCCAGCCAGAGTGCTATGGCAAGAAACACGATGGCTAAGAGTAGAAAAGTTATGGTCGCACCTAATTGTCTTCTTGAGCCATTTATCGTTGCGCGCATTTCGGCATACCCGTGCGAACTTTTGAAAGTCAAGCCAGCAGTTGTAAGTGATTCAGCCTCGTGTTGAAAAATCATCCGGGTGATACTCAATAAACGGAATAGAAGAAGTAACAAAGTGATATTTGCTACTAAGATAAATAGAGAAAGAAAATGTATTCCAAGATGCATTTCAACAGGAGCGACATCTTGCATATGGTCCAACCACCATTGGGGAGTTGTATTTCTGTAAGAATGAGCAAGACCAAAGTTCACTACTACAATCAATGGTAGGAATAATACGAATCGTACCCCTCCACTAATCAGAAGTCTGTCTATTCGAAGTAATGTTCGTTCTTGGCTTCTTAAATTATCAATTTTCGAGGGTGGTATTTTTGCAGATTCGGCCGCGCCCTTGATTGGCGGATTATTTTTTGAATCATGTTGCGAAAGGCTTGATTCTTCTTCGAGAAAACCTTCGGCCAGAGAGCTTAGCGCTTCCTCTAGATTTGGAATTTCTTCGTCCTGCAAATTCTACTCCTCCAATCGAACCAATATTCGCTTAGCCAAAGTATCAGAAATTAAAACCGGATTTTCCCCTACATTGATTGAGGTTGGAGTTTTGGAAATATGTTCACCAACTGAGATTTGTTGTTTTTCCAGAGTTTTGATATCTTGGCCGGATAAAGCAATGAATTCGACAACGCCATTACTGCCTTCCGGCATATTTGAAATTGGTAACAATGGTGATTTAACTTCTGGTTGAAATTGTCTTGAAATTTGAGGCACTCTCTCGCCGGAATGAGTATATTCCGGATAGCCCAATAAGCGATCGATCGATGACTCCAATTCATCTGTGACTGCGTGTTCCATTTCGCAAGCTAATGAATTTACATCTCCTTCAAAACCAATAATATCGGTTAGCAGTAATTCGAGGAGTAATTGGCGACGCTTGATCTTCCCTGCAATAGCAAAACCTTCAGCCGTTAGTCTCGACCCTTTGTAGGGAATATAAGTCACCAAATCACGACCTGCTAGTCGCTGAATCATCTCGGTTGTCGATGCGTTACTCACTCCCATAGATTCGGCCAACATCGAGGTTTTGACAATCGCAGAGGGTTGTTCTGAGTGAATCTCAAACATCCGCTTGAGATACATTTCCTCAAAATCGCTTAACTCAGTCAATAATTCACCTCAATAGTATAACCCTACTCTCCAACCTCTGCCAAGAATTCAGAACGGCAGGCGGGGCATCTAGCCTTCACTGGGCGTCTTTCAATAGGAACTTTCAGTGATTGGTCGCAACTAGGACAAGATAACAAATCAACCATTGATCGTGCTATAATCTCGTTTGAAGTTGCAGGCTGAGGTGAATCAGGTTGAGGATCGGTAATTTCTTCGCGCACATCAGATCTATCAGATTTGGAAGCTGTCGCCTCGACCGTGAATCTCGCAGTACAAGCCGGGCATTTTACCGCTCCAGAGTGAGTATTTGGAATATTCAGACGCTGATCACATTCTGGACAAGGGATTTCACGTTTTTCTACAGCGGCAGCCTTTTTCTTTTCTCCTCGAGCATCTCGCAGTCGATTGAATCTAGATTTTCCTGTATCTTGCACGTTTTCTGATACGGTGCGGTAGAGTACCAAAATGAACATTACAAGAACTACACCGGTGACTGTGCCATAAATTGCTGCGGTTAAATCGAATGGTAATTCAGCGTCCGTATCGGCCTCAGAAAATGTTTCTATTTCCAAAAGAATGCTTTCAGTGAGTCCACTGGTTATCCAAATGATTTCCACATCTACCACTTTGGAATCCGGCCAATAATCTATCGTAAATTCTCCGCTAAACGACCCACTAGGTTGAATTGGAGCTGTTGATATTGAATCGAGTATCATCCGATCTGAGTTCCTTACAACCCTAACTTCACCGGGTAAAGTGAGGGTGTTCCCATTATTGGTTAATGAGAAGGGAAGTGTGACACTTTCACCTGCCTGAGGAGCAGAAGCAACACCATCTGAAGAAACTTCGAGGTCTATTATAGGGGGGGTCAATGTCGTTTGAATTTCTATTTCCTCTGCCGCAGTCCAAGTAACAGAATTCACTCGAATAATTAATGAATCGGCCGATGGATTACCGAGGGCTAACGTTAATTGACGTCTACCTGGATCCATGGTGACTTGGAAATTCTGCAAAATAGTTTCAATCGTTTGATCGATTACTGCAACCTCGATCTCTACCTCCCTAGAGCGCCCTTCACTAAGGTAAAGGGAGATTTGTGAATTAAGGCCGTCGGCTAGATTCCATTCTGAGGAATCAACTACCAGATTGATTGACTGTGGCTCTAGAACCTCTATCGTAGTGCTTCCATTGAGTTCTCGTGCAACTCCTCCGTTGCTTGAGTGGACTTTCCAATCTAGATTTATTGGACCGGATGAGGAAGGTGAAAATGTGGCAGAAACCTCTCTGCTAGAACCTGGATTAATCAATATCTCTTGACCTTGAATAGGTTCAGAGTTATCGGGTGTGATTTCCAGACTTACATATTCAGGGTTCTGGCCTTGATTATGAACTAATATTGATGCGGAAAGAAGATCCCCCACATGAGATGGTTCACCTATTAATGCGATTTCTGGAGAGCCCGCTGCTGTGAGATTCAATGGATTGGGTTCTACTAGCAATGTTAATCTCTCACTTTGACCCGAAGAATCGATTCCAAATATCAGACTAATCTCACCTTCTGGCAATGGGCCGAATGAGATGTTTACAATTACTGTCGGCTCTGAACCCTCGAGAAATCCTGTAAGTTCTGGGGTGGTTTGTCCGTCCAATTCCATCACAAACCACCATTCGTCATGGCCTGCGGTTGTGTCACTATTTGATACCTCAATAGATAATTGAATCCGATCACCTGCGAACGCAGATAGGTTGCCAGATGGCTCGGAGGTGGAACTGTCGATTAGTGTAGTTTCCCAATCGGCGGGATTTTCTATGGTGAACCTGTCTTGGGCGCTTACATTTAGAGAAATTAGTGTTACAAAAACAACTGAGGCTGTTATCACAAGCAAGTTGTGACGACGAAGGCCTGACATCATTGGCTGAGGCTCGGGCAAGGTCAGCGTATCAAGGAAACCCTAATCCAAGGTCACGTAGTGACCTTTATGGTGGACTCTAATTTCGGCCGCCTACATATGGAGTCAGAGGGCCTGCTGGCAGTCACGCCGGAGCAATTGGCGCAGGCATTGTTAGACCGGAGGACTCTGTTGAAGGATCAATTACCAACTGTAATTCGTACACTTGAAGCCGAAGAACAGAATCTTTCACCTAAGGTAGCCCGTGCGGTAGATAGTCATAAACAAGCAAATGAGATGGTTGCGAAGTTAAAGGAAGAGCGTGATCTTGCTCAAGTCGAAGCAAGAAATCTGATTCCTAAGGTAAAGGAACATCGAAATATTTTGGTCGATTCTGGAGGGATGGTTAATCTAGATCCAGACTGGAAGAAAGAGAAATTGTTCGAAGAATTGGATGAAATTGAAGAAAATATCCAAACTTCTGCATTGGATCATAAAGCCGAGAAAAAGATGATTGAACGCAGAAAAAAGTTAATCGAGCAAAACGAAAAATGGCTCAAAGAAAGAAGGGACTCGAATCCTGAAATGGCTGAATATATCGATTCCCGAAGAGAGATGTCGCACCAATTTACGATTGCAAGCAAGGCTCATCGGAATATGATTAAAGCGGTGGAAAAAGCACAGCCCTTACACGATAAGAAAGTAGCATTACAGGCGGAAATTAGGGAGGTTCGAAGACAACTGGATCGGGCAAAGGAATTACTTTCTCAATCTGACCATGCAATAGGGCATTGGCAACGTCGATTAAACGATGGATTTGATGAGTTGGGGATGGGATTTCCCGACCTTCTCAAGGACATGCATCAAGTTCGAGAAGGTGGAAATTCTAGCTTTGCGAGGAAACACAAGGAGAACAAACAGAATCCTACTCAGGATAATCAGTCAATAACCTCCAAATCAGGAGGTGAGGAAGAATGAGTGATGGCCTGTTCGATGACCTTGAGGAACTTCCTCACGTAGAAATTGAGGAAAAAGCCAAAGAATTAGATCGTGATTTACGTTCATTAGATGATGAATTCAATTCACTGCGGCAAGATCGCCGCTCGCAAGTAGATATTGTAAAATCATTAAGGGAAGCCGTTGGTGGGATTGAAGAGGCAAATAGCGAGCGCCGAAATCTATTGCGAAATTTTCATGAAATAAAGAAAAAGGCGGACAAGGAAAGGGAATTACGAGACAAAGTCAACAACTCAATTCCACCCCCTGCTTCTGTATTGAAAGAATGGTTGGCCGACACATACTCCAAATTAACCACTATAGATAACGACCTTACGACAGTTCCTACACTTAACAGAGAATTAGATTCATTTCGAAGATTCTTCGAATTACAAGCTGCGGTAGTTCGTAAGCGAGAAGCAGAAGATGCTCATGCGAAATATGTAAAGCAAATTGATGAGTTACGTAAGGTAACTACGAAATTAGATGCAACAAAGAAACTACGCAAGGATACTGAGGATTCGGCCACCGAAGGTACTGATGTTGATTCGGATAAAATAACTCGTAGTGAAATTAGGAAAATGAGCAAGGGGATTAGTGGCATCGATAAGCGATTGGAGGCAATTAAATCGCAACGAAAGAAATTGCGAAGAGAGGCTGGAAGAATACGATCTTACCTGAAAATCACCTCGAGTAGGGGGGAAAAAATCAGACTAATCGATGTAAAAGAAAGAGCTAGTACAGGAGGCTCACTAAACGCGAATGAATTATCGGCATTGCTAGATTCGGGAAGCTTAACTGGGATCGCAAGCGAAACAAGTAAAACGGACGGAACAAAATCTGATGATACAAAACGCAGTAGAAGTGGAAAGAAGGGGAAGCGTAGATTAGGAGTCACACGAGGTGGTCCTAGAAAGGGTAACTCTGCCACTCGGCGAGAATAAGAAAAAATTGCTTCAAATGGGCTTATATGGAAAATCTAGGACGTCGATTCACAGGGGTATGATTGTATGAAGATGAAAGGCGAGGAAATTCGCGGTATTCTTCGACCACTGTGTGACGATATTCAGGATCAGATCTCCTACAATCGTGAAGAACGTGATCAATGGAATTCAAAAGTTCGTAAATTACTTGACGAACGCAACGAATTAAATCGCCAGGTCAAGGAATTAATTACAGAGGTTCAGAATCAAAAAGCCCTCCGAGATGATGCAAATCAAACAGTCCGAGAATTGAAAGAAATAAGGGTTGACAGAACCGAAAAACTAAGAGTTGTCAGAACTAATTTTCGGGAAAAAATAGCTGAAAATGGTGCGCGAGAAGAACGAAAAGAAAAGCAGGATAAAACTCGTTCACCTGGAAGAATAAGAGCCGAAATAGATCGGTTGGAAAAACAATACAATGAAGGGCGTTTTCTCGGAAAAAAAGAACGCGAATTCGTCGCCAAGATGAAAAAACTGCATCAAGAATTAAGAGAATCAAAGGAAAAGAAATCCGACGGCGGAATTAGAGAATTAAAGATTCAACTTAGAGATGCCGAAAAGAAACAAGAAGACGCTCACAAGAAGGTCAAGCGTGCAGTTATCGGCGCTCAGGAAGCACATGACTTGATGGCTGAATTATCTGAAGAAGTTGACAGATTACGGGGGAAAGCGAACTCTGCACAATCCGGAGTAACTAGAGCCAAAAGAGAAGCCGATTCCCTCCATGGAAGATACATTGTATCGTTAAGGTGCATACATTCAATGCAAGATTTGCTAAAGGCATTGGAATCGAGGGAAGGCGGTACTAGCGAAGAAGAAGAGCAAGTCGAAGTCGCCGACCTAATGACAAGGCTGATGTCTGGAGATACGCTATCCACCGACGAAATCATGGCACTTCAGAGGAATTGATTTCGTAGGTCCTTCCATTCCTAGAATGAAGTAACTCTATTCCACCTTCGTGATCAAGTAACCAACCGGGTATAGCGGATGGGATTTCTTCAAGAATTGCTCGCTCAGAATCAAATGACCATCTTTCTAGCATGGTACTTCTAACCGAGCTTCCTTCAGTAGTGTCCTCCTCTTTTTGCCTTCTAGCCTCTAAAATTCCAATCAACATGACCCTCAAATCTACATCATTCAACCATTTATTTTCTAATGCCTTGATTGTTCTCAAATTTGGTGAGTTCTTGAGGGTTTTATCTGAATCATAAGACTCTAAACGATCGGCCCAGGGATCTTCTAAAACACTCCAATTTCCTTCTTCCCTATCACCCTCTGGGCTGACTAATGCGCCAGTTATGTTCCATATCCGAGCTTGAAGAAGAATTGGTTTGGCATCGACATGTTCTATTCCTCTCTGTATACACCATTCATCAAGATCGACTATAGGTGGCAAAATGACTAATTTATTTGGATCTTCAATGGCAATATTTTCTTCAATTTGGATTTCAGGAGTCTCGGTTTGAGGGATTTTTGCATGCAAATCTCCACGTAAAACCGCCTCCCCAATCCAGCGACTTAAGATATCTGGGCTCCAAAGTTCAATTTTTAATTTCAAGGACAAGAGTTCGCTAGCTTGTTCATCGAATTCTCTTTCACTCAGTATCCAATGGGCTCCACTAGGTGCATCTACAAGCCATCTTTCAGCCTCTGCAACACTTACTGGAAGAATTGCTTTAGGGATATGCCAAACATGCACGAAAGAGCCACTTTCCTCATCTAGTTCAGGAATTTTTTCAGCCACACCTAGGCATCGAAAACCTACAGTATCAACTATCTTTGTGGCCTGTGTTAACCTAACACCGCGAAGATTGAGTAAATCCCCGACGGTATCATCCATGACTTCTGGTAGTCGTATATACCTTGAAGGGAATCCCTACAATATACAAATCAGGACCTAAACTGAAGGTGAATGGAATTCGCCATCAAAGGTTTGTACTCAGTGTTAGGAGGTCTGATTGACCTGGGTCTACAACACACAATGCGCTGACAGGGAATGGTTTAGCACAGGCGGCTCCCAATTGCCGATTAACCATCATAACTCGATGAACTGGAATGTCGGGGTGACTGGTTGTCAAACTGGAAATGTAATGCTCTGGACAGTTTGCCGCTACCAATACCAACCTAGCATCTCCCTTATTGCAGGCACTTGTTGTTTGGCGCTGACCAAAAAGTAGAGTTCCGGTGCTAATTCCTTGTTTCAATTGTCTTGCTAGATCCATTAGAATTCCTCCTTCAAGCGCCTGCCTCTTCAGGTATGTAAAACAAATCTACACTACCGGTTCCCAAGGCCACGGGCTGACCAACGATGATGTTCTCTGTTACACCTCGCAGGTGATCTCTTTCTCCGATTACACCAGCACGAAGTAGGTGATTTACGGATACCTCGAATGCGGACCTCGCTAGAATGCTGTGCTTTGTTCCACTTACTCCGTGTCGTCCAATCGCCCGGACTTGACCCTCACTGGTCATTACATCGGCCACGGTAATCAGGTGTCTAGTGTCGACATCCAGACCTGCACCCTCAAGAGTGTCTTTCATCTCATTGACGATAGCTTGCCTTGCAGCTTCTACGCCAAGATATTGGTAAATCTCATTGATGTTATTTGTGTAGGTTCGGCCTCGGTCTACACCAGCAAACTCACTGACCCTGGCTAAGTTAGAACCAATAGTAGCGATGTAATATTCACCAGTATCCTTGTTTGGACCTTGAACATTTGCTCTGACAATATCAGGCAGACCCTTCAACCTCAGTTTCTTGACCTTGTCCTCAAGTTGCAGTAGAGCGGTGTACGTCGGTGGATCATTTGCTAATTGGGCCAAGTCATCTTCCTTTGTAACACCTGGAATCACCTTGAGGACCTTAGGGCGGTCTTCATTATCAGCCTGAATGTAAAGACGAAGAGCTCTTTGCAACTTGTCTCTGACCTCTGCACCAGTCATTTTCTTCAAGCGTAGATTTGAGGCGTTCAAATCAAGATTTAGATGCCTTTGAGCAACATCAACATCGATAGAAGCAATATCGCGAGTGGTTGTTGTTTCGATTGCGGCAGCAATCGCCTGAACTTTCTTCTCATTGGTCCGAAGTGGCTTCTTTTTCGAGTCATTCTCATCTAGGTAAACAAGCATTGTAGGTGTTTTGGGAACCTTTCTTGCATCTACGATCTCGATCACACGAGGTAGACCTTGTGTTACGTTTACAGTAGCGACACCCGCATAGTGGAAAGTACGCATAGTCATCTGAGTTCCTGGTTCACCAATCGATTGAGCGGTGGTAATTCCAACTGCTTCGTGTGGATCTACACGTGACATTTCCATGTCCGCAGCGGCACAGGTTATTACCTTACGAGCCTCTGATGCGGTCAATTTCTTCTTGCCCCTAGAGAGCAAACCATTGACTAGATCGTTGATTGTTTTGGGTGAAATTCGGATGTTTTCCTTTTCTGCTGCATCTGAAAGGTCCGAGAACATCGGGTTCTCAATATCCAAATCACGATGAATTTGGCGCATCTTGTCTTCTGAGTCGTATTCTTGCAATGGAAGAATGCTCTTCTTTCTGCGTCGAGAAATTACACGGCGTCGAATCAATGTCTTCTCCGCCGCCTTCTCCTTCTGAGCGGCCTTGGTTGAGCCTTGAATTACCTCAGATATGTTCTGTGCCATACCGGAATCAGTTGCACAAATTTGTGCAATCTCTCCTGCTGTCAGTACCTTGACATCGTCCCATTTGCGATCATCGGCAAGACGATGCGCATATTCCTCAGCGATTCCGAGATCCATGAGCTTCTTCTTGGTTGCACTCTTGACCACCATCACTCATCACCCCCTAGAGCATCGTCGAGGACCTTGGTAATGTCAAATGGTAGGCCCTTTCGACTTCTTGCAGGGTCGATCCCATCTTCACCATACTCGAATTGGATGATTCTGTCTGCAGTATTTCGCACTGAACCATTTCCGTCTTCAGAGACCTTGAGGTCGTCCATTGCATTGATTAGACGTCGCTGCATATATCCTGACTTAGATGTACGAACAGCGGTATCAACCAGAGACTCTCGGCCGGATACTGATAGCATGAAGAATTCTGTTGGTTCAAGGCCTTGCTTGAATGAAGAAGAGACGAATCCCTTCTCTTCGGCGCCCTTTACACCACGAGGGAAATGCGAGAGAACTCTGTCGTGGTATCCGCGTTCTAGACGCTTTCCACGAACCTTTGGTTGACCTATTGACCCAGCCATCATGGCTAGGTTGTCCATAGAACCACGAGCACCGGAAGTTGCCATAATTACCGCAGAGTTATCCTCACCAAGGTAGGACTTTGCTACATTACCAGACTCAGCCTTAGCAGAATCTAGAATCTGTAGGATGTTCTCCTCAAGTGTCTCAAGTGGAGTTCTTCCTGGTCGTGTCTCATATCTGCGTCCGTCTTTACCAAACTTTGCTAATTCAGCATCTACTTCGTCACTAGCACGGGCGTTGATTCCTGAGATTTCCTGAATCGCCGCGAGAGGGAGGTCTTCGTCATCGATTCCCGTTGTGAAGCCCAGAGATGTACAAATTGCGATTGTCATCTTTGTCATACGGTTTAGGAATTCAGCCCCACGATCAGTACCATGAGTTTGGACTACCGCGTCCAGTAACCTACCGTCTTCAGCACCAATCCCACGCTTGTCAATCGTACCGCTTACAAGACCCTTTGAAGTAACGTTGACTTCGTCTCCGCTTCTACTTGTGTAATTGAGTTTGAAGCCTGCAGGCACTATTAGACTGAGGAGATCTGCACCTCTGTAACCTACCATTCCGTCCTTGGTAGTAACTTCCTCTGGCATATCGCCATCCCAGCCAACGGAACCAAGGACCTCCATAGCCAATTCCTTTGGTAGAACTCTATCACTATGAGTTAGCAGATAGGCTCCCGAAATGTGGTCGTGAATTCCTCCAATTACAGAGCCTCCGTATCTTGGTGTGATGATATGCTCCTGAACTCGCATCAGAATTTTTGCTTCGGCTCTTGCCTCTTCAGATTGTATTACGTGGAGGTTCATCTCATCCCCATCAAAATCAGCATTGTAAGGTGTACAATCTGCTAGATTGAAGCGGAAGGTCTTTCCTTGCATGACGCGAATTTCGTGAACCAGCATAGACATCCTGTGAAGTGAAGGCTGTCGGTTGAAGATTGCAACATCTCCGTCGATAAGATGCCTTTCCACAATAACACCAGGTCGCGGGTTTCCGTCCCTATCGTAGGTTGAAAGTCGGTCCTCGACTTCAGTTCGGTAAACTTCGCCATATTCATCCTCCACTGAAGGGCTACCACAGTGTGGACAGTTTACTTCAAGATGCTCAGGTAGGTACTCATCAGGATTGTTCTGCTCCCATACCCAGCGGTTATGAATAGTTGCTCGTGGATCATCTTGTGGGAGTGGTCGACCGTTTTCGTCCTCACCGCGAAGGTTGGAAAGTGTATTTTCAAGATCTACTGACCAAACATCCTCGAGGTCACCCAATTCATTCCTTCGCTTCTGCTTCTTTATTTCAAGACCTGGTAGGAAGTTAGGTGCCGGAAGAACTGTGTTGAGATCAGGTCGGTATCCAGCATAAGGCTCGTCTTCGCTTCCGGAATGACAATCGGGATTTAGACAGCGGAATCCAGCCCAAATGTACTTGGTTCTATCAGTAATTCGAACACGGAAGTTGTCTCCACGAATGATGTAGTTCACACCAGGGTGAACATCTGGTCCACGCATAATCATTCTTCGCAATTGTTCTCGGTTCCTGCTGGTTGCTCGGATTGGAACCGTCAATTCCTTTGCAGTCTGAACTGGCACACCGACCTCGTTGATTCCAAGATTTGGATCTGGGCTGATTACAGTTCGGGCACAGAAGTTAACTCGCTTTCCCGAAAGATTGCTTCGGAATCGCCCTTCCTTACCCTTAAGACGTTGTGAAAGAGTCTTCAGAGGCCTTCCGGAGCGATGTCTTGCTGGTGGAATACCGCTTGTCTGATTGTCGAAATATGTTGTGACGTGATATTGTAACAACTCCCAAAGGTCTTCCACAATCAATTGTGGAGCTCCTGCGTCACGGTTTTCTCGCAGACGTTGATTGATTCTGAGAACGTCGACTAATTTGTGAGTAAGGTCATCTTCTGAGCGATCCCCGCTATCCAATGTAATGGATGGACGAACAGTTATCGGAGGTACTGGAAGAACCTTCATTATCGACCATTCAGGTCTACTGGAATTACTATCCATTCCGAAAAATAGTAAGTGTTGATCAGGAATCTTTTCAAGCCATTCACGGATATCTCTTGCATTGAGTTTATGCTCTCCTTTGTCGGCTTTCTTCTCCTTAAATGTGGTGGGCTTGTCGAGTAGAATTTTTCCTTGCTCGGAACCACAGTGCATACAGATTGCACGCTTGGCACTAGAACACTCCTTCTCGATTTCCTTGATGATTTTCTTGAATTCTGTAGAGCCTACGCCGTGCTTTTGCATTATATCATTTACACGGTCACGATAGTAATCCTGTTCGGACTTCTCTGGATCTAGAGGGTGGGTGTCCGTTGCACTGTGCAGAAGAATATGGCTACAATCATTGCAAGTAGACTTTAGTGCAGTCTTGATTAATGCTGTAAATCCGATGTGCATTACTGGAAGTTCAAGGGCAATGTGGCCAAAGTGACTTGGGCACTCGTCGTGCTTGTTCCCACATGTCTCACAGCGAATACCGGGGTCAATGACACCCATTTTTGGATCCATTAGCCCTTGCTTGTAGGCGTGTCCATCGTCCTTGTATGTATCAGCCGTCTTTACTTCAACGGCAGACATCTTTCGAATCTCATTTGGATCCATTAGGCTGAACTTAATCGAATCAATCCTCTTAGGGATTTTTGCTACTCCACGGGCACTCATCTTCGGTCCTCCAGTTCTAGGCGCATAGCCACTCCGAGACTCTTCATTTCGTCCAGAAGTAACTTGAATGCGTACGAGGTTTGTACTGAGTGAACATCGGCTCGGTCACCACAGACCGGGCAGACGGGCGTTCTCCTCTTCCAATCATAATATGCAATATGTCCACAGCCACTGTTGTTACAAACCATAAGTGGCCAACCATCAGACTCGTCAAGTAATCTGTCCTTGATTACCATTGAAGCACCGTGCGCGATTAGACAATCTCTCTCCATTTCTCCAAACCTTAGACCACCTTGTCGGGCACGGCCTTCTGTTGGTTGGCGGGTTAGAATCTGTACACGACCTCGACTTCGAGCATGCAACTTGCTGCTAACTAGGTGGTGTAGTCTCTGATAGAAAATCACTCCTGTGAAGATCTCGGCTTGGAAGGCTTCTCCTGTTTCACCACTGACCATAGGCTCACGACCGGTATGGGCGAACCCATTTCGAAGTAGGCCTGAGCGAAGTGAATCTTCCTTCTCGCCGCTAAATGCAGTACCGTCGATTTGACGGCCTTCCATTGACCCAACTTTTCCTCCAATCATTTCCAAAACGTGAGCTACGGTCATTCTGGATGGGATCGCGTGCGGATTGATAATCAAGTCCGGCACGATTCCATCAACGGTGAAAGGCATGTCCTTCTCATCTACAAGTCGACCGATTACACCCTTCTGACCGTGTCGGCTTGCAAACTTATCACCAAGTTCCGGTATCTTCTCGGTTCTCAGTGAAATTCGACAAAGCAAACCCGAATCCAGAGACTCGGTTACGTACACGTTGTCTACCCATCCTGATTCGCCATTACGAACCATCATTGAGGATTCTCGGCGCTCCTGAGCTTGTAGGAAGTGACCATGAGATTCTTCAAGGAATCTAGGAGGGCTTGTCTTGCCGACTAGAACCCCGGTCTCTGCACCTACGCTAGATAGGTAAGTTTCAGGAGTGGGCAACCCATCTCTTTCGAGGTGAGTATAACTCTCCCATGATTTCAGACCTTTTACTTCATCAAGACCCGTTCCAGGAACCTCAATTTGCTCTTTCTGTCCACCTGGGAACTGTTTGTTCTCAGCATTGTAAGTGCGGATGAACGATGAACGAGCAAGTGAACGCTCTACAGCTGCACGGTTCATCACAACTGCGTCTTGCATATTGTATCCGTGATGGCTGAGAATCGCTACGACAAAATTCTGGCCGCCTGGCCTTTGGGCAAAATTGGTGGTCTTCATTGAACGAGTTCCAACTATCGATTGTTGAGGATAATGCATTACGTGCATGCGTGTGTCTGGTCTTAATCGGTAGTTTGCGCTTGGGAGGCCTAGGCTTTGCTTGACCATGGCAGTACCACCTGTTACTCTTGGTGTGGAGTTGTGTTCTGGGTACGGAACAAGTGATGCGCATACACCGAGGATTAGTTGAGGATCGATTTCGACGTGAGTATATGCAAGAACTGTATTCTGTCTCTTTTGCTTTCGTAGAATACTCTCAAGTTCCTCTTGGTAGTAGTTGAGTGGTACACTGAAATTCTCAATTTCAGTATCGCCATTAGGCATCTTTACTTCTACTCGTAGCTTTGCCTTCTTGACCTGAGTCGCACCTAGGTTTACCCATTCTACTGCGGCCGGATTTATTGGGCGGCCATGCTTTGGAGAAACCGTTGGAAGATCGAAAGGACGAGGTGCGATTAGGAGATCTTCCTCCTCTTCTGCATCTACCCATTCAACGACGCCGTTTTCTACTAAGTCGGCGAAGGTCCATTCCCCAGATCTGATTAATTCGAGATGATCCTTTGATAATGCCAAATCCCCATCTTCTAGAACCAATAATGGTCGAAGGATACGACCTCTGTCTGTGTTGATGTATATGTCTCTATTTGCACCGTCATAACGGATGCTTACCTCTGGTCGGATTCGGCCTTGACGGCGCCTTCGCTTGAATTGAGTGACCAATTTTGGAGCGTTCTTGTGCAATCCGAAAATATCACCGTTTACGTGAACTCGGAACCCTTCAGCCCATCCTGAAGGAGATGAATCTACACCGGCTTCACGTAGAAGTTCCTTGACATCGTTCTCGGGAACTTCTTCAGAGACGTCAATCATTTGTGATGCATTCTTTACCAAACCACAGTTTTGTCCTTCTGGAGTTTCATTTGGACAGAGCCTGCCCCATTGAGTTGGGTGTAAGTCACGGGCCTCGAAGTGAGGTTGGCTACGAACTAGTGGGCTTGTAACCCTACGCATGTGCGAGAGGGCCGCAAGATAGGTTGTTCGGTCTAGAAGTTGGCTAACACCGCTACGCCCACCAACCCAGTTTCCAGTTGCGAGTGCGTGCATAATTTTCTGAGTTAGAACATCAGGGCGCAAGCAGGCATTGATACGAAGTTCGCGCTTCCTATTGTGATGGCGCTCTAGTTGATACTTGAGGTCGCGTGCGAGTTGTTGGAGACTTACTCGGAATAAGTCCTCAACCAAGTCTCCGGCTAGTCTGACCCTCTTGTTGGCGTAGTGGTCCTTGTCATTAGGATCCTGATCAGTAATCGCCATCTCGAGTACTTGGCGGACAATTCGACCCAAGAAGATCGCTTTCTTTTCACGGTGCTCAGGAGCGGCACCTAAGTGAGGAAGTAGTTCCTTGTCTAACAAGTTCTGAATTCGGGCCTCACGGTATTCCTTTTGTTGACCTGCAGCAAATTTCTTCTCTAGCCACTGTAGGGCCTCCTCAGATGTCTCAACATTGTATTCCTCGTTGTCCTTAACATCATTTAGGTTGGCAACGGTGTACTTCATTGCTTCAGCTGGACCCGCGATGGCAGTGAAAATTTCCTTATCATTCTCCATCCCAAGTGAACGCATTAGTAAAACTACAGGGATTGGGGTTGTACCCGCGCTTGGGATCTTAACCATCAGCATACCGTCACGGCGCTTTTCGATGTTCAATGGTTTCCTAACACCATCCTTTTGGGAGAAAATCTTGGCAACCTCTGTCTCGTGGGCATACTTCTTGTTCTTCTCAACAGTTACACGGTTTGGTGCCAAGTCTTCCATAGAAATTAGCACTCTCTCTGTTCCGTTTATGATGAAATAGCCACCAGGATCGAGTGGATCTTCTCCTGCTCTTCGAAGTAACTCAGTTAGTCTTTCGGCATCTTCTGAAGAAGTGTGAGGAGATAGTTTTCTGTCTGCGTCGCCACAGAGATGGGAGATATGGTTGGCGTGGAGATTACACTGTGCCGCACGAACCATAATTGGGAGATTTCCGATGTGAACTCTCTCCTCTACATCTGGAGTTGGCTTGTCGTCTCGGATAATCTGGAAATCTAGGTGAACTGGTGAGTAATATGTTAACTTGCGAAGTCTACACTCAAGAGGAGTTGCAGGGTGCTCAGCACCATTTGCTTCGCGAATTGTTGGTCGCCCAAGATGGATATTCTTCATCCTGATGACAATCTCATGGTCGAGAACGTCGAGTTTGATTATTC
>CAZKVK010000020.1:0-22594 GCA_964556195.1 uncultured Candidatus Poseidoniales archaeon
GAATGTTCCCACTGTCGGCCCGACCGACTGCGCCAGTCTTCCAAATCGCCAGCGCCCCATGAGTCCTTCTCCAACTTCTTGCGAAGGCCTCTGGGCAACTCGGTTACCGACTTGACATTGAGTTTGATTCCGCCCATATCTTTCTCCAACTGACGGATACCATCTCCTCCTGGACCGACCATTGCTCCAACCGCGGAATCGTCTACGTAGATATCGGCGGATGCGTCGGTCAGGAACTTGGCATGCATGACTGAAATACCGGTTAGTCGAGATGCTTCACGCTTCAGTTCCTCTGCAGCAAGTCTCCAAGCTGGACTGCCGCCTTCTCCGCTTCCACCACTGACTGGAACGACCGCGATCTCGGAGCCAAAGGCGAACATTTCGTGGGTTAACTCACCGCTTGGAAATCGCTTGATTTCAATTACTGGACGACTGAGATCTGATTCCATTCCGGTCGGTGCGCGAACAACCATCTTTAGTTCGAGGACTTCGTTTACCTTACCCTTATCAATGTTGATTACTGTATCAAGAACTTGTGAAATTAGTCCTAATTCTACCTTACCAACAAGACGTTGAATGGCTTCCAGTGCACTGTTTGCGTGAGTTACGCCGAGTAATCCCACCCCTGCGAGGCGAACGTCGCCGAATATCTCGAAATCTCTTGCTCTGCGAACCTCATCAAAAATTACGAAGTCTGGACGAACGAGGAATATCACTTCGGCCGTTTTCTCTAGATCCCCTTCTAAGGGAGCGTACTGTGTAACTCTTTGTGGAACTTGTAAATCCCTTGGAGCTTCCATTGTTTTGACCATAGCCCCTACCGTTTCATCGAGGTGGGCTGCTATCGCTTGGGCGAAGGTGGTCTTTCCACTTCCTGGCTTACCCACGACGAATACTCCACGATGGTGATCAGATAGCCGTCCAATCAATTCCTCATTCAATTCATAATCGCTGAGTTTGAGGTGGGCCACGGGTCTAACCACTGTAACCTCCCATGCTTCTGAGAATGGGGGCCAAGCACATGTTACTCTCAGATCACCGATTTGCATTATTCTACAGCCTTCGCGCTCGATTTCAATGAAACAATCCGAACGCGAATCATTCTGTTCGACAACCGATGCCAAATCCTCTGCAAGTGACTCTAGCATCGGCTTGTCCCAAGTATCTCCCTCTACCTCTTCCAATCTCAATTGACTGATGTGACCAGCCTTGACTCGAGGGGGGCATTCTGCCTTGAGAAAGATTGTCGAAGCAGTCTCATCCGACAGCAACACCTCAAGAGATTCTGGGAGCGGTGGATGGTCGCCGAAGGCCGCCATGGTTGAGACTGTGGGCCAGCGGCCTTTCACCGTTGGGGGTTAGATTCCCACTCAGTTGAGGACGTTAACACACCAGCGTGCAAACATAGTTGCTGCAAATGCTACTGCCAAAGCAGGACCATCTGGGTAGCCGAAATTACCGGTGTAAACGGCGTACTGAGCCATTGTGACTGCAAGTATGGTGGCAATATCACGAATGTCTGAAATACCCCAACCGGATTGTGTACGAATGTGATTGCGGCCTATCCAGGTGTACCAAACCAATGCGATTAGGCCGACTATCAAAGCGTGTCCTACTACCCAACCAAGAGTGTCTCCGAAAGTTGCAACTATGCTATCTTGGAAGTCGCCGAAAAGCATCGAGGCGAGGTCGACCATGTTTCACCCGAGCCGCCTTATGTTCTTCAATCAACGGGATGTTCATTGACGGATTATTCGCCTAATCTCATCGATATCTGCAGGCGCAGAGATTGGGGCGTTTGCTCGTCGAGATTCGATTCCTTCTAACTCTCCCATGTGGTAATTGATTACTATATCAGGGTCCTTCAGTAGGTTACCAGTGAGCATTCCCACAACACGTTCTTCTGGGCCGATTACACCCTCTTCAACGAGTCTTCTAATTCCGGCCACAGTAGCGCAGCTGGCTGGTTCAGCACCAATTCCGGCTGCATCGACCAATGCCTTTGCATCCATGATTTGGTCGTCTGTTACTTCGGTCACTATTCCGTCCAATGCGGCGAGTCCGCGCATTGACTTGCGCCACGAAACTGGATTGCCAATTTTGATTGCGGTTGCTATTGTGTCCGCCTTGACTGGTTCGATATCTGTTCCTTCTGCCCATGCGGTGTAGAGTGGATTCGCTCCTGCTGCCTGAACTACTGCAATACGTGGCAAGTGATCGATGATCCCGATTTCGTGAAGTTCCAACAAGCCCTTGGCAATTGCTGTATTATTTCCGAGGTTGCCACCTGGTAGTACTATCCAATCTGGAACCTGCCAATCCAGATCTTGCATGATTTCCATTCCGATCGCTTTTTGCCCTTCGATTCGGAATGGGTTAATAGAATTCAGGAGGTATATTCCTTCGCTATCACATACCTCCTGAACTAAGGCCATCGCATCATCAAAGTCGCCTTCTATTTGGATGGTCTTCGCACCATATGCGAGGGCTTGACTTAACTTACCGAAGGCTATCTTACCTTCGGGAATGAAAATTAACCCATCCATACCTGAAATCGCTGCATAGGAAGCCATTGATGCAGATGTATTTCCAGTTGATGCACAGGCAACAGCACTCATTCCGAGAAGCTTTGCAACAGTAATTCCAACCGTCATCCCTCGGTCTTTGAAAGAGCCGGTTGGGTTCTCACCCTCATGCTTCAACCAGAGGTCTTCAACGCCTACTTTGCGGCCGATTGTAGTCGCATCGTAGAGGTTTGTCGAGCCTTCGCCTCGGGCCACCGCAATTTCTCGCAATTTCTCGTCGCCCAATGGTAAGATTAGTTCACGGAAGCGCCAAACTCCCGAGCGATTAAGCGGGTCCTTTGAAGACGATCTTGCATCAAGAATTTCGCGAGTTAATTCGCACCGAGAAAAGTCATGGGTGACGTCTAGCGTACCCGAACAATCGCATCGATATCGTAACTCGAGACCTGCGTAAGTCATCCCGCAACGAACGCAAGAAAGGTGCCACGGGACCTCGCCCATCGCTCTATCGAGCCTGTCGCATTGATTTGAAACCCATCGGGACCTTCTCACCGATGCAGACATAGCGAGTCGGTTCGACGCGATAACGTGGGCGGAGACAAGACGAGGTTGCTTGTTGTCAAGGCGGCAATGACTGTCTATGGTGGAGCGGCCCGCGATTTGCTGCGCAATCTACCCGCCATTGCAGAGCATTTTGAAGTGAAATTTCTCTGTCTTAATTTGCGTAATTCTCAACAAACTCTGATTGAATCGATGGGAGTTGAAGTTCTCTGCCCTGAGGACCAATGGGAAGCGGAAGGAGGGCTTTGGAATGAGATTACTGCTGGGCAAGAACGTAGTGCTGCGGCTGCATGGCAGAGATTCAAGGAGGCTAAAGAAGCAATTGAATGGGCTGATGCTATTCACCTAACTGGTGGTAATGGTTCAATGGAGTTTCCCGCTCTAGTTCCGCCCGATAAGCCGATGCATTTGCACTTCCTCGAGTCGAAGCCCGGCATTCACGATGATGTTAGCCACCTGAAACCTGATGGTGGTGGTGGTTGGAGACCAAAACTCCTGCATATGATACAAACTCGCCAACGAGCCAGAATCGAGGCTTCATTCCATGGCTTTGCAAATAATGCGAGATGGATTGTGAGTGCGAATTCGGCTTTCTCAGCATCCAATCTCAAGAGAATCTACGGAATAGAAGGAGGAGCTCTACATCCTTCTGTCGATCTATCGGAATTTCCACGCCAGCCGAGCTCAGGCGAGTCTTCCAGTTTTGAGTCATCGAGAGTTGGAGAGCTGGGGCCCTACGTGGCGACTATTGGTAGAATTTCTCGGTTCAAAGGCACCTACGAGACTGTTGAACACCTTTCTGGAAGTGGTCTAAATCTAGTTGTAGTTGGTGGAGGATCTGCAGATCAAATCGAGCAATTGCAAGCCTATGGAGAGAAAAGTGGAGTGGAGGTTAAGGTACTATCTGGCCTATCTTCAGAAGCAATGCGAGCGATAATGCGAAACTCCGTTGCAGTTGTCGGTTTGGCTCATGGTGAGGCTTTCGGCCTAACACCGATCGAAGCAATGGCATTGGGAACACCTCCGATTTTTGTTAACGAGGGTGGCTATCGTGAGACTGTTGTCGACGGCGTGAATGGACGATTGATTGAGCGCCGTGATTTCGACTCTTGGAAAGACGCACTTGAACAAGCCATGGAACAAAATACCCGCGCGATTTGGGCCGAGGCTGGTCTTGCTAGAATCGAGGAGTTGGGATTAACACCGGAACGTCACGCCTTGAGGTTAGTTGAGAAAATACAATCGTTGCTGCGAAAATAAATTTAGAAAAATGAGGTTGGGAACATGAGCGATTTGAGCGATTTGCTTGAGGCGCGAAATCGTCACATCAGTGAGGCATTGTCTATCGGGCATGGAAAACCACTACACATCGTAAGGGGCGATATGCAGTACCTCTATTCTGAAGACGGAACAAGGTACTTGGATCTCGTCAATAATGTCTGTCATGTTGGTCATTGTCATCCAAAAGTGGTAGCCGCTGGACAACAACAAATGTCTATTCTAAGCACGAATACACGGTATGTTTACGATGGTTTGACGGATTATATTTCCAGATTGGCATATACTCTACCGGGTGGACTTGATGTTGGCTTCATGGTCAATTCAGGAAGTGAGGCAAACGAGTTGGCAATTCGCTTGGCCAGGGCCCACACGGGCAACTATGACATGTTGGTAGTCGATGGTGGATATCACGGTAATACCAGTATGCTAGTTCAATTGAGTCCGTACAAATTTCTCGGGCCGGGAGGGAAAGGCGTGGCAGAACCGTGGATACATATTGTTCCCACTCCTGACGAATATCGAAGAAAAGGGGTTGATTACAAACAAGAGACGGCGGAAGTGATTGCCAATGCTGGAAAGGTAGCGGGGTTACTGATTGAACCAATGCTCTCCTGTGCTGGTCAAATCCCGCTACCAGAAGACTTCTTGAAATACGCTCAGAAATATACCCAAGAGGCTGGCGGTCTATTGATTGTAGACGAGGTCCAGGTCGGCTTTGGACGATTAGGATCACATATGTGGGCCTTCGAAAGTCAAGATGTTGTTCCGGACATTGTTGTTCTTGGTAAATCGATAGGGAATGGGCATCCGATGGCTGCCGTATTTACGACAAAAGAAATTGCATCATCTCTCGGAGAAATGGAATGGTTCAGTTCTACAGGAGGTAATCCAGTATCTTGCGCAATAGGTAATGCAGTTCTGGATGTAATCGAGGAAGAAGGATTGCAAGAGCAGGCGAAAGTGTATGGTGAATATTTCTTGAATGGCCTACGACAGTTGCAAGAAATATACGCTGTGATTGGAGATGTGCGGGGGCAGGGTTTGTTCATCGGAATCGAATTTGTCAGCGACCGAGATACATTGGAACCCCATGCCGAAGAGGCAAATAGAGTGGTTCAAGAGATGAGGGATCGGGGAGTATTGTTGAGCACTGACGGGCCACTCCATAATGTCATTAAAATCAAACCACCGATGGTGCTTACAAAGCAAGATATCGATATGACTCTAGGTCTTCTAAACGATGTGCTGAGTGCAGGTGGTGATTGAAATTCGTCGTGCTGAAGTAGGAATTGATGAGGCAAATGAATTGCTAAATTTGGCAGGGTTGCCGGGGCTCTATTCAATGGAAATATTACAAGGAGGTTGGGACAATACCAACATTCTCCTAACTTTGTCCGACGCTTCCAAAGTCGTTCTAAAAGTTTGGAATGCAAATACAATCGAGGAAGTTCAGCGCGTTATCGCCAGACATTTTCACCTCGATAATCATGGTATACCTACCGCAGTACCTATCCAGTTCGATGATGGGAGCCTCATAGCTGATAGGGATGGAATGGCGTGGACTCTGCTTCCGTTCATTGGAGGTGGAATGTTGGACTCTGACGAGGAATCGCTGAAGAGGCTTGGAGAATCCATGGCTCGCCTTCACCAAATCCCTGCCGCAGATTGTTTTCCAGATGATTACAGAATGGGTTGGTCTCTATTCGAGGAAATGTTCGTAATCGCAGATAATACAAACAGTTGGACTGATTTTCTCGTTACTTTGAAGAAAGAATCCGCGACTTTACAAAATCAAATTCCTGAGAATTTACCACAAGGTGTCCTACATGGGGATATGTTTCCGGATAACGTAATTGGAGATGGCTCAGTTGCGGCGATTCTTGACCTGGAGGAGGCATTCATAGGGCCTTGCGCATTTGATCTGGTGATGGCTTATGTCGGATTTGGTTGGGAAGATGGAGTCGCTATTCCGGAGCGTTGGACGGCTTTATTGCAGGGCTACGAATCTGTCAGAGAATTGACTCAAGAAGAAATGGATTCGCTGCCGTTATTGCACAGATATGCCACACTTTCGATTGCGGCTTGGCGATACTGGAAGCATGTTATGACTCAGCCAGATGAGGCGCTTGAGGGCAGATACTTGGAAATGTTTCATCGACTAGAAAATCAGGTTAATTTTTGATGTGTAGGCCACTAGGTGAAGATAGATGAGTGCTGTCGTACATTCCATCAACATCAGTACCGAGGGTGGAGTTCCGAAGTTGCCTATTGACAAGGCAAAGATTGAATTTGCCGGCGTGGAAGGGGATTTCAATCGGTTTAGAACAGAGAAGAAAAATGGAGTTGGTACCCGAGCAGTCACACTATTTTCGTTGGAGCAGATTCAGAAATTAAAGAAAGAAGGACACGCTATTGATGTTGGAACCACTGGAGAAAATATCACTGTCGAAGGGGTCGATTGGTCAGCCCTATCTGTTGGAACCAGAATGATGGTTGGTGAGGCCATGCTGGAGCTCAGTGAGCCAACAGCCCCATGCAGCAAAATTGGAAAGTCATTCATCAATGGGGCCTTTTCTCGAATTGATCACGAGTTAGAATTGGGTTGGTCGCGATGGTCCGCCTCAGTAATCGAAGAGGGGCGAGTGGAAGTCGGAAGTCAAGTCATCTTACTCTGACCGTTGAGTCGTTATAGTGGTGCAGAGGACAGGATTTGAACCTGCGAAGCACTACGCACTGGGACCTCATCCCAGCCCCTTTGACCACTCGGGTACCTCTGCTTGGAGTTTGACGACCTACCTAGCCTATTTCAGAATGACGAAGACGGAATAAACGAGAGGAAATCAGGATTTGGAGGCTTGGTTTAAGTTTGGATTCTGAAACATCACTTGATATTGAGAAAGGCGAGCGGGGATGGTATGCGCGTCTGGACGTTTGCTAAGTTCATGCGAGAGATTCTGAAGTCTGGGCCTGCAGATTTAGATTGGATTCAATCTAGGGGTTTGCTTGCGGTAAAGTTGGCCCAAATCTTTGCACTGCGAAGTGATTTGATACCTGTTGAGAAGTGCAGACAATTGCAGCAATTATACCAGCATGCGTCCAGTATTCCGTCCGAATCTGTGTTTGAAAATCTCGAGAATCGAGCACCAGAGGGATTCTTTGATGCCGTTGAGGAAATTGACAAGATACCAATCGCCGCGGCCTCTGTTGGACAAGTACATCGCGCCCGTCTGAAGACCGGTGAAGATGTCGTAATCAAGGTCATCAAGGCTCAGAATGAGAAGTCGTTTCGCCGAGATGTAAAGCGGATGAGAAGGTGGCTACGCATCTTCCTGTTGTTCATGCCAAAACTGCGCAGAGTAGGAAACCCTGTTGCTCTGCTGAATCACGTGGCTGACTACACAACTAGAGAGTTGGACCTGCGCAACGAGATTGCTGGGGCTGACGAATTGAAGAAAATCCAGTTGGATATTGACGACACTTTCCAAATGCATAGACTTCGGTTTCCGAAATATTACCGAGAGTTGTCCAATGAACACGTGCTAGTTTCCGAATTCATCAGAGGGGACTCGCTAGAAGATGGCATTGATGCTGGCACTCTTTCGTGGTCGGTTTTACTGGACCTATTCCGTATCCATGGTGCCTATCTATTTGGCATCGGTACGTTCCATGGAGATCTGCATCCTGGAAACTGTATCATCGATGAGGATGGAACATTTGTCTTCATCGACAATGGAGCTATTTGTCACGCGCCCACGCATGTCAGCAGCTCTCTATTTCGCTTCTTCGAAAATCTTTCCAACAGTCAACTAAATGGGGCCTTCGAGGCATTGTTAGGGCTCTCGGAAGAGACTCTTGATGATAGTCGAAAAGACAAGTACATGACGAAGATGTACGAAATATATCATGATTTTGAGATGCGTTCTGTTGGTGAACAAAGCCTAACTCAAATCATGATGAAGACCGTTCGGTGCGCGGTTGAAGACGCAGGTGCGGTCTTTGGAGAAGAAGCCTTTCCAATTATCCGCGCACTGATGTACCTCGACGGGTTAGTAATTCGAACTCACCCGGATGTGAAATTGATTAGTTCAATGAGCCCATATCTTGACGAGTTTCGTACCTGTCTTTCGATTCCGGAATCGGTTTCACCGTATACAAATTGATTAATCGTAGAATTAAAGTAAATTTCAGAAAACACTTCATTAAATACGAACCATAGAGGGTATGAGAACATGATGGGCGATGTCGTGAGGAATGATGGTGCGACATTAGAGCAATCGTACCTCGAATGTGAGAGGATTGCTAACGAATCCTCGTCTTCATTCCTAAGAGCATTTCGAACCCTTCCAAAGGAGAAGAGAAATGGTATCAAAGCTCTGTATGCATTTTGTCGTAGGGCCGATGATATTGCCGATGGTGATTGGTTGCCGGACTTCTCAAAATTCACTCCTCAGCAAATTGGTTCACTTCGGTTGAGAGCCCTTCAGAGGTCGAGGTTTCTCGACGAAAAACATCAATCACGAGGGGCGCTTGATCACGAGGCACATATCGCTAGGCTCTCTGCTCTGATTTATCTTAGAGATAATATCCAGCCACCAACCAACGATTCTTTTCCAAAGGAGAAATTCTTCCTAGCCTTCTGGAATACTATCGAGAGATTTAACATTCCATCTCAACATCTACATTCGTTAATCGATGGTATGGAAGACGATCTCTATCCTACAAATTACCAAACCTACGAAGATTTGCGAAGTTACTGTTACAACGTCGCTTCTTCTGTAGGGCTTTGTTTACTCCATCTCTATGGCTACGACGGAGATCAAGCCGAGCACTACGCCGATGAGATGGGGGTTTTCTTGCAAATGGTCAATATTCTCCGAGACATCCAATCAGATCTTGCTTCTGGTCGGATCTACCTACCGATTGCCGAGTTGCAATCCTACGGCCTCAGCGCCTCTGATTTATCTAGTCCTAGCCTTGCTTCAAACCCCAATTGGCAGGAATTTATGCATGATTATATCGAGAGGTGTAAGGCTCACAGAGAGGAGGCTGTTAAGTTGCTTCCAATGATTCATAAGGAGTCGAGAAAGAGTCCTGCGACCATGGTGTCGGTATACTCACAGTTGGTTAGACAGGCTGAGAGATTGTGTGGTGATGTAGTCTCTCAGCGCCTCAGTTTGACAGTCATGCAGAAAGCGAATGTGCTGATGTCTACTCTTGGTGTAATTAGTATAACACACGAGGAGTGAGTATGCAAGCTGAGACGCTATCTACGGAGCCTGAGCCATCGAAAAACTCAGACCAAGATGTCTTGATTGTAGGTGCTGGGCCAGGTGGTTTGGCCTCAGCCCTTTTATTGGCGCATAGCGGATTGAAGGTCAGAGTGGTCGAAAAAAACCAATACATTGGCGGGAGGACAAGGATTGTCGAACATGATGGGTTCAAGTTCGATAATGGGCCAACTTTCTTCCACTTTCCTGAGGTGATTGAAGAAATTTTCCAAGCCATTGGTAGAGATGCTCACGAGGAATTAGGGTTGATTCCACTTGACCCTTCGTATCGACTAGTCTTTGGTAAGGGGGGATCAATTGATGCCACCTGCGATCTAGAGGCTATGACAGAGAGGGTCAGAGCATTATCAGGTGACAAAGACGCAGAGGGATTCAAGCGTTATATCACTGAGAATAGAAAGAAATTGGACCGCTCCAGAGGTTGTCTCCAAACACCTTGGAAAGGTGCATCCGATTTACTATCGAAGCGCGCTATGTCTGCCGCCACCGTACTAAGGCCGTGGGCAAGCGTTGCATCTGACCTTGAGCGACTATTCGAAGATGAGCGGATTCGCTTGGCTATGTCATTCCAAACCAAATACCTTGGAATGAGTCCTTTCCATGCGCCTTCGCTGTTCACCATTCTAGCATTTTTAGAATACGAACATGGAATATTCCACGCCAAAGGAGGGCTCGGTTCGATAACCACTAGAATGGGGGAAATAGCGAAAGAAATGGGAGTTAAATTCGAGTTAGAAACCGAGGTTGATGAAGTAATCATTGATGGGAAGACTGTCAAAGGTGTGCGAACCAAAGACGTAGATTACATGGCGGACAAAGTCATCATGAATGCGGATTTTGCCCACGCGATGACAACAATGATTCCAAACCAAAAGAGGAAGAAGTGGTCAGATGAAAAGTTAGAGAAGAAGTCCTATTCATGCTCGACTTTCATGCTATATCTCGGCGTTGACAAACTATACGATGAGCCACATCACCAAATTTATGCATCAGCAGATTACGAAAATAGTTTGAAGGATATTGATAATCACAAAATCCCATGGAATGACCCCTCGATATACGTACAAAATGCCTGCATAACCGACCCGAGTATGGCCCCTGATGGTCAATCTACACTTTACGTTCTAGTGCCAGTTCCAAATACAGACCCAAGTATTGTTTGGGACGATGTTAAGGAAGAATATGCCGAATTAATCTTGGATCAAATGGCCCATTTGGGATTCACAAATCTACGCGAGCATTTGGTAAGTAAGACAATCGTTACTCCAGATGACTGGGGTGCCTCTGACATATATCGAGGTGCTGTTTTCAATCTAGCTCATGGTCTGGACCAAATGCTTTGGAGACGTCCTCAAAACCGGTTTGAGGAGCTGAATGGACTCTACCTAGTGGGAGGGGGGACACATCCCGGAAGCGGCCTTCCAACCATCTTCGAGAGTGCTAGAATAAGCAGTAAACTAGTGATTGCGGATCTGGGCGTTCCTGTAGATTGGAACGGGGTAGACACTTGGTTCCCCGACCTCCGAAGACCAAAAGCAGCGCTGAGTGATTGATATGGAATTGATTTATGCGGTACTGTTTCTAATTCCAACGATTTGGGTTGGACCTTTTTGGCTTCTGATGATGATCGAACCCGAATCAGAAAGAACAGAAAAATGGGTCGAGGGAAATCTTCTCTTCCTCGGACCTTTGGTTACTTATTTTGCAACCATAATCGTAGATCCTAGTGGAATGATTGAATTGTTCTCCGGTAATCCTGTAGAAATGATGGATACTATGGTCGAATTACTTGGTACTGAGTCCGGCACCGTACTTGCTTGGGCTCATTTTGTTGCCGGAGACATCATCGCTACTAGGTGGATGTGGCGAAAGGCTGTTGAGAATAATATAGGGCTCAACCAAACTCGCGCGATTGTCTTCTTTGGAGTAATGCTGATGCCTGTTGGATTGTTACTTCACATAGCTCTCAACAGAGAGTGATTGCTCTAATTGTGCGATTTAGACAGTTTCTTACCTATCCACACCCCGCTAGGGGTGTGAGTCGGATTGCTACAGCCGCTTTCTTAGTCGGTTTTCTCTTACTTGCAATGCTTCCGCTTGACAATGCTGGTAGTCTCAAGGATAATTCGAAAATATCCTACAGAACTAACTCAAATGATGGTTACAGTGCCATCGAATACACTGATGAGCACACGACGGTAAGCATCGGACCATCAGACCGCCAAACAACTCTCAGAATGCCAGGGAATCACGACTATAGCAGACCTTTGCCATTGGTAATTTCATTGCATGGCTACAGCAACAATGGAGCCTTCAATGCAGCCTATATGCACCATATTGATAGTATTCATGAAAATGAACATTTGTTGATTTATCCGGATGGAACAATGAACTTTCTAGGTATGAGATACTGGAACGCTACTGATGCTTGCTGCAACCTTTTCGATTACGATGTTGATGATGTTGGCTACTTACTCAGTCTGATTGACGAAGCAGTGCAGCACTACGGCGCTGACCCTGATGGAGTTATTGTGACTGGTCTTTCCAATGGAGGATTCATGAGTCATAGAATGGCTTGCGATGCGGGTAATTCAATCCGTGCAATTGTTGCCTTGAATGGCGTTACATGGAATGATTTTTCCGACTGTAGTGACACAGGAAGGCCCGACGTTCTGCATGTACACTCAACCGATGATGGCGTTATTCTATACAATGGAGGAACGGTGGCCTTTGGAGGGGAACACCCCTCAGCTACTGAGACTGTTGGCTATTGGGCTGATAGGTCGGGATGTGATACAACATGGACTCACTTAGGCACTAGAGACATTTCCGGAGACGATGGAATTGAGGAGACTGATGAGTTTGAATTCCTCAATTGTAACTCTGGAAACCGTGTTGCCCATTGGAGGATAAATGGTGGTGGCCATTTACCACCCCTAAACGACCCTGGATGGGCTAACCAAACGATTGGTTGGGCACTTTCGGGATTTGTTCGAGACTCCGATGGAGATGGATATAGAGACGATGTTGATGCTTTCATTTACAACCCAAACGAATGGGCTGATGGTGATGGTGACTTGGTCGGAGATAACACCGACCAATGTGACCAAGACCCTAATGGATGGGATGATTCTGATGGCGACGGGGTCTGCCTACCTGCCGATCTATTCCCAGACGACCCAAACGAATGGGCTGATTCAGACGGTGATGGAATTGGGGATAGGGGCGACCCGGACGATGACAATGATGGGGTCGGGGATGACATCGATGCATTTCCTTTGGATGCAAATGAATGGGCCGACTTTGATGATGATGGAGTCGGCGATAACGAGGACCTAGATGATGACAACGACGGATGGACTGACAATGATGAGATAGATTGTCAAACAGATTCTAATGATGCAGCGCAGGTTCCAGTTGATTCCGACTCCGACGGAATCTGCGACCTAGTCGATTCTGACGATGATGGAGATGGAGTCGAGGATTATCAGGATGTATTTCCTCTCAATCCAGAGGAATGGTCGGATAGCGATGAAGACGGAGTAGGTGACAACTCAGATGAGTTCCCTGCTGACGATTCGGAGTGGGTCGACTCGGACGAGGATGGATATGGAGATAATTCCGACGCATTTCCTAACGACCCTACAGAATGGCTAGATAGCGATGGAGATGGAGTGGGGGACAATACTGACGAATTCCCTGAAGATGGTACTGAATGGGTCGATTCCGATTCCGATGGCGTGGGAGATAATGCAGATGACTTGCCCTACGATGCAAACGAAACAAAAGATACTGATCGCGATGGTGTTGGAGACAATACCGACGTGTTCCCGACCGACCCATCGGAGTGGATAGATTCTGATGGAGATAGTTTCGGAGATAATTCCGATGCCTTTCCAGAAGATTCTACTGAGTGGATAGATAGTGATGGAGACGGTTACGGCGATAATCGGGATTGGGCTCCATTCGATGCAGAGATTTGGGATAGGCCCGCAGATTACAAATTCGCTATTGTCGCAGTAAGTGCGATGATATTGGTTGGAGTTGTAATCTATACAATTCGGCGGCAGACTTGAGTGCCTACTTGCACTTCAACCATCATGGACTGGCTAAACCTACTGGGCAAAGGGCTGTTTTCTGGAGCGGTGATTGTAACTGCGAGTGAGATTGCAAAAAGAACGACTGTGTTTGGTGCTTTGGTGATCTCGCTGCCGCTTGCAAGCATTATGTCGATGACTTGGTTGTACAACGACACTAAAGATACCGCGCAGGTTGCTGACTTCGCAGAGAGTATTCTTTGGTTGGTTATTCCCTCACTGGCTCTGTTTCTCGTCTTGCCTTTCTTGCTACGGCGTGGTTGGGAATTTGAGCCGGCTATGGGTGTTGGTATAGTCTTGACAATTATCGCATACGCTGTAGGTATAGGTGTGGCGAGATCAATAGGGGGCTTGTCTTAACCCGCCTGTAAGCGGAATTTCATATCCGGATTCCGAACTATTATCAAGAGAAGGTCGGACCGCGGGCCATGCCTGGAGCATACGACCGAAGTCGAAATGCTGCAGTCGTTCGCCAGATTTCCGCTAACTTCGACTCTGCTATGTCCAGTTTCTTCGGAACGAGAATTCCTAATCGAGAAGCAGCGCAGGGTGCACACGATGCATATGTTGCTGCCCTTCGCGCACATGGCACCGATGTGACTGTCCTCCCAGGATTAGACGGTCATCCAGATTGTTGCTTTGTCGAAGATACTGCTGTCATGGTGGATGGAAAGGCGATTATTCCAAACATGGGCCACCCCTCAAGAGAAGGTGAGCAAGTGGCAGTTGCTGAACATCTTTCATCAAGCGCTGAAATTGTCAACATGCCAGAGGGTGCAAAACTCGATGGTGGCGATGTTGTCTTTTTCGATGAACGCTATCTAATCGGAATTTCAACAAGAACAAATCAGGCGGGTGCAGACTTTCTTGCGAGGCATGTGCGAGAGGACGGGTTTGATTGTGATTTCATCGATATCCCAAGTTCAACTCTGCATCTTACGACCGTATGCTCCTCGCCTCGCCCTGGCCTGATTATTGCTGCAGAGGGTCACCTTACTGCATCTCAATTGGAGCCTTTAGCAGAGAGAGTTGTTTGGGTGCCAAATAGAGAAAGTTACGCCGCAAACACAATCGGTTACAAAGGCGATAGGGCGATCATTGCAGATGGTTTTCCTGTGGTTCGCCAGACCATGCTAGATGAAGGATTCAAGATTACCAGTGTTGACATGAAGGAAATCATGCAAGCTGACGGGTCGTTGACTTGTCTGTCGGTATTCAATGCCTGAAATCCCTCGCAAACGAAAAGGCGGCGACTTCAACAACGGACCTATGGTCCGTTGGCTATGCGCTCGCGCGGGTTGGCAGCTCTTTCGATGGTGCTAATTTTGCTACTCACTCCCGTAGGAGGGTGCTTTTCTGACAGCGCAACAGCGCCAACCTCTGGTGACCTGTCTATTGATGCGGTAGAACAAGATGCGGGGTTCTTCATCGACATAACTTTCCGGGCTAGTAAGTCAATGTCGGTATACATCCCCTACCTTCTAATTGACCCTGTATCGATGTTTGTCCAGAACTCAACCGTGATAGATTTGGACAAAGGAGGAAGTGAGACAATCTCCATTCTCGCGCCTCCAAGAAATGATATGATGCTCTTCATGATCGGGGATTCGGGGCGAGAAAATTGGCCGGTTCGCCAACAGGATGAATCATGGATGACTTGGCTAGCAAGAGGGGGAGAGAAGGGAGAATCACCTGAGGCTATTACCAGAGTTATGAGTGAAAATACGACTTACGATACCATCAATGCGACTAGTGAGAGTGGAGGGGCCGTAGCAATTTCCACACTCTCAATAATGCGAGATATGTCTGTTGGAGTCGAAGAAGGAGGTGTTCATTCGACTGGATTATTGCATGGGAGATTAGTCTACGAACGCCTCTACGAGATTACTGACCCAGCAAACACCTTGGATCCTGTTGATGGAAAGGCAGGATACTACGATAGATGGGCTGGACAAGGTAACCCCGCCTACGAAGATGCGGCGATGTACCTCATATCTGAGTTGGAAGGGATGGGGTTAGAAGTTATTCAACACCGCTACGAATTTACAGATATTTTCCGGGTGCAGAATCCGGAAGCGTACAATGTCTGTGCCTACAAATGGGGAACTGAGGCAATCAATGAGTGGTTGGTGTTTGGAGCTCATTTCGATGTCGCTCCTCCTGCCAATGCTGTTCTTCTCGACCCTCATTTGACCGGAAGTAGATCTTACGGAACAAGAGTTGGGGCGTACGACAATAGTGCTGGTACTTCGATGGTGCTAGAGACGGCGAAGGTGCTTGCGAACTTTGAGAGTCGAAGAACCATGGTCTTCTGTTTGTGGTCCGGTGAAGAGGGAGGTAAGCGTGGTTCTGATTATTGGACTGAGTACTACGTAGCAGAGGATAACCCCGATGTTACGGTTACCAATTACATCAATCTCGACATGGCTGGTGTAAATTGGCCGGGTGGTGGAGGCGCTCCCCACGGAGACCCCGATCCTGAGATAGACGAAGATGGATATCCAAAGGACTCGGAGGTTTGGCCTATGCGAGTTTACATCGGACCGAGTCTAGACCATGACAAGGTGAATCAACCCGGAATGGTCGGGCTATCAAATTGGATTGGTTCAGATGCCCTCGGACTAGAGGAGCAGATTGGTACTCTAGTCGGTGTGAATTACTCTGCTGACACTTGGAAAACCGATGTATGGCTAGATATGGATAGGCCGGAAATAATCGTCTATGAGGATACTACGGCAAGAAGTGATCATGCTAGTTTCCAAGATAATCTCGGTACTGTGACAATTGGTTTTGGTGGATTAGTAGATGGTTACTGGTGCTACCACCAGACCTGTGACACTTTGGAAGAAATGGAAGAGTGGATGGATACTACCGGCAAAGACTACGGTGAGGAAAACACCGGCGTAGCCAATGTTGTAAACAGTCTCGACATGATTACTTGGTGGGCTCTGATGACCTTCTTCCACTGTGACGAGAAGCCGATCATCAACGCATATCTCTGAGTTTGGTTGAATTAATATTATCCTAGCATACCAGGCAAGATGTTCATGTTAAACCAAAACAGGCCAGCGAAAATCGATACCCATATCCAATAAATAGAGTTCGACCAAGTCTTGACTTTTCTTCCATCAAGTGGCCCGAATGGTATCATGTTGAATGCTCCAAGACCTACATTGACCCAGCACCAATAGTAGAGTAGTCCGTTTTCACCATAGGTGAACTCTGTAGTTTCAAGCCCAAGGGAAATCAGAGCAAGTCCAACGCCCCACAACAAGATGTTACTGACTGGTCCTGCCAGTGCGATCTTGCCAAATTGTTCCTTAGTTGTGTTACCCATCACCATTACTGCACCTGGAGCCATGAATACAACTCCAATAAGCGCGGCTAAAATGATTCCAAATCTAAGGCCTCCAGGAGATGCCCTAAATTCGGCCCAACAACCATAGTGACGAGCAGATACTTTGTGTGCTAACTCGTGGACGATGAACGCTGGAGCGGCTGGAATCATCCAAAATAAACCTCCCATGAAAAAATCGTTTGGAGAGTTCAGTGCTCCAAATATCCCGCCTACAGACATGAAGGCTAGAGCTACGGAAAAGGCGAGTGTCGCTTGAGTGAGGTGCTCGATTTCAATCTTTGAAAAATGCCATATTGAACCCTTGTGAATGTACACTCTTCGTGGCTGCGGTTCCTCCCCAAATACTCGGAAAAATGGTTGACCGCCTTTACCATCACTAGCGAATACAACTCTGACGTGGGGCTTTCGCCAATTACCGTCATCGCGTGCGCGAGTATGGCTCGTCGGTGAGTGTGTTCGCTCAAATGGATCGTTTTCCAAACGCGAGGCGCGAGGGTCTCTCTCCGCTGCCATTGGTTATCTCACTCGTCTCGTCTCGTTTGAAGTCTCGTTCTTCTCAATCTTCATCGAGTAATTCTCCAACCTCATCCAACAAATCTTCCCAAGTTGGCGCTTCTGGCCTTTCGGCGGTACCAAACATTTGCAACATTTCCTCTCTCTCTTCGGCATCCGGAGCTCGTTCGGACCAAGGGTTCTGATTGGCGACTTCTCGAATCAAGGACCTGCCCTTCTTGGCTCTCTGTGCCGCGAATCTTGCCTCGACTTGTTCCATAGTTACAACCTCTTCCACCCCTTGGTGGGCGTCGATAAGGCGTACATAATTCAACATGAAATCTCCATGTTCGCTATCGTCAATGTACTTGCTTGGATTGGCTAACATGGTTACCTGCTCGCGTGCTAGGCGTTCTGCTTTGGTACTCGCCGGGCCAGAGGTAAGCTTGTCTCGTGCCTTTGCATGGGAGTCAATACATTGCTTACAACGCTCGGTTCCAGCGATATCTGGGGCGTCGCAGGTAAGGCAACAAACTGCGAATCCCATCTGTTCCATTGCTCGACGAGGTAATGACATGGATGAAGGGCGCTCTCGGCTATGAGAGATGAATGCTCCCGCTAGCTGATTTCTCAATCCTCTCTCTGAGGTGTGATTAGGACATTTGAGGCGTCTCTGTCGATTAGTGGTAAGGATAGAATGCTATCGTCGATAATGTGCACATGAACTGGGCAAGCTGCACCACAGGCTGGGGCGAGGTAGTCCTTACCCGAAGTTGTCATCACGAGTTTGATTCCATTACCGGCAGGAAGAAGGTGGTCTATACCTTGGAATTCCATCATCATAGTAACCGTCTGACCGGGAATTACCCCTGTTGGTTCATAGCCCCCTGAATGGTAGCGGATATCCATTGTAGCATGACCAATTCTAATGCCAGTTACTGAATCTTGCATCTCCACGAATACTTGGCCTCCATCGTATACAGCAGAAGCTAGCATGTGTAATCGAACGAGGCCGGAGATATGCACATCGTCATCGAATGCAGGACACTCTACTATGACTTCGCTGACTCCACCAATAACAGGCGCTCCTCCAACCCATGAGTTGCCTTGGTTAGTACAATTACCAAGAGAAACGTCGGTCCAAGCCACATCTCTGGGGGGCCATGTTTCCTCAATACGCCATTCACCGTCTGAACGCTGTATCTGAGCTGTGAGATCTGGTTTAGGACCTATTCCTTTGAGGTAGTATTCGAACCACTCGAATAAATCCTGAGCCCAGTCCCAACGAGTCATGTTGTGTCTTGCCTCAAGGCCATTGCCACTACCTATTCCATCGTGGCTACTCACTTGGTCAGGGTAATGATGGCCCCATTGACCAAGTATGCCTCTAACATCGTAGCCCGCATCGATGTATTCCTGATACCAATTAACCCCGACTGGGCCTCCGAATACTTGGTGCGGATCTACGTTCCAATCCTGCATTCCCTGAACCCAGTAAATGCTACCGTTCCATTTTCCAAATGCCTTATCGATGTGGCTTCTCTCGTTGTAATAGTTCTCCATGTATGGGTCCATTTCCCCGCCGATGTAGGTTACCGGTCCGGCGAATAGCCCCTCAGCAATATCTGGACAGACATTGTCTAAATCATCCTCATTGTAATCGACTGTGCTCGAGAAGTAATTCATGTGCATGACTTGGCTTCTCGCCTCCGCACTGCCATTTTTGTAGAGAAGAGGGTGAAGGGCGGTAGTTCCAGAAATAGGTACGATTGTCTTGAGGTATTCACTTGCTTGTGCGGCCGCTTCCCATTGAGTTGCTCCCTCGTAGGACTTGCCGTAAAGGCCGACGTGTCCGTTGCTCCATTCCTGCGAGCCTAACCACTCTACTGCGTGATGGATACCCCACCCCTCGCCTGCACCTCTGTAATCGAAACAGCCACTGGACAATTCTGTTCCAAAGACTGCGACTTGGGCTAAGGCATATCCGTGTGGTACAAAATTGCGGAAGATGAATTCACCACGGCCCGCACTTACCACGTTTGTTGGTGATGACTCACTTCCTTGTGCACCGTAGTCATAGTATGGACTGATGATTGCAATTACCGGCACTTGTTCGCCGTCTAGGGTATTGTTAGGAAGCCAGTAAGACAGGTGCACGGTTGACTGAGATGGGCCAGTTTCCCAAACATCACTGGTATCTACCTCGATGAAAGCCTCCTCAACTTCGAGGGCATGGAATGGGCCAGGTTTGAGAAGATAGGACATCGTGTCATTGGTCTGCCAATCGAGGGTATATCTTTCCCAAATCGAAGGATAGGGGTTTTCTACGACTTCTTCTGTGGCTTCCTCACTAGCCCAGAACATGCAGCCTGAGAGGCTCATCGCTAGCAACATCAGGACCGCTGCTCCCGCGTGCGTGCGCCGCCTCATGGAGGCGGCGAGAAGAGGAAGACATCTCAAACCTGCGGATTCAAAACCACACTGCTAGTGGTAATTGCATGGATGTCGGAACCGTTCACCGTCGCCGCTGGGTGATTCTCGGCGTAATGAGTATGAGTCTTGTCATTGTGATGCTGAATAACGTGACGTTGAATGTTGCTCTTCCTGAGCTCTCAAAGGATTTGAAAGCGGATAATACAGAACTTCAGTGGATTCTCGATGCTTACGCTTTGGTGTTTGGTGGACTGCTCCTTGTTATGGGCGCACTAGGTGATAGATTTGGTCGGAAAGGGGCTTTACAAATCGGGCTATTGTTGGTTGCAACTGCCTCGGCACTTACTGCGACTTATGCGACCACTTCTGAAGAGGTGATTGCGGCCCGCGCAGTAATGGGAATAGGTGCTGCTCTTGTCATGCCAGCGACGCTCTCTGTAGTAGTGGTTGTATTTCCTCCTGAAGAGAGGGGGAAGGCAGTGGGAATATGGGCAGCGATGGCTGGAATTGGGGCTCCGATTGGGTTGATAGTTGGAGGATGGGCTGTAGAGAATTACGACTGGCAAATGGTCTTCTGGATTAATGTGCCAATTATTGCTTTAGCACTGCTTCTTGGTCTGTTTCTAGTTCCTAAGTCCAAGGATAATCAAGAGCGCCCTCTGGACCCCGTTGGGGCGTTCCTATCCATAGGTGCACTGGGTTCTATTCTATACGCCATAATTGAGGCTCCTAGCCATGGTTGGACGTCGACAGAAACCCTTGGAGTTGCGGTGCTAGGGTTGGTATTCACTCTAGCATTCATTCGATGGGAAAAGCGTGTTGAACATCCAATGCTACCGATAGATTTCTTCTCCTCCCCGGGCTTTTCCATGGGATTGGTTGCGATCATGTTAGCATTCTTCGTAATGTTCTCATTCATGTTCACCCAAATGCTCCACTTCCAATTGGTAAGGGGGCATGGTGCATTAGATGCGGCACTAAGGTTCCTCCCCCTCCCATTCGGATTGATGCCTGCCGCGGCTAATTCAGACCGTCTAGTCGCTAGATTTGGAAGTTCACGAATTGTCAGTATGGGGCTGGCTCTTGTTGCTCTAGGTATGGTTCTATTTACCACCGTCACGATTGAAACTGAGTATGTTCAAATCGCTGTAACTTTCTTCCTCCTTGGATTTGGTATGGGCCTAACAATGGCTCCATCCACTACACTCGTAATGGATTCAATACCTCAGGATAAGGCGGGAGTTGGGAGCGCCACAAATGATGCGAGCCGAGAAATTGGAGGAGCTCTTGGAATCGCCATTGGCGGTTCGGTGTTGAACGAGTATTACCAACGTAGTCTAGAGGTTCCTGAAGGACTGGAAGAATTGGACTCGGTTCTCCGAGAATCCTTCCCAGCGGCGATGAGAATTGGAGGAGATATGGTCGCAGAAGGCAACATGTTAGGAGCTCAATTAATCGAATCTGCTCAGCTTGCATTCGTGGATGGTATGATTGCTTCAGCTTGGGTAGGGGCGATTATTGCGATGACAAATGCAATTCTGGTTTGGAAATATATGCCCTCACGAGCAATCTACGAAAGTGACTGATAGTTGGCTGACAAGAAGTCGGCCATTTCTGGTTTATTCGTCGTCTAAATGCAGATATCCAGACAAGAGGAGGCCTGCTGCCATTACCATAGGTGGCACCGCATTAACAGGCTCCTGCGTGTAGGCATACTCCAAATCACCAGCTGCAAGGAACACTAGTATGAAATTGAGGATATTACCTGCTCCAATCGTCATTGCAAGAATTGCCTGAGATCTCCCTTCAACACATTGGCCAGAAACAATTGAAATGATTGCGATGATGAGGTAGGTAGCAGCCCACGCTTTCTCGTAGAAAGCGTCGTTGGCAGTGTGATTAGCACCCCATCCTGTTTCCGCAGCGTCCATAATTTCAGCATAAGTCAGCAACATAAGGAGTGTGAATATGGCACCCACGCCAGTTAACCACCACTTTGGTTGCATGAATCGTTTTATTCCGTCCATAATCAGAACTTGTTATTTCGGTCTATTGTTTTTACTTAGTTTAGTCTTCTGTTCAATTCAGACAGTAATTGGCTGGGTATATCAGAACCTATTGTCAACCTCTCGCCGTCTGGATGGTCGAATGTCAGAGATGTAGCATGCAAACATAATCTGTTCACACTTGCCTTTCCGAATCCGTGACGAGAATCTCCTGCAACAGGGCATCCTAGATGCATCATATGAAGTCGGATTTGCGCCCTCCTTCCTGTATCTATTTTTATCCGGATTAAGCTGTGTTCTGGTCCGACTTTCTCCTTTACCCAGTGAGTTATTGCTTCCCTTCCACCTCGTCTACCTTTCTCCACCAGTCTGACTCTTTTGTCCTTAGTTTCAAGAATGCGTAAGCGTATTGTTCCGCTATTTCCTGCTGGTTCTCGGTGAACTACTGCGTGATAAATTCGCTCTACTGAGCGGTCTTTGAATTGTTTTTGGAGCATATCTTTGGTTTCTGCAGAACGCGCGAATATCATACATCCAGATGTCTCTCTATCGA
>CAZKVK010000021.1:0-19835 GCA_964556195.1 uncultured Candidatus Poseidoniales archaeon
ACGGGAAATTGCGTCGCTGTGCCACTCTCCTTCACCTCCCCGCATCAACATTCATTCACTATGGGCGAAGCCATACATACAGAACGACACAGGTGAGTCTATGGGAATCTCTACTGGCGACATACTCGGACATGCTCAAGTCGGAGTGTATCTGAGCATCATCGGCGACGTTTTGTTTCACCCTGCTTCGCTGGACAAACCAGCAGTTGCGGAATTACAATCTGCCTTTGATTTGGAAATGCACCCATGTCTTATTGGTGGCTCAGCCTTACTAGGCTCTCTGGTACGTGGGAACAAGAATGGTTTGGCAGTTGCCGATATTGCAACCGAAGCAGATCTCGATGAATTGACCAGCTTCGGAGACATAGTTGTGCTAGAGAGTGGTGTTAACGCTGCTGGAAATCTGGTAACCTGTAATGACCATGGCGCGATAGTTAGCCCTGTTATCCCTGGACCCGGTGCTGAGATGATTGGTGAGGTACTGAAAGTCGATGCCATCCGTACAAAAGTTGCCAGTCAGGAAACCGTTGGTTCGATGACTGTTGCAAATAACAAGGGAATACTTGCTCATCCTGACATTTCCGCGGAAGAAGCAGAGAAAATCACCGAAGTTATGCAGGTTCCAGTGATGGTTGGAACTGTTTGTTTCGGCTCTCCATACGTTGGCGCTGGTTGTGTTACTAGTAATTCCGATGCACTTGTGGGTTCAGGTTCTACTGGGCCTGAACTAAACAGAATTGAAGATGCTCTTGGCCTTATTTGAAACGCCTAGCATCAAATGGTGCGTACATGTCTATTGTTTCAGTCACCTCCGGAAGAGGATACTTCAATCCAGTAGCGGTGTTGAATAATACAACACTCTCGTCTTTGGAAACCAATCCTTCAGAGAGAGCGTTTTCCCAAGCGACGAAAGTCGCAGCTCCCTCTGGGCATAGCAGCAAACCATCATCTTGGCCTAATCTATCCCGCGCTTGCATTATTTCTTCATCAGTTACTGCGATTGCGAATCCTCTCGATTCACGAACTGCACGTAAGATTAGGAAGTCACCTATCGCCGCTGGAACTCTGATCCCACTCGCTTCGGTTTCTGCATTTTTCCAGTATTCAGCGTGTTCCACTCCTTCCTCCCAAGCTTTGACTATCGGAGCACAACCGGTAGACTGAACTGCTACCATCCTAGGTAATTTACAATCAATCCAACCCAATTCCAGCATTTCATGAAATGCTTTCCACATTCCAATGAGTCCCGTACCTCCACCGGTAGGATAGAAGATAACGTCGGGTAAATTCCAACCCATTTGTTCAGCTAATTCTAATCCCATGGTTTTCTTCCCCTCAATTCGATATGGTTCTTTTAGAGTAGAAACCGCGAACCAACCGATGTCTTGCTTTCCATTGCCGATGATTTTCCCGCAATCACCAATCAGTCCATTGACAAGGTAAGTATCACCACCCTGAGCTAGCGTTTCTGAGGTATTGATGGGAGGGGTGTTCTCTGGACAAAGAACTGTAGTTTTTATTCCCGCTCTTGCTGCGTATGCCGCTAAGGCGGAACCAGCATTGCCATTGGTAGGTATTGCTAGGTGCTCTATTCTGAACTGTTTTGCCATTGAGACTGCAAGGCAGAGACCTCTTGCCTTGAATGAACCAGTTGGCAAACGCGATTCATCTTTTACAATAATTGAACCTGATTCCAATCCATGATGCTCAATTGATTTTTTTAGTGAAATTAGTGGAGTTACTACTTCTCCCAGCGAAATTCGGAACTTCTCCTCGCTTACTGGCAATAGAGGTGAATAGCGCCAAAAACCAGGTTCAGCCGATTTTTCAATATCCTCTCTGCTATATTTACTGGCTATACTATTCAAATCGTATCGAACAAGTAATGGCATTCCAGCCGCAGAGAGCGTGTATGGCTTACCTTTCTCTAGTATTTCACCGGTGTATGCACATTCAAGATGGCTTACAAAATCGCTTGACATCAACTTGGCTCTCAAAGCAAGCCAAATGAATATGCCGAGTCACGAAACTCAAATTGCTGTTGGAGCGACGTGCCCGTCCTCCTTATCATCCTTGGAACGGACTCGATTCCAAACATTCGTCATCAATTCATCATGATGTTCCTTGCAGTAGTGAAATCGACGATATGCCTCCCTAAACGAATAGGCCTTTTTGCCAGTAGCAACTAGGAAACCTTCGGGAGAAAGACGGCTAATTTTCTCACCCTCCTTCTTACATTCTGGGTAATCGCAGGTCGGCATGGGTCTTCCTCAGGCACTACTCAGTTTTGTTTTCTTCGGGTTGAATGATCACCAATGGTGAATTTGCTTCGACACTATCTCCCGGTTTGCAATTTACTGCCGCCACGATTCCAGATAGCGGAGCATGAATCTCATTTTGCATTTTCATCGCTTCTAGAATCATTACCACATCTCCCTCCGATACCATTTGTCCTTCTTCGACTGAGATTGAGATAATCTTACCTGGAATTGTTGAGGAAATAGTTCCGGTTTTTTTCCCTCTACCTGATTTTTTCCGTTTACTTACGGAAGATTCCCCGACCGACCCTCCTTCGATTTCTATGTTGAAACTCTTCCCTTCGACGGTGACATTCCATACACCATCTCGCATCTCAAGTTCGACGTCATATTCCTCACCGTCGACTTTGACCTTACGTTTTTTCATTTTATCACCTAGTGGTACTTCTACGTGTACGCGCGCGGAACAAATTTCTCCTTCCGATTAGTAAGCGCCTATGATCACGAGACCAGGCCCTCCCTCCGTCTCTACCCTCGGTTGCTTGCAAGGCTTGTCCTTCTGCTTCTTCCAACAAAACAGCGAGGATTGCTGCAGCCCGCAAACGGTCTTTCTTCCGAGCCATATTATACCTCACAATGGGATGTTTCCATGTTTACGAGCAGGTCTAATTTCTTCCTTCTCAAGCAGGGCGCCTAATGCTTTGGTCAATCTAGCCCTAGTATCTCTTGGCTGAATCACATCATCTAGATAGCCGAGGGAAGCGGCGCGATATGGATTTGCGAATGTATCTTCGTAATCATCGATTAGTCGTTTTCTCTCCCCTTCAGGATCACCTGCAGATCCTATTCTACGCCGATGAATAATTTGTACAGCACCTTCTGCCCCCATAACTGCAAGTTGTGCAGAGGGCCATGCGATGTTGTAGTCGCCTCGTATGTGTTTACTACTCATAACATCGTAAGCGCCACCGTATGCCTTTCGAGTAATCACAGTTAATTTTGGAACTGTTGCTTCTGCGTAGGCATAGAGTAACTTTGCCCCATGACGGATTATTCCACCCCACTCCTGACTAGCTCCAGGAAGAAAACCGGGAACATCAACAAAAGTTAGCAATGGAACGTTGAAGGCATCACAAAACCTCACGAATCTAGCGGCTTTTACTGAGGCGTCGATATCCAAGCAACCTGCAAGTACCTTTGGTTGATTGGCAACAACCCCGATAGTGTGACCACCTAGTCTTCCGAATCCTACGACAATGTTCCCTGCAAAGTCTGCTTGCACCTCTAAAAATGCCCCATCGTCTACAATTGCTTCGATTGCATCTACGATGTCATAGGGAGTAGTTGGGTCATTCGGAATCAACTCATCGAGAGTATCACAATCACGATCAAGGGGGTCTGATGTCGCTTTTACCGGAGGCTTTTCAAGATTATTTAGAGGTAACATTGCAACTAGGTCTCTTACTAGTTCTAGCGCATCATCATCATTATCTGCTGTAAAATGAGTTACACCTGACCTAGTTGCATGAGTTGATGCACCACCTAAGTCCTCGAAACTAACTTCTTCATTTGTCACGGTTTTGATGACTTCTGGGCCCGTGATGAACATATGAGCGGTCTGGTCGACCATTACCACGAAATCAGTAATCGCAGGAGAGTATACAGCACCGCCGGCACAGGGACCCATGATGACTGAAATTTGTGGAATAACTCCGCTTGCTCTTACATTTCGGAAGAATATTTCAGCGTAGGACCCCAAGCTAGCAACTCCTTCTTGAATTCGTGCTCCACCGCTGTCGTTTAGACCAATTACAGGAGCACCAGTCTTGAGTGCCATATCGAGAATTTTGCATATTTTTAGTCCATGCATTTCTCCTAATGAACCACCATATACTGTGAAATCTTGAGCAAAACAATACACGGTTCTACCATCAATAGTACCATGTCCACAAACGACTCCATCTCCTGGAATGACATTTCTATCCATGTCGAAATCTCGGCATCTATGTTCAACTAATCCATCTACCTCAACAAATGAATCCAGATCCAACAATTGTTCAATTCTTTCTCGAGCTGTCATCTTGCCACGGGCGTGCTGTGCAGCGATTCTCTTCTGCCCGCCACCAGCTTCTGCCTGTGCCTTGCGACGGCGCAAGTCATCGATACGTTCCTTCACGCCTGACATGGATGAATCCACAACGAGTCAAAGCCGCCCATGAGCATTCCTAATCAGAGCATACAGCGCAGAATGCATCAATCGGTTGCTTGAAGGGCATCAGAGATGTCCGGAGTACGACTGAAGCATGCGGATAGTAGTTGCCAAACCCGGCCTTGATGGCCATGACAGGGGTGCTAAGGTAATCGCAAGAGCCCTACGCGATGGGGGTCATGAGGTGATTTACACCGGACTGCGTCGAACTCCAGATGAGATAGTTCGCATTGTTATTGACGAGGATGCAGGAGCCGTCGGGCTCTCCTCCCTATCTGGAGCCCACTCCGTTCTAATTCCACGAGTTTGTGAGGGATTAAGAGAAGCAGAAATGAATGATGTAATCGTCTTTGCCGGAGGAATTATTCCAGAACATGACCGACAAAGTTTGTATGATGTTGGAGTAAGAGCTATTTTTGGTCCAGGCACAACATCAACAGAAATTCTAGAATTTCTTTCGACAATTGAAGAACGCTCAGAATCTGGAGACCCCATTGGAGTTGGAGAAGAGGCAGGGTGGCACTGGTGAGCGAATCAGAGGACCTGATGGAAGCGGCACGTACAGGTAATCGACGTTCACTGTCCAAACTACTCACTCTTGTAGAGGAGGGTCACAATTCTCCAGTAGAGCGTGGTACCGGATCCTCTTTGGGAATAACTGGTCCTCCAGGAGTAGGAAAATCATCCTTGATTGGAAAAATGATTGACGTATGGGTCAAGCGTGGAGAGTCTGTAGCGATCTTAGCTGTTGATCCTTCATCACCGAGAAGCGGCGGGGCTCTTCTTGGAGATAGGATGAGAATGACAAATGCTGATTCTTCCGATTTAGTTTTCATCCGTTCACTTGCGACTAGAAACCATCCTGGTGGATTGATGGATTGTTTGACGCCTATGGTAGATATTCTATCTGAGTGTGGTTGGAAAAATATCGTAATCGAGACTGTAGGTGCAGGTCAATCTGAGATTAGAGTAGTGGCATTTGCAGATAGAATTCTCCTAGTTGATGGGCCGGACAGAGGCGATATAATCCAAGCCGAAAAAGCCGGTATCATGGAACTTGCAGACTTAATCGCGATTAACAAGTCAGATTTGCCAGAAGCGGAAAGAGCAGCAAAGGCGGTAAAGTCTGCATTATCTGTTGGAGAAGATGATACCACTCCTGATGTGTTAATGGTTTCCGCCCATTCGGGAGAGGGTGTTGAAGAGTTAGTCGATGCACTTGAAAACACGACTACATCTACAGATCGTGAGCGATTAAGAGTACGGGAACGTTTGATTTCCGCATGGGATTCAGCCCTGCTAAATTCTATGGATTTAGATAACACATTGCAAGCCCTTGAAAAAGGAAGCATTACTCTGCAAGAAGCAGTGGATAAGATTCGCGAGGAGGGGTGACTGATGAGCGAAATACCAGTCGATATTGACCACGTTAAGCACTCTGTGGGTGGTGCTGGAGGACATTGGTTTCGTCGAGGGACTCATATCGCAATGTGTATTATTCCTTTTGCATACTATCTTTGGGGAGATGAAATTGCGGGATTTGTAAATCTCAAACCTCGTGAATTTGTTCATGCAGTATTGGGTTCCTTTATTCTAATTGAAGCAATCCGAGTGAAAATGAAAATTGTAATCATCGGGCAAAGAGAATACGAAGCAAACCAAATTAGCGCATTGGGATGGGGTGCTTTTGCAGTCTGCCTAGCCCTAATCTTAGCACCTCAAGAGGGAGAAGGATTAGAGGCAGGGAAATACACAATTCCCTTAATTTGCGGATTGACTTTTGTCGACCCAATTATGGGTGAGGTGAAGAGAGCCAAGAAGGGAATGAAGGCCGCAATTATTGTTGGGCTTGTAGTCTCATACTCAGTTTGGATGATTTCAGTCACTCTATTTTCCACCCCCTTCCTTGCAGCTTTGTTTCTCGCCCCTCTTACTGTCGCGGGTGAAGTTCCAAGAGTTAGTTGGATAGATGATAATGCTACGATGATTTTGTTTCCACTCATTCCTCTATTGTTGATGCATTGGATACTCTGAAGTACGGTACTGAATATCCCCTATCTGTTTTATTGGGAGTCACATTTACAACCCGATTTACTCTGCGGGAGGGTGATAGTCATGGCCGAGTCAGAGAAGTCAGAAGGGATAGTCGAGTCTCCGCTCTCCCAAAATTTCTATCTATTTGTATGGGCATTGGCCTCAGTGGCATCATTTGCAATATTCATCGCCTTCCCAGTTTGATATTGGATATTGATGATTTATCAATTCTATCACATCACTTTGATGATGTAATCTCCCCCGTGGTCGCAATATGTGCGGCATCGCTGGCTTGCTTGGGAACGGTAGTTCCGAGGATGCTATTTCTATGGCCAACGCCATTGGGCACAGAGGTCCGGATGGCTCAGGAGGTTTCCAAGCCGATGTTGCACAGGGTGAAGGTTCGGTTGCATTTTCACATGCCAGACTGTCGATAATTGACCTAGGTGGCTCTCATCAGCCAATACACAGCGATCATGGTTGCGTATTGATGGTTAATGGGGAAATTTACAACCATCAGCAAATCAAATCTGAATTACAAGATTATCCATTTCGAACCGCAGGTGATTCAGAGACAATAATGGCCTTACACAGGGCTTATTCTTGGAATCAGCCGTTTGGAGAAAATCCAGCGGAAAGGCATCTTGAATGGGTCTCAAAATTGGATGGAATGTGGGGTTTTTCTCTTTGGGACCCTTCGGCCAATGAATTGATTCTTTGTCGTGATCCTTTCGGAATTAAGCCATTAGTACGAACTCAATTATCAGATGGAACCTTGCTATTTGGCTCGGAGGTCAAGGCTTTCAGAGGCCACCCTGAATTTTCAGTCGAACCCGATATTTCTGCACTAGCAGTTAGATTAGCCTACGAATACCCACTAGACCAAACAACATTATTTTCAGGAGTTACATCGGTAGGAATTGGAACTATTGAAACTTGGTCAATAGTGGAAGGAAAAACAGTATTGACTGGTGTTGCTAAGTATTGGAAGCCTCAAGTTGTTCCAGGTGATAATTGGAGCCCTTCAGCTAACGCCTCGCAATTACTAAACAGCCTTAGCAATTCAATCCAAGATCGTCTAATGGCAGATGTTCCAGTTGGAATTGTATTGTCAGGTGGATTAGATTCCAGTTTGATGGCCGCCTTGGCTCACGATGCAGCAGATTCGGCAGGTAAACCTACACCTGAATGTTGGACAGTGGCAGATAGCGAGGATAATGTCGATTTCCAGGCATCGATTTTGGTTGCTCAGAATCAGGACTTAGGCCACCATGTCCACATTATGGATGAAAATCTCATGTGGAAGGAATTACCCAACTTCGTGTGGAATGGGGAAGATCTAGACATCACCGTGATGTTTTGGCAATCTGTTTTTGAACAAATGAAGGGTAATGTGACAGTAGCACTTTGTGGTCAGGGTGCCGATGAATTGCATGCAGGATACTCCAGATATCGAAACTTGCCTGCACATTCGAATCTTGTCAGCTCTAGATTGGGTTTGTATGGAAAAATTTCCATTTCCAATAATGATCGAGGTCTAGGAAAGCCTTGGTCCTCAGACAGCATCATGCCAGAAGACAATTTTGCAAACCTCAGGGATGCTTTGGAGTTTGAACAAAGTAGAGGCCAAATGTCTAATTTTCAACTAAGGCTTGGCGATAGGCATTCAATGGCTCAAGCCCTAGAAGCTCGGGTTCCATTCCTTGGTATGAGTCACGCCAATCTTTCTAATCACTTACCATTGTCTTGGCGTTTGTCGAATGATGATGAGAAGATGGCTCTTAGGGCAGCAGCTGACTTGACAACTTTACCGAAAGAAATCGTTCGGAGACCAAAATTGCCTGCTGGAACTGCTACAAGCCCAACCTTGGTATCTGAACTAATCAACTCATTATCTGACCGAGCAGAAGGTTGGGCAAAACAATATGGAAGCTTGAGTAAACAATTGCTAGATCAACCGGACATGGCAATTGGGATGAGAATATTCCATGCTATGCACCTTACCGAATCAGGACCTAAACCAAGAACTGGGGATTTGTTAGATATTCTTGAGGATGTGGGCCCTTGGCCTCAATGAGCCAATCTCCCACTATTGTCAAATTTATTGCCTTCATGAATCAATAGACGAGTTTTGGTCGAAGTTCCTCCCTCGCCACTGTAGTTTCCAATTACTCCATCACTACGAATAACCCTATGACAGGGTATCAGAAGTGGCCACGGGTTCATTGCCATAACCGAACCCACGGCCCTAATGGCATTTGGATGGCCTGCAGCGGTAGCAAGTTCAGCATAGGTAATCGTTTGACCGATTTTGGTTTTGTCGCGTAAATAGGTGAGTACATTTCTCTGAAAATCCGTCAGGGAGTTTTCGTTAAACACAGGTAGTGGACTGGTTCTACCTTCGAAGTAATCCAAAATCCATTGCCTAGTAACCTCTAGGTTTTCTTCATCTGTTTTCTCCGGGGTGACTTTACCCCAACCAATCTTTACCAAACCGTGTTGGTTTGATTGAATATTAATCGGCCCAAATGGCGAGTTTATCCAATCTTGTGCCATGCTATTCGCTATTGTTTTGGGTCCTTGAAATTTTCGTCACGGAGACGGCCTTCCGAGACACTCTCGACCTCATTTCCATCTCCTCCCTGAATTGCTTCCATGCCAACTATCTCATAATTTGATGGAAATAGAGCCACAATTACACCTGCAATCAAACAAACGAATCCCCATTGAAATTGACCTGTTATGATCATTTCTAGTGCTATTGCGCAGAGAATTAAGCCACCTAAATTGGATATCCAAACTAGGTTTTTGAAGGTAGAAATAGAAACTCCAGTAGAGTTCTCAGTTCTCTTCGGTCCGAACTCTGCACCAAATCTTACAGGGTCTTCTTCGGTCATTAAATCACCTATCAATCATAATTATTGCATCCGTGGGGCAAGCAAGAACACACAATTTGCAACCTGTACATGGGTCCCTTAGTACCCTTGCCTTACGGTTGACATCAACGTTCATTATCGGACTTGCTAATGGAGTGTCATATAGTTCAATGGCATCATCGTCACATACAATCGTGCATTGGTCACAGCCGATACACAACTCTTCCTTCACCCAGGCTACTGCGTCTTCCCCGCCCTTTAGTTTAGCTCGTTCTTCCGCCCGCATTGCATTCATCATCATTCGAATGCGTTTCTGTTCGCGAGCCCGACGGGCTGCAAGGTCGGGAATTCCAGTCATTCTAATCTACGCTATCGGCTCTGACTTCTCAAGGCTACGGTTGCAATCTCAGATACAATTTAGTCAATTATTCCCTCTTGGCTTCAATCTGCCTAGCAAGGAAAGATACTACGTCAAGTATTTCAAAGTCATGTCTTGGATCCCCTTCAAATTTGAGGCATTCAAAGTGGCTGACACATTTCGGGCAACTTGTTAACATAATTTCAGCTCCGGTTGCCTTTACTTCATCGAAGCGCTGTAAACGCAAAGCACGGCTATTTTCGTTGCAAGACATCATACTAGATACACCGCAGCAGAGGGCATCTTCTCCGGTGTGTTCCATCTCAACAAGGTCCACTCCATCAACTGCCTTTACTAGGTCTCTAGGTTCATCGTAGATGTTCATTTGTCGACCTAGTCGACAAGGATCATGGTATGTGACAGTTACATCTTCAGATGTAGCTAAATCCATCTCGAATCCATTTTCAATTAGATATTCAGTTGTATGCATAACCTTCATTTCATCGAGTTCGTAATCCAGTGCAAAGGTGCGGAAACACTCGGCACAAGAGGTGACCAAAGTATCGATTCCACTCTCGCCTAGCTTCTTCTGGTTGTAGGCCTTGAGTTTCTCAAACACCTCAGTCATTCCTTGCCATTTTTGGTCATGGCCACAGCACTTGAGGAAATCACGACCGAGGTAAGTTACATCTTTACCCATCTCGTCAAAGATAGTGAAAGCGGCGGAGGTAGTCTCACCGAGATTCATCTCTCCCTCGTTGACGTGGCTGAAAATCATCTCTTGATCGATGTAGTCTACACACCCTGGGTAATATCCTACACTAGAGTCGATGGGGTATTCCTCAACTGGAATGAATTCAACATCTGCATCTTCTTCCGCTTCTGCGGCTAATACAGCTTGAAGAACGGTGTGAGGGATCTCTGCCGCTGGCGGACCACCAACAATTAGGTTGCGTCGAATATCAACGTATGAGTCGTAATCTACCAATTGAGGACATGCATTTGTACAGGCGGTACATGTCAAGCATGAATAAAGTGGAACACCATCATCTTCATTGTTCCACGTGTTGTAAATAATGTTCAGTTTGTCACCTGCATTGAACAATCTCACAGGACAGGCATCGTCGCACAAATCGCAGCCATAACACTTGTTCATTTCCCATTCATATCCTCTTGCCATGCTCCGCATGAGCATGAAGACGATTGCTCCAACACCCAAACAAGGTACGAATATCGAATAGGTCAATTTGGCATCCAAACTCTTGGGGTTCTTCTCAAAAGTCGGATTTTTCAAAAACATTGTAGATAATTCTGTACCCACTGGGAGGTCTGCCCGATTTACGGCAGCACCATTTTCATCAAGTAGAAGCGGCTGAAAAGCCACCGCGGAATAGTCGGTAATCATGGTGATAGATTCATTTACTTCACTCGATGTGACTTGGTAATCTAGACGATAAGTTCCTGGGCTCAATTTCAGCGTAGTACTATCACAAGAACCCTCGGCTGACCAGAGCAGTTTACCAGCATCATTGGTAATTGTCAAATCTTGGGTATGAGTTCCTGCATTTCGCACAGTGGTTCGAAAATTACATCCAACATCAACGTAGATTGATGAAACTCCTAAGTCTTCGATTTCAATTATGTCGCTCCAAGAATTGCTGATACTGGAACCGTCCATAGTTCCGAAGAATTCGGCCGCTTCACCGGCGGAGTTCTTTCCGTTGAATGAATGGTCGTTGAATCCTTCAAAGTCGATAATCAAACGTTGGGTTGGTTGATAAACCCCCCAATTCGACCAGTGTACTGCTGGTATGACACACCATTTTTCGGGATCATAATCTTCGTCTAATGTCTCCCAAACTCCCAAGTCTGATGATTCAGAGAATGTTAGGCATTCATCTGCCCAGTCGCTCCAATCATCTCCTTTTCCGTAGTAAACTAGAGTATCGGATGGTTGGCCACGCATGGTTTCTAATTCCTCGATTTCATCCATAGCACCAAGTCCTCCATAATCCCAGAATCCGCCTTCGTAAATAGGCCAAGTAACGGCCGAAATCAACACTGCGAGAATTAGTGAACCAACCGCTACCTGCTTCCCCATGCTAGGTGTTAATCTAGCACCTATAGAGTTGACAAGGAACCATCTAATACTGAAGAATAACACAGCGAAGATGAAGATTCCAGTGAGAATCCAAGGAACCGCGTTGAATACTTCGGCGGTCCAGGGGGCCTGTCTCCCACAATCGAAAATATGTTTTGAATTTGCCCAACAATAATCCGTCCGGTCTTTGGCGTATAATTCTAGGAATATGTTGATCGAATATACCGAGATAAACCAGACGTGGGCGAGGTAAACTGCTCCAGCAGTTGCAAACCATGGGTCCTCTACTGCTCTCTTCTCACGCCCAGGTAGGAAAGGAGGGAGGGCGAGGATGCCGACTGGAATTCCTGTTAGTGCCGCACCCCACCATGCAGCGTTCCAAGAGATCACTGGTGAGCCTAGAAACTCTCCAATTGGTCCAGCAGGAATGACAAATTGTGGTAGATATTCGCCCCATCGCAAATACCCGTAGGAGAATAACACATACCAATCTGGGAAAACGAATCCAGCTTGAGCAAATGGATCAGCAGCGCTGTGGAGTGGTGGCGGAATTAACCAACAATAGAAACATAGGACCATCATCATGGCTGCGAAGATAATAGAATCACGGAGAACTTCTGTTGGCCAGAATGCGTGCCCCATATGTACACGACGACGTTCCTGTTCAGATTCGAGTAGACTACTCTTTTCTCGCACATAGGTGTCGGCTATGCGCCCAAATCGATCGATCATTCCCATGTTATCTTCCTCCAATCAATGTGGCTCCGCAATACCTTGTACCCAGACGATGAATAGGTGAGCCAGAATCAGTGCAGTTACGACAACTGGTAGAATGAATACGTGTAGGAAATACATTCTCGTAACAGTTTGGCCAGAAAGGGAAGTGCCTGCAAACATAGCAGTTGCAATCCAACTACCAATTAGTGGTGTAGAGTTTGCCATGTTGATCCCGATTGTTGCAGCCCCGAATGCTAGACTATCCCATGGTAGTAGATATCCCGAGTATCCGAAAAAGATGGTGAAGAACATCAAGGCCACTCCGATGAGCCAATTCAATTCTCGTGGGTTTCTGTATGCTCCAGTGAAGTAAACTCTGCACATATGCAAGAATACAGCGGCCACCATGAAATGCGTTGTCCAATGGTGGATTGAGCGAATAATGTAGCCGAATGGTAACTGAGTCATGATGAACTCCATAGATGAGTAGGCAGGGGTTGGGTCGCCCTCTCCTCCAGGAACGTAATACAGACCCAAAATTGCCCCTGTTATCACTAGAATAACGAAGGCCAAGAAGGAAATCCCACCAAGACAGTATAATGGATACCAGTACCAAATGATTCGAAGTTTATATTTCTCAGCATGAGTAAGTGGCATCTGTCGATGGACACTGTAATACGCATCCCTACTCATCCCCCAATAATCCTGAATTCTAAACCGAGTATCTAACCAAGAGAAAGCCCAAAGGAAAGTTTTCTCTGCCAGCCCCATACTTCCAGCACTTGTTTCTACTGCTCTCAAGATATCCTTGCGAGGCATATCTTCTCGCTCTTTTCGGAGAGTGAAAGCAACAAGCACAACAATCAGTGCGATGAATAGCCATAGGAACCAAAATTGTAACATCTTTTCACCTCAATCGCAATACGTGTACCAGTCAATAAAGTCGGGTAGTGCTTCGATAATATCTCCTGACTTTACCCAAGGAATTAGTGGCAAACCATACGGCGCAGGCCCTCCGGTTCTGCGAATCCCAACAAAATCAAATTCTGCGCCAGATGATCTGTTCCTACTGCGGTTTTTCTCTATAGCAGTGGGGTCGAATCTACTGGAGTGGCAAATACAGAACAATTTGTTTCCACCAGCGTCCACTGCGCCAGGTGTCCATTGATCATTAGTGAAGTCATTCTGAACCAGTTGCCATCCTGGAATGCAACACAAGTGGGTGCATCGAGAGAAAATCAAAATTAGATTGTCATGAATCGATAGTGATGCATAATCTGGATTTTCTTCAAGTTCGTATCCGCTACCAACATATTTTCCACTCTCCGTATACCCGTCCATAAATTGGAATCTTGGAACATTTGTAGTTGGCGCCTGTGAGAAGTTTTCTTCGTGAGGAACGTAAACTACGTTAACGGGCATTCCTGACCAAACACCCTGTGCTCCTGACATACCGGTAGCACTGTTTGCAGCGGCCTCAACGAAGGCTGAGTAATTCATTGGCTCTAGATGTCTGTCGCCATACCACGCTGAATCTTCAGCACCGGTAGGAACCCAGAATCTTACTGCTGAGTCTCCTCCTGAGGATTCTGCCGTTCCCATTAGTAACGATGCAAAGCCGATACTGCCAAGACTAGCCATGGTAATTACTCCGGCTGCGGTATTGAATGAATGGCGCATGAATTCCCTTCTGTCAATAACTGGATTTGAATCAGCAGAATCTGATTCTTCCCCGGGAAGAGCCCTTAGTCGAAATCTTCGTGCCATCATCACACCTCGTATTGCTTCCATCCCTCTGTGTCGTTAGGCGTGATGTATTTGTTTCGCCGATGCTTGACTACTATCACATCAGGCATTACAAATCTCAAGTAAACTATACCCATCAGAATCACGGTAAGTAGGGTCATTGCTAGATGGAAGGATAGTCGCTGTTGATCCCAATGGTTAAACAAACCATAGGACAGTGTTCCGGCCCAGTATAGAGTCCAAAGAATACCCCACATTGCAAAGATGATTATCAGCCAAGAATCTCCAGCTGGTGAAATGCTTGCACGAATGATTGTACCTGGTTCGGGTTCGTTGAACACTCCGTGGTCAACAGCATTCTGGTACGCGTCTTCACTTAGATTAACTTCGGAAAGTGCATCACGAGCATCCTCGACACTCACTTTGCCCGCCTTGACTTCTCGTAGAAGTTTCATCACAACATCGTCTTTCATAGTTGGTCACCTCTTCGTAAATGCTTGATTCGTAACTTTAGCAAATTGCTTCTTCCGACATAATGTCTGGAGAATCCATACCTTAGGAAGAATCCACAGAACAGAATAACAAGAATAACCGCAGCAAAACCTAGCAATCCTAGCCAGTGTGCCCGGAGTTTGGCACCCATGTGATGAAGGTCTACGTGAGTCTCTACTGGTGCAGGAGGTTCGATTTCTCCATTACCGCTGAAAACTGTTCGAGTATCACCCGTGTCCTCGCCTTCTTCTATAGAAATCGAAAGTCGGTTCCACCTATCGAGTTCACTAGGAATACCATCTCCATTTACCGAGTTTCCAGCCAACCAAATGGTCACTGTCCCGGTTCCAGTTTCTGGAGCAGTCCAACTAATCATCCAAGTTCTATCGGTTGTTTCAGCACCAGAGCCGGAATGGGTCAAGCTAGTCCCGTCCTCCTCCCAATTCTGCACGAGATTCTCAAATCCTTCTGCACCGGAGAGAGTACCTGAAGTGACTCTCATGGAGAACCCCCCAGTGTTAGACGAGGAATCAATATCGGGCCCTCCAATCAATTGGATGGTTAGAGAGTAAGACGTACCTGCAGAATAGTGGTATGGGAGCCCATCTAAGATTACGGTTACCGAGTTATCGGGTAATTCATTGTGGCAGGTGCACCCTGCAAGAGCCACATCCCCGTCTCCATTTTCATCCCCTCCAATTCCATTTGAGTAGCCATGAGTTGAACCTGCCAATAGTATGGCAAAACAGCCCAGAACTACAAGGCGATGAAAGGTCGGTAGATGTGCTCTCATCATTTGACCTCTGTTTGCAATCCTTTCCAGCCGTCTGAGGGCTATCAAGGTTTCAGTTTGACCCCTTCGGGGTCCCTTCATTTTTCTTACCAAACTGCCTTGAATCTAAACCAGAGAACACTCATACCGAATCACTACTTCGTTCGATATATGGCGGGTCCAGTTTGGAAGAACATTTACCGTCTCAGTGACGAACAAGTCGCCTCTCTAGATGAGGCTGAAGAAAGGATGGAGATGCTGGACATTACCGGTGCCGAGGGTATTCTTTTACGTATGTTGGAAGAGGATCCAAATTGCGTTCCAGTCCTCAATAATCTAGGTCATATGAACGGGAGATATCTCTCAGAATTTGAGAAAGCGGTTGAATACTATGACATGGTTCTTGAGATAGAACCAGATAACGCATGGGCAAGAGATGAAAGAAGACGATATCGTCGTTATCTTACCTATGATTGACCCGCAGTTTCAAGGCACGTCTGTGCTCCAGTAGTAGATATGCACGAGGGTGCGATACTCATCGCCGGAGTCGGAGGACTTGGATGTGCGTGGGCTGTCGCGGCACACCATCAGTGTGCTGACCTCTCCGACCTTCTGTTAATTGATGCGGATGAATCCTCGTTTAGGGGGTCCGGGCAAGCGCATTGCCTACACTTAGATGCAGTTGGAGACGGAAGTGGTGCGGCGGCCCTTCCCAATCTTGCAGCACATAGATTGAGCGAGGGTCTTGGAGCTCTCGAACCATTATTGGAAAGGGCAGAATTATTGTTCATAATGACTGGTTTAGGTGGAGGTACAGGGTCCGGTGCCGCCAATGAACTAGCTCGAATTGCCCGTGCCAGAAATTGTATTGTTATGTCAATAGCAGGTCTGCCATTTGCCGAGCAACCACTCAGAAGTGCTATTGCAAACACCGCATTACCGGCTCTAGAAGAACAGTCACATGTTTGTATACGCGTTAGTATGGAAAGACTTGCTTGGTATGCTAGGGCCAGAGATGAGAATTGGCAATCGGGCTCTGGTTGGATTCAGGATTTGGTAGAAGGTCTAGTGACGACTTTGGCTAGGGTAGGCAAACTCAATCTTGACTTGATGGATCTTCGAACAGTCGTAGAGCATCAAGGTGGAGCTACTCTAATTGTCGGAACGGGAAGTGTTGTGGAGCCTTTGCAAGTTGTGGAAGTGGCCAGACGATCTCCTCTAACAGAAGTAGATATTTCAGGCGCAAAGGGTTGCTTGATTCAAGTGGAAGGTGGCCCTGATATGACCTTGGCCCACCTAAACCAATTGAGCGAATCATTGGTGAGTTCTTTACACCCCGACTGCCAAGTCATTTTAGGCGCCCGTGCGAGTGATGAAATGGTCGGGAGATTGCGATTAGTTGCCGTAGTGAGCGGGCTTTCCTAACAACTTCAATGATTATTCCAAAGTGGTTCTGGGGAGAACTGGTTAAGCAGCGACCTTCTCGCGGAGACATGGCCCGGCCGAGCAAAGCCGCCCGTGGTAAATTTCGTTGGATAGGTCTAAGGATAAACCAAGGTGAATTATCTCGCAATTATGCTCAGGACATAATTCAACAAATTATGGTCGACACCAATTTCAGAATATTCGATTTCTTATCTCAAGATTCATCTACATTAGTGATTATTCGAGTTGCTTTGGAAGACAAAGATATAGTTCGGGAAAAATTCCAATCACACTCTGAAATTGAAAGCCTTACTACTTCTGGAAAGATTAGATTGGTAAGGAACCGAATGGACCTCCCTAAGCCGACTAGGAAGAAATGAAAAATCCACCGACATCTTGAATGTCATATATCGATGTCTCGGAGACAGCTTTCAATCCCCCTGTATCGGCAAGGCCAACAACCTTGACAGAATCCCCATTGAATTTAGTGATTGAACCTGTTGATAGGATGTCACTCAAAGCCATCCATGATTTTTGTCGCCAAAGCAGATTTTCAGTACTAGGGATTGGTGGTGTAGAATCTAAAATCGAGGCTATTGAAGCATCGATAATTTGGAAAATTTCTTCTGCTTCAATTTCACCAAAATAATCGGTCCAGCCAGAATAAGAAACTCCCTCAAATTCTCCTGCCCATTTGTTCAATCCAACACCAATTCTAACACTTTCCTCGGCCGTGCTAGATTCGAGTAAGATACCCCCGCATTTTTTCCCCTCATAAATCAGGTCATTTGGCCACTTCAATTGAACACCTAATGCTTCACTTATCGAAGCTCCAATCGATACTTGTAAAAGACCAGGAGTCCACCAGTTAAGTACGTCTTTTCCTACGCTCCAAGAGGCTATCATGTCACCTATATTCGAATGCCAATTGGCGCCTCTTCTACCTCTCCCTGCAATCTGTTCTCGAGCGCGAATTCTTTGCCAACATTTATTCGGTAATTTTCGCACTTCATCCATGGTTGATTCTGTAGAATCTATGGATGCTGGTTCTGAACCTAATCCTGGTCTCCAGAAGGCCACTACTTCTAAGGTGTCATCACCTACTCTTTCAGCAGCTAATGTTCGTCTAGCCCAACCTTTTCTTGTCCAGACTAGAGAGGAGTTTTTTGGATTCGAATCTACATTCATCAAAAGTACGAACACTCGTTCTCTTTGATTGTCATCGTCGACCAGTTCCAGTAGTCTTTCCGACCAACTTAAATCCCACTCATCCGAAAGGGCTGCCTCTTCCATTGGGCCAAGTGTATTTTGAAAATCGGGAGCAAGATAGGGTAAGTTCCAGACCACTACATCCGCTTTTGTAGGGATCTCCCAATTTTCTTCCCCTATACCACCCTCTTCTACGGTCACTCGATCGTTTACTCCTGCTATCTCCGAGTTTCCTTTTGTTGCTACAACAGCGAATGGATTGACATCGAAGGATGTGACATTCCAACCTGCTAAGGCCATTGCAATAGAAATAGCTCCAGAACCGCATCCAATCTCTACCATATGTCCAGATTGAATCTTCAGGTACTGCAATCCCTCAAGCAAGAGTTCGGTATCTCGCCGAGGTGGGTAGACTGTGGGGGGAACTGTCAATGTGATGGTTTTCCGCTCATTTATTTTGAAATCATGGACCTTAGATTTGGCCAAAGAGGAATATTCAACCTCCCTCAATATTTCATCCGAACCCATCTTTTCACCAAAATTTCGCAAACCTTTATTCATGGAAGTCCATACTTCATCACGCTCTCTCGGGCCCCCTGGAGGGCAAACGGTCCAGCCGTGCCTATGCTACGCATAGACCGTCACTTTCTTAAACACCCCTTCGGTCGGCGGGTAGCCCAGCATTAGCCATGGGCCTGTAGCTTAGTCAGGTAGAGCGCCGGGCTTTTAACCCGGTGGCCGGGGGTTCGAATCCCTCCAGGCCCGCCTGACAAAGCCTCAGGCACGCGGTTTTCTGGGTTTGGGGGCGGCGTAAATGGCAGTGAAAAGTTCTACTAAAAAGCGTCTAATCGAGTTGGGCATCGACGCTGAACATGCTCACAAACTCGCTGACGACGCAAACATGGATGCAATCAAGCGAATGACAGTTGAGGAAGTTTCTGAAAAGACAGGAGTCGCGATGAGCGATACAGTCCTTGAGAATATCATGACGATTATCAGGGAGCACAACACCTCTCGCCGACGAAGTCGCTCTGGCCGAATCACCATTTCTAGAAAGGCATTGGAACTAGACGACATCCCTCAAGGCGACGACCGCTTTAATGTCCTTAATCACATACTAGTCCCTCACCATGAATTGATTTCTCCAGAAGACGAGCTAGCCGTTCTATCTCCTTGTGGTCTAGAGGTTCCAGATGATGAGGGAGGTGTTAGGATTGCAAAGGAGCTATTGCCAAAGATCCTGATTACCGATCCCGCGGTTCAAGCCATCAAAGAAAAGGTAGAGTCTGAGGCCGATGACCTTCCTGCTGGATGGCTCGCAAACAGAGTAGTTCGAGTAGTTCGATATAGTCGAGTTGCGGGTTCAAGTACCGCATTCAGATTAATTGTGGAGAGTGCTTGAGGAGTCGAGATTATGAAGGAAATTGTAGAGAGTTATTTTCAACAAAGAAGTCTAGTTAACCACCAACTCGCTTCCTATAATGATTGTATCCCATCTTCAGATGGCAAGTTAAGTCGAATGGAAAAAATAGTTCGCAACATTCGCATCGGTACCGATGAACCAGTTGAAGACGATGATGGAGGAATAATCAAACTCGACGTTCTCGACCATGAGATTGTCATCAGGATGAAGAATAT
>CAZKVK010000022.1:0-19823 GCA_964556195.1 uncultured Candidatus Poseidoniales archaeon
CCATGTTTCTAAGCGGAAATTATGGAGGTATAATCCTTGGCCCGACACGAGACTAGCCTTTCTTTCAACCAATCGCATGGGTACCCCATCCATCCGTATACGAAGCAAAGGGTAGCGTTCCGAAGGACGGACTGAAAGCCCTTTGAAATTGTAAATCCGTTTCAATGGGTATTCGGATAGACCCTATTCATTCGCCCATCCTGTTGCTGCATAGATAATCAACGCTATTCCTACAACAAGCAAAGCGGGCCAACCAAAGGAGATTACTGCAATTAATGCTATTCCTGCTACAATACCAACCCTTACTTTCACAACAGGATCACGAATATCTTGGCCAGAACGGAACCATGACCAAGGCCTCGCCAAAGCAATCACGCCACATGGGAAAAGCAAGAGAGATGCCCACTTACTCAAAACCGCTCCCGCCCATATGGATTCACAGGTATTGTTGCATGTTCCACCAGAGAATCCTAATCCCGGACCTAATGACATTAGTACCGCAATGAATCCCAAGAGTACCATGAGTGCGAACATCGCAATGCTACCAGCAATAATGAGGAAACCAACCATTTGCGCTGTATCACCTTCAGATTTTGTGATGATGATTTTCTCTCGTACATATGACACAGGACCTCCACCAATCGTAGAGGGCACGACCGTACTCTGCGAATCACTTGCAAGAGGAACTGAACTATGTTGGAAATTATCAGGGTCTTCGGACAAGAAAACCGTCTTTTGCGTCTTCGTCCCCAAAGCAAATGCAAACCAAACGATTGAACCTAAGCACAATAAAATCGAGAGTAAACCCATGCAACAAGAAGTTTGAACAAAAGCAGGATGGACCGTGTCCCCCTCGTCATATATCATATTACCAGAGACAATTACTGCCACGTAAATGAGAATAGCGATGCCAGTGAGAATTACGGGTCCAGCGAACTTCTTCCAGTTCATTCACTCTATGCACCACTGCATCAGGCTTCAATGATGCTCCGGCAATAGTTTCAGTGTGGGCCCTTTGAATTTGGGTGTTTGCCGTGGGACGGCAAATCACCTAGCGGTTACTGTTGACCGTTCTGTTTTCTCTCTTCTTCATAGGCATCAGCAACCTTGCCAACCGTACGAAGAAACTTCTTTTTCAAACCATCGAAGTTAAGATATATTATCCCACCAACTGTCAAGAAAACGCCTCCAATTATTGTAAAAATACCTCCAATGTAGAGGCCAACTCTAGGCTCGGTATTCTCAAAGGTTGCAAATCCAGTTTGTACCATGATAATCCCAGCAATGAGTACAATTATTCCAGATATTATCAATGAGAATGAAATGATTTTTGTCATACTACCCATTCCCTGTAATTCAAGCAGATTCTACGGTATAATCCAGAGTTACTAATTCCACTAAGTATTCTACCTCTTCACCATCATCCGTGTGTGAACAGCCAACTCCTCCACCGGTATCAACTACTACGCTAATGTCCAGAGCATAGGTACCCAAGCCTGCATCTCCGACATCTAATCCATTATTGATATCAGATTTTGATACACCACTTACATTGCCAATCATCGATGCGTTGTACCACTCTACTACCACTAGATGTGAGGAAGGCCCCCCACCCGAATTTTGCCCGCTTGCTGAAGTATTGTGTTCGTTGTGAACCATCGTTCCGGTAATTGTGTCAGGGTCTGGACTAGAGGCGCCTGGTACGTTGCACCCCAAACCTGAACTGGTTTCGTCTTCAGAATAGATCAGAGTCACTCTAACTCCAACGATATTCAGATCTTCTGCATCATCTACAGCATCTGTATGCATATCTATTGTCAATGTCTCTCCATCATTCACATACTCTATTCCGTCTGCCAATTGCTCACTACCGAAGCTTGCCTCGACTAGCCAATCTCCAGATGGGCCTCCACCGGATTCTAATGAGTCTGGACCAGAGAAAGCATAGGTGGCTTCTACTATTGTAACTGGGGCAAGGAGGACTAGCGCTCCAACACCAAGTGTTCTGGTATCTGGTAGCTCAAATCGGCCGAGAGGAGAGATTTCTGAACTGCGTAATTGATTCATCAAAAAGTGAGTGATGAATGCCGCTCCCATTCCCGGAATCGATTCGAATACCTCATCGTTCAATCCCAGAAGTCTCCAGACAATCACACCGGTCAGTGCAGCCACCATCATCGCCATTGTGTGTGTAGTATCGGGTTCATATCCGGCCCAGCGAATAATCAGAATGGGAACGAAAATTGATCCTAATCCATAGACAGCGAGCACTACCAGCGTGAATACTGAATCACCACCAGGCACGTACAAACCGAAAATCGAAATTGCTGTTGCAAATGCAGCTACAACCAATGTCACAATCTTGGTTTTCTTGTGATCTTGACTAATCTCAGGCATGATATCGTCAGTAAATGCGGCTGTACAAGCCAATACTTGGCTATCAGCTGTGGACATCGTTGCGGCAAATATCGAGGCGAGAATTAGGCCGACCCAGAACGGCCCAAGAGTTTCCATTGCTAACATTGGTAATCCGAGTTCTGGATCGAATTCAGTACCAGTGAATACTACACGACTGGCCAGACCAATAATCACCATAATCACTAGGAAAGGAGTTTGCCAAGCGAAGAACCACAACATTGCGGTCTTTCTGTCCTCATCTGTTCCCAAGGTCATCACTCTAGTTACTACTTGAGGCTGTCCAGCCACACTCAGACCACCAAGGAAGAATGCGAATATCCACAAACTAACACCGAATTCGAGATCAGCCGGTACCATACTTGTGAGGTTTGCATCTTGGGCTGCTAAACCATCATGGAGTCCCGAAAATCCACCGACCTCTTGCATGGCTACAAAACAAAGCAGGCTTGAACCAATTATCATCACGCTCGACTGAGCGGCATCAGTCCAAATCGATGCACGAATTCCTCCAGCATAACAGTAAGCGACTACTAGAACAAATCCGATTAGAATACCAACTACTTCTGACCAACCAAGCATCACATAGAGTGCCTTTCCTCCACTCGTTAGTTGGGCCGCAGCATAAACTGCTAGGAATAGAACGGATAGCATTGCAGCTAGTTTGGCCTCAGGAGAACCTGTGACCTCAGACACTAGAGAGGAAAGGGAACGAACGCCGCGTTCGTTTGCAGACTGTTGGATGAATTTGTATAGCCAAATCCATGCTACGATTTGGCCTACCATCGAGCCTAATCCTATCCACATTATGGAATATCCCATAGTAAAAGTAAAACCGATGAAACCGATGAACATGTAGCCGGAGTTCCACGTGCTAACTGCCGATAAAGCGGCCAGTGCCGGGTGCATTCCACGACCTGCGACAAGGTAGTCATCGGTCGTGTCTTCCTTAACCCACATACTGGCTAATCCGATGCCAGCAAAGGCACACATGAATAGTAGGAACGAGGCTATTAGGACTAGGTCCATTGGACCTAGGGGTAGGTTAGTTCACTATCAACGATGGGGGTAATGTGCCTCCCATTGGTGGAATTATGCTTGTACCATAGGTCTGCTAGAACCACAGGAAGGACATTGCTGTTCTTCGCTTTCTCCATATTCATGCTTGCAGGCGGGACATGTTGGCGAAAGTACGAATTTACTTTCTGAAGTAACCTCGACCCTCTCTTCATCGACTCTTTCGAAATGCATTAAATCTCTATCAATTTCTTTCATATCGAATCGGCCGGGTCCTCCAATCTTCAGCAAAATATCAGGTGGTAGAGAGACGGTTCCTGAATCGTCTACAATTAGTTCTCTTGAATCCGACAAATCGCCAATATCGACATCTGTTCCGTGTTGTGCAATGAAGCGACCTTCGCGTAGTTCAAGCGAGCGTTCACAGAAGGATGCAACCTCTCTATTGTGAGTTACCAACAGGAAAGCGACGGCAAAGTCTTCATGTAATTGTTTGAATAAATCGAGAACCTCTCGACTTGTAATTGGGTCAAGAGCACCGGTAGGCTCGTCTGCCAAAATCAGTTTAGGATCCGTAATCAAGGCACGTGAGATAGCAACCCTTTGTTGTTCTCCACCAGAGAGTTCTTCCGGCATTCCGTAGGCCCTCTCCGCCATACCTAACCTTTCCAGCAAGGCCAGCGCCTTCTTTCTAGCTGTCCTCGCTAATACACCTTGGTGAATGAGAGGCTGAGCGACATTGTCGATGGCATTCAGATGCGGAAGAAGGTTCGCATCTTGGAAAATAAATGAGACGGTTTCCTGTCTTAACTTAACCAAGTCAGGACCTGTAAGTCTAGTCATTCTCTTGCCACCTAATTCGACTGAACCTGCAGAGGGTTTCATCAGACCTCCAAGGCACTTTAGTAATGTAGACTTTCCAGAACCTGAAGGCCCAACCACTGCCACCGCTTCCCCTTCGTACATGGTCATACTGAGACCCCTTAGAGCAACGACATTTCCATCTTCAGCATTAGATTCATAGATGTGATAAAGTGAGTTGGCGCGAAGTATTTCTTGATCTGATATGAAATCCATAATTTCACTCCCCCTTCAATACGGTAGCCAAATCTGAATCTAAGGCTCTGCGTGTAGTGAATAGCAGAGACGCTACAACGGCGACTAGAACTAGTCCATTGACTGCAATAATCTCTATCCAAGGCCAAACAAGATCACGATTTATCGGAGCACTTTGGCCTAGGAAAAGTTGGAAGATGAATCCAAAGACCCCGAAGAATCCATTGAAGGATTCTGAGACAGCCAATCCAAGCGTAACTCCAAGAACCATGCTTACCAATAAAATCGACATGATTTCGAACAGAACTAAGCGAACCACTTGGTTCGGGCTTGCCCCTATAGCCTGCAAAATCGCTAGTTCTCTCTTTCTCTGAGTAAGCACCAAAGAAAGGAACACGAAGGCCGATGAAATTGAAGCCAATGCTGCAACTACGAACATCATACTGAGTAATCCAGGAGTTCCGAAAATTAGGCCTCCGTTTCTTTCATTTTGTTCATGAGCTGTCGACCAATCTGAAGCCGAGACTATTCCTTCTTTGCTCTTAAGATCAGCACTCAGGGTTTCTAGAGCATCTTTGCATCCATCCTTGCTTTGATCACAGAATTCAAACATCCAAGATGAAGATTTGTAACTATCAGCGGTCGTATCGCCAACCAATTGTCGATAGGTACCTTCGCCAATGACAATGACTGAGTTAGTTTCTGCTGCTGAGTAACCGGGCACCCATCGGTGCCTTCCTGAGTAGCTGATTGTAGCCTCTGAACTACCAGTAGCCTCAGGAATTCCGAATTCGTTTAACTCGTAACTTGTGTAAACGATGGTTATCGAAGTTCCAACAATCGGGTCGTCCAAGGAATCGATTGCTAACTCTCCAGCGGTGTAACCAACTCCACTCCAAGTTTCAGCCATCGCAGGAATATCGCTACCTGGAATTGCTTGAATATCCCAAATCAGAGTATCTTCATGGCCATCGAATACAATCCATGTCAATAGGGGCACACCTCCTTCTTTTGTCTGAGTAAATATCGTACCAATTGATGTCATTGAGGATATGTCTGAGATACTGTTTTCGTCAATCGATACGATTGATTGCATCACTATGCTACGTGCTTCTTGCTCGGAAAGTGCTGTATCGAATTGTATCTTCAAATCAGCACCATTTTGGGCATTGGTTGTTCGTTCATCGACAAGAGTTCCGGTGTGCCCTTGCACCGCAGCGAGTGTAACTATTGACAACGTTAGTAGAAGGATTAGGGACAATCTGCTAACCGATTGGCTCGAACCTGAACCGCTTAAACCTCGGCGAATATCGGAAATTGCCGGGGACCAACCAAACAATCGATTGAGTATTTGAGGGCCGGTTGCTCCTATTTGGGAAAGTACCAGTGCGCCTCCAATCCAGAGGAAGAATGGACCCAGCAAGAGCAGGATTGCATTGAGGATAAAATTGGTGAATATTCCTGAACCACGCCATATCCAAATAGCTCCATTAGATTGTATCCAACTCTCAATGAACGCAAGCGAACCAAGGAAGAAAAGGGCCCAATGCAATAGATAGAACGGCTCTCTCTGCCTAGTTATTCTTCTCACACCTTCATCAATTTCTATGTTGAGGAATTCCTTTGTACGTCTATTTCCAAGATAGTACGCGATTCCAATAGTCAATAGAGCCACAACCCAAGTTGAGAGGAAACTGAGTATTGGATTTACATCTACATCGCCAGAATCAGTAAATCGAAGGAATCCAACAGCCCGTAATACAATTTCAACAGCCCAAGAAGCAAGAATGAATCCCATGGCCCAAGCGATGGTGCCAATTGCGTAGATTTCGATAACCATCATTCTTGTCAAGGTTGCTTCCGAACCTCCAATTACACGGTGAATTGCAACCTCTCTCCTTCGCTGCTCTAAGGACAATACCAGACCGTATCCAAGAACTACGAAAGATAGTGCAACAATTGGAATTACTAGGATGTAATCGAATACCTGGATTATTCCAAGGAAAATATTGAGGAATGTTATGGTACCAGAAATCAAATCATTGTACTCTACGGAAATTAATGCAAAATCACCTTCATCCCCACATGTAACGTTGGTGTTTCCAGCAGAAACATCCCTCAAAACTTCGTCTGTAATTTGATCTGAGCAAGCGCCTACTGCAAATAATCGAGGGATTTTTTGATCTTCGAAGACTTCACTTTCGTTAGTAGCAGGATTGATTACCGTTACGTCGGCTTTCACTTTCTCCAAGTTATCCTTTAGGTTGCCAAGCCAATTTGTAGCATCTTTTGTGGATGTTGTTGGAAGTTGATTCCTATCTACAGCTATTCCAAGATACGCATGATCTTTCTGCATCAGAACCAACTTTTGTTCTTCGCTTAGAACAGAATCTGTGACCATTACTGGGTGGAATAGCAAAGTTGGGTTTGCAAAATCTCCTTCCTCATAGATTGCGGCAACTTTCAGGTTCGTAACATTGAAAGTTTCCAAACAATAAATTCGACCAACCTCCAAATTATTGTCCAGTGTACCTTGACATTCATCAAATGCCTTCTGGAATTGTTCAAACGTGTAAGTCCCGTTGATGTAAGAGAATGTTAGAGTTGAAATTATCTCATCGACCTCTGCTCCCGCTGCACTAGCGATTTTTGATGGAAGAATGACTGAACGATTGGCCTCTGCATCGGCTGCACTTGCTGGCCATTCACCAAAAATCACTGACTTAGCATGTCTATCAGCAAGATCACCATCCCAAATTCCAGAACCATAAAATCGGATTGTTCTACCGTCATTTATCGGAGGGCCATTCTCGAAAGCCTCGGGATAATCCCAACTCACATTACCCCAATCTGCCGAAGTACCCGTGGCTGAAACCACATTGAGAGGTTGGGGGACAGCGAAACTATCGTCAAAGAAACCATTGACGCGGACACCTTGTCTACCGTAGACGAGACTGCAATCAGAAAATTCCTCCATTGAAGTTATGTCGTCACAGAATGATTCCCATAGTTCGGAATTGTTTGTCCTTCCATCCCAAGTTCCACCAGGGTCTTCTTGGAAGTCTAACTTAGCATCGAAAACTTCTCCCTCAAGAGAGAACTGAAAAAATCCTTGATTCAATCCTACAGCATATGCTAGAACTGTTGTAATTACAAGTGAAGAAAGGAATACGCCAGCAAAAATTGCTAGTCCTCTCTCGCGAGCTCTCCAAGCACTCTTGAGGGCCATTGAGATGTTGTGTGGGGCGGCTAGCCACCGGTTTTTGAAAGTTTGAAACCACCTTTTCAAGCGATTTGAAATTGACAATCTATCTAATGCTTGATCTAATGTTCCTGCTCGATTAGGGCTAGCCGCTTTCTTTGCTAGATTGTACCACCATCGATAATTTTTGATAGCGGTGTGTATACCTAGTATGAATAATCCAACAGAAATCCAAGCCCATATCATCGTGGGGAGGACTTCTGAAATCATCGACTCGAGGTTCACGACTCCACCTTCTCAATACCCCATGCTGAGCGAATATCAGAGGCTGCAGTAACTCCATCTTTGAGAAGTAACATTCTGTCAGCCATTGATGCTAATATTGGGTCGTGTGTGACCATCAATACTGAAATTCCGTCATTCTTGCAAAGGTCTTGGAATAGGTGAATTATTTCCTCGCCACTCTTAACGTCTAGATTTCCGGTTGGCTCATCGGCAAGAATCAGAGGTCTAGAACCTGAAATCGCCCTTGCGACTGCAACCCTCTGTTGTTGGCCGCCGGATAATTGGTCAGGAATGAAATCCATTCTATCGCCAAGACCTACTCTATCCAAAGCAGCCTTTGCTCTATCTTCCGCTTCTTTTGCCGGCATTCCAGAAAGTTCGAGGCTGAATGCAACATTGTCAATCGCACTCAGTCTGTCTACGAGATGGAAGTCTTGGAATATCCATCCTACGCCACTTCGTCTTACATCAACTACTTTGTTTGGAGACTTAGTTCCATAGTTGAAATTCTCTAGATTTATTCGACCTGAATCTGCTTCAAGCAGACCGCCAATGATGTTCAGTAGAGTGCTCTTTCCACATCCACTAGGCCCCATCAGGCTAACTAACTCACCCTTCTCTACCTTCAGATTGATGCCTTTCAGTACTTCTAGACGTCTCCTTCCAGAGCCAAAGCCCTTTCTTAGATCCTCTACTGAAAGCACATGCGAGCCTGACATATTTACCTTTTAATGAGTTGTATATTCAGAATCTAGAGTATGCTTCTGCTAAACTATGTCCATAGGCTCTCAATCCGTTGGTTTTTCGCATATTTTCTATAGCATCCTCATCAGGAAATCTAGGTACTTTTCCAGCCCTAATCCAATCTCGATGTATTCGCACAAATTGTTCCATCCATTCGCGCGGATCTTCAGAGTTACAATCCAAAGTTGGACAACCGGACGCAGAGGCGTGAATCTGGAGACTTGGATGGTATGGATTACCCTCTGCAAGCATCAACACTTCCGAATGTTGGAGTAGGGCGATTATCCGGTCTGGCTCATCCAATAATTGGGCCGCTTGATTAGACTGCATCACAACAAAATTACAATCGGAAATTATCTCTTCATCTAATTCAGCTACTAAACCTTGCAAATCGGTTTCTGTTCCAATACTAACCAGCATTTTCGATTCATCATCGATAGACTTTAGGAAATCCCTAGATTTAGGGCTTTTATCTGGTGAAAATGCATCCACGTCGAGACAGGTTCCTATTTCCCAAGTTTCAGATTTCAGTCTAGATGATAATTCTTCAGACTCGACCAGTATCAAATCAAGCAAATCCAAATCATCAATCATTCTAGTGGATAGATTAGGACTATCGATGAACAACGACCCAACTGCAGGATATGATCTATCAATCCTCGCAAATGAGGCGGACTGAGGATCTACAAAGTGAACCAAATCGATTCCACCGATCTCTAAGGCTGCATCTAACTCAGAAGAACTCCTTACCGTTGCCGCCTTTGTCCAGAAGGGTACTCTAGCTCGATTGAGGGCATCAGCAATCATCAGATGTCCGTATGATTCCTGACCCTCAGGCTCACTGGTTGCTAGGATAAGCCGCTTCATCAACTGGAGGGAATCGTCTGAGAATATGACCTAAGCGGGTTATGAAAGGACATAATCGTCTGATTAACATAGTGTCAGGAGTTCCGCGCCGTTTATCAGAACAGGAACTGGGAGAGGTGCAATGACCTCGGCTGAGGACGCGTCTCTGCGTGTGCTAATTGTCCATGTTTGGTTCTGGCCTCATGTTGGCGGTGGGGACCAACATGTGGAAATGTTAGGCCGCGAATTAGTCAAGTTGGGGCATGAGGTTACCGTCTGGTGTGCAGATGTTCCAGAACACAACTCAAAACAATTCCAAAGAGGGGGAATCAAGGTTGTTCGCCTATCTCCAAGCAGAATTCTCGGAGGAGTCGACCCGGTTGTTTCTCTCGATGGATTGTCCATGGAAGAATTCGATATCGTCCACCTGCATGATACGCTTCCTGTATTGATTAGAAAATCGCTGAAAATGGCTCGCAGTGCAGGAGTTCCGGTAGTAACGACCTATCACAACGATTACATCAAACATGGATTAATTGCTAATTCGATTAAATCGATTAGATGGTCTATGCAAGGTAGGAAGACCTTGAATTACAGTAAGGCAAGAATTGTACTAACTGATTACTTTGAGAAACTGCTGAGAACTAAGGGTGTTAAGGGTCATATCGATGTTATTCCAAATGGATTTTCGCCAATAGAAGACAACGCACAGAGACCTAACTCATTGGCTGAACTTGGAGATAGGAAATTACTGACGTTTATTGGAAGACTCAGTGAGCAAAAGGGACTAGACGTTCTAATGGATGCTTGGGACTTACTCGCTGAAAATTCAGAACCTGGGTTCGACCTAGCAATAGCTGGCAAAGGTGAACTAGGTGATTGGTTAACAGAACGTATTGCAAATTCTGCGGAAAATCAAGCAATTCATCGATTAGGATTGGTTAGCGAAGGAGAAAAGCGTTGGCTACTTGAGAACTCAACCGGTATCGTAATTCCCTCCCGCTTCGAAGGCCTTCCAACCGTTATGCTCGAAGCAATGTATGCCAACGCCCCTGTAATCATGGCAGATGTAAACGACCTCGGTCGAATAGTTACTGAGCCAGATGCTGGATTCTCGGTCGAGGCTGGAAATCCTATTGAACTCGCTAAATTGATGAATCGATTGGCTTCCGCTAGTGCTACAGAATTGGAAAATCTTGGAAATGCAGGCCACAATGCTGCAGAATCCTACATGTGGCCTGTCATAACAAAGGACGTACTCGCCGTTTATAGAAGAGTCTTGGAGGAATCTAATTGACAGAGTCTCAATCGGAAAAACCGAGCCTACTAGTCGCCAAAGGCACCTTCGAAGCAATGAGAGGAGCAGAGCGTGATCTAATCAGAAATTTACCAGCATTGGCGAAATATTTCGATGTGACAATGGCAACACTGCAATCTAGTAAAGCACTCAAACAATGTTGCAGAGAGAACTCTATTCCCCTACTCAGACCAAAGGTTGCTTGGCAACAACAAACCGGAGCATTGGGGAGAATATGGAATCGAGACTTGAGAAATTCAACAAAGGCTTGGAGAGGAATTGAAGGACTGAAAGAAGTCCTATCAAGCACCGATGCAGTTCACCTCGTCAGTGGAGATGGGTCACTAGGATTAATTCGTCTTGTACCAAAAAAAATCCCATTCCACCTACACATGCTTGAACCGCATCGTGGCCTATACGAAGATATTCTTCATCTCGGGGTCGATGGGAAACCAAAACGCAATCTATCACTGACAAGATTTGCTCTTTCCAAGGCAAGGCGTGATGACAGAAAGGTAATCGCTGCTTTCCTAAAGCGCCCCAAGTCAAGAATAAACGGAAATTCAAATTACAGCGCTGAAAGAATCCAAACCGTCTACGGTTGTGATGCAGGATTTATTCACCCAAGCGTGGACTTTTCCGAATTCACTCAGGAAGCTACTGAGGAAGAGAACCAAGCATGGATTGACCTTGATGAATTACCAGATCCACCTTGGGTAACCACGATTGGTCACGCTGGCTGGGTAAAGGGGGGTTGGGAAACTATCTCCATGTTAGCTGGAAGTGGCTTCGGCCTAGTTCTAGTCGGCGGAGGTGTGTTCGAGGAAGTAGAGGATCTTCACGACCACGCTGATGCTAGGGGTGTCAAATTCTGGACACCCCCTCGTCTTTCCAACTTGCAATTGACCGGACTAATGCGCCGTTCGGTAGCGATTGTCAGCATGGCCCACGGCGAACCCTTTGGCTTAACCCCAATAGAGGCATTTGCTGTCGGAACGCCAGCCCTCTTTGTCGATGAAGGGGGATTCCAAGATACTATCGAAGATGGAGTCAATGGTCGACTTCTTCCTCGCGACGATGCAATGGCGTGGCAAGAGGCTCTAAACGAGGCACTAGAAGCCGATGTGAAAAAGAAATGGGCTAAGGCTGGAAGGGAAAAAATCGCAGAATTAGACCTGTCACCCGATGCTCATGCTCGGCGAATCTTTGAAACCATTGAGGAACTCAATAATTCCTAGAATGGTCTCACACAAGACAGCGAACCGTTCATACCGCATGTAGGAACGCACTTTCAGCATGGTCGATGATGAGTCGATGAATAACAAACAACGAGCCAGTCAATTTGCAGTTGCTGTCGGAATGCTACTTTTCGCTTCGGTGATATTCGGAAGCGGAGTACTTGGCGACGCTGGAGAGGATAGGCTATCAGATGAAAATGAGCGCGGCGATGATGCCGATTCAAACCCAGCAACCAATCGTGAAGGCGATAACGACCGGCTTGGAAACGACAGGGCGCAGGAATATCTTGACGAAGATATGGCAAGGCTCGAGATAGCCTGCGATGACGGTGAAGGCGACATCGAGGCCTGTGAAGAGATGAGGGGTATGATGCTCGAGAACAGAATGAGGGTGAATGACGTTGACATGCGAGGAATGGACGAGCGACGCGACCAAGAACACCGAGATATGCGAGGCCCAAGTCAGATGCAGATGCAAGTTCCCCCAGAAATTCTAGTTGAGATGGCAGAAATGTGGTGTCACAACCATGTATATTCGACATTCTGGGAGAATATAGGAGATGTTCACGAGGGTGAAGAAGGATTCGAAATTGTCACTTATGATGAGAATGATGACATGGAAACGACATTCATCAGCCACGATGCAATGTCTCAGTTACTGATGGGGCTTGAGCCTCTAGTGGAGTCCTGTACAGGCATGATGTTGAGGCAAATGGGGGTGCCTATTCATCACGATGAGCATGAGAACGATTGGAATGAATACGAGTGGTGTGAGGAACACCCCGACTCGGATGACTGCAATTGGATGGACGATGAGGGGAATGACGAGTCAGATGAGTGGGAAGAAGAAGAGTCGAACACTCCTGATGAGGATGAGCCACGAGACTAGTCCAGAGAAATACGTTCGGCCTTAGGGCCGAGCATGAATGCCGCAACCATTGCGGCCAGCCCAAGGATAAGTAGGACTAGAGAAATCCATTCATTAACCACAACTGAATCGTCAAAGGCAGGCCAAAACGGTAGGATGTCCATCGTCGATTCTCCAAGCGTCATCTTTGCGCCAATTGAGCCCAGCACGGTAATACTTGCAAGTGCTCCAATAGCCGATATCGCTTGTAAAAGAGCTAACTTTGGCTCATTCCAAACCCCAGGTCCAAATCTCCAGCGACCGATTACCATCGAAGCAAGGAAGCCGGTTGTTAATCCAGTGAAGAGGAATTTGTTGTAACTCATTGCATCATTGGCTGGATCAGACATCGCCATTGTACCGGAAAGAACTGCGATTGGAAGCAGAGGAAGTGCTGCGATTGCAGCAATGTAAGCGGCGGTGTCTAGATGAGCACGAGCATTCTTTGCCCCAACAAAGTAATTTGAGACCCAAGCGGCTATGGCGCATAGACAAGCGAGTGTAGTAACACCTGTTGTCAGACCAACTACTAGATGATGTAAGGTCTGGGCAAACATTACTCATCACCTCCATAATCAGGATCGTCAACCCATTCTTCTTCCACTGGATCCCAAAGCAAACCAGGATGTTCGTCGTACTTCAGAAGACGTGCTCGATATGCCGCATCTTCATCGACAGTTGGTTCCTCAACTACTGATTCGACGGGTGTTTCCTCGGCTGCCTCCACTTCTTCTGTTTGATCCAACTCATGCTTTCTGCGGGATGGTTGTAACAGCCCTTGCAAACTTACCATGAGGGCGATTATCATGAATGCCCCTGCAAACCCTTGAGCTCTAGCCCCCATCAAACTACCATCGAATTCAGGCGGAATGGTTCCCATCGTCAGCCAGGGCTGAACCACATCGAAATCTCCATTCGAAGTAGTTACCCGATAGACAATTCTCCCATCTCCCATAGTCGCAGGTAAATGCACTAACCATTCATCATCCACTCCTGCTTCAACAGTTGCAGGATGGGAAACAGATTCTCCTTCTAATTTCCATTCAACGGAAATTTCTGTCGTGTTTTGAGTTATCACACTAACCGCAGAGGTGTCACCTGTGACTCGGTAATTTGGTGCGCTCCAATCGAGGGCGAAGCCCGGTAGATTAGCCGGCACTGGATCAATTGCAATCGAGTGGGGTTCCGATACTCCAAGATACGCTAGACCTTCGTATCCAGCTCCGTGATGAATGGCTACGATTAAATCTCCATCACCGACTTGTTCAGGTGCTGTCAGTACCCAAGTTAGACTAACAACACCACTTGTGGGAACTATGACCTCAACGTAGTTTCCAGTCGTGCCAGATGGGTCCTGAATAATATTCCAGCCGTGATCCTCTGGATTGTCGCCATTTCCATTAGTCGAAGAAAGAAGGAATACGCCTAGGATTCTCGAGTGGGAAATCGATTGTATCTCAATCGTTGTATCGAATTGGTAAGCTGTTCCTGTGAATGCGGTATTTCCTGATGTGATAGAAATTGTTGCAGAGGAAGGTGCACTCAGGGCGGGGTCTCCGTGGCAAGAACCTCCGCAAACAAAGTCTCTGTTTCCATCGCCTTCACCGCCAGGATTGGCGACGGTTCCTTGTGTTGCAATCAGCATCAGGGCGATTGTCGCAAGGGCTAGGGCTCTACCTCTCATCAGGCATCCCTCCTTCGACCAAACATGGTTATTCCAATACTCGCAAGACCGATCAATAGCATGATTATCGTCAAGGGCAACGACATCGAGGAAATTGAACCGGTCGGGTCAATATCAATTGATTTTGGGGCTTCAGAAGCGTCAACACTCGCGGTATTTTCCATTTCAAATAACCACAAAACTTCGAGCCCACCAACCTCTGCTGTCACTGCGTAATAGAGGTTGGAAGCAACAGGCGCAGTCTCACTCCAAGATTGTTCCGTGGTCTCTCCGACAGCTTCTAAGTCGGTGACCAAAGCTTCTCCATTTGTGCTATGTTCTATCGAGGTGAAGGAACTACTTGAACGATAGATTCGGAAATTAGTTTCTCCCTCGGACCATTCCCAAGATAATTCGACTTCACTACCGGAGAGTGTTGCTGTCAAGTCGGTTACAGTTGTCACTTCTCCAAAGGTGATGTATGACATACTTGTACCGGTCTCTCCCATATCATCGACTACTGTTAGCATAACCGAATGAGAGCCCGTACCCAACTGTACTTTGATCATCTCTCCCGTTAAACTGGCTCCATTTACATCCCACATATAATGGATAATATCTCCATCGAGATCTGCCGACATTGAAGCATCGAGAGTAATGAATGCTCCAGCGATCGGCGGTTCTGGAGATGTCAAGAATAATGCTGTTGGTGCAACATTGGTGATTTCGATTTCAGCTTCTGCAATAGAGGATAATCCCCAAGGGTCACTGGCTGTGACAGTAACAACCCAAGTTTGCCCCGGTTCTAACCTATCTGCGGGTACGATTAGAGCGTCCTCGAGATCTGGTACAGTGAAACCATTACGCGCCCAAGAAACTTCGAAAGAGACCGGTTCTCCATCTAGGTCTGTAGCCGAAGCGTGAACCACCAATGATTCTAGAGATTCTGCAGGTGTTTTGGGAGGTGAAGGCATTTCACTCGGTTCTCCGGTGAATCCAGAATCCGCATTTCCAAGTATTATCTGTATATTTCCTGGTGCGCCGTTCTGAATCTGTCTAGATGTGGTTTTCATCGAGGCCCCTAGATCATCTCCATCGCCCGGAACTACCTGTACTGACCAACTCTGATCTCTAATCGTGTCAGAGGCAGGAATTTCAGTCATTCCATCGTATTCACGAACCCATTCACCGTCTACCCACCAACGAATTTGACTATTCATTTCTGGGTCGTCATCAACATCGCTTTGTTCCCAAATTACGCTGAGATTCATAGATGTCGTTAGTATTCCCGCAGGCAACATCTCAATCGAAGTAACCGTCGGAGGAGTATTGAGGATTACCAAATCCTCACTCTCAACCCAATCCGACCAAAGAAAGCCATCACTTACCCTTGCCTTAGCAGTCCAAGTTTCTCCCTTAGAAGTAGATTCAGATAGAACCACGGTAAGGTCATTGTAAGCAGAAACTTGAGCGCCATCTCTGAACCAGCGAATCTCTGTAGATTGCACGGTATCTCCATCCGGATCGGTCCATCCAACATTCACCTGTAAGGCATCATCAGTACGGGCATTACCAACGGGTGAGACGTAAACCGTCGCACTTGGTGGGTTATTCGATGACCCGATTACCACTACTCCAGTGTAAACGATTTCACCGAATTCATCACCATCGTGGGGCTTGACTGAGGCTTCCCACCGATCGCCGCTACGAATCATCAAAGGAGAGACCGAATCCTCATCATCCAACTCAAGAATTCTTGCACCGTCGAGATACCATCTAATCTCGGTTCCCTGCTGAGGTTCGCCGTCTAAGTCAAAGTATTCGTAGTCCAATCGTAGCTCATCCGTATCAAGTGGGTTTTCAGGAGTAAGCTCTAGATTTCTCGCTATTGGAAGTGTGTTGTCTATTGTCACTGGCCCAATATTAACTGGGTCTCCTTGGTCAGTGCCGTCCTTTACGGTAACAGTGCATGTCCACTCCTGCCCCTTGGCAAGCCAAGTCTGAGATACCGATGTTTGGTCATCCAGAGATCCTACGTTATTTCCATCTACTTTCCAACGGATTTGAGTACCCTGTTCCGAATCTCCATCAGCATCATAGTAGGTGTAATCCATCGCTAAGCCAGTACCACGAGTTGGCTGAGTAGGAACAAAAGTCACTGACTGAGCTTCTGGAGGAGTATTACTGCTTGAAGAAGATTCACCCAATGACCACGTACCTGTTCCCCAATCATCACCGCTATTTGCACCATTACCATTGGCATACAAAACTGCGAGATTGAAATCTACATTTCCAGTTCCAGCGACAGGTGCAGTCCAATCCGCAGACCACGAACGTAGAGAGTCACTGGTATGGGTCAGTTCCCCATTGGCCAACTGAACTTGTGGGCCTAGGTTTGACCAAGAACCAGCGCTTGCATCTAGATTGAATCCGCCTTCGCCGGGGATGTGTGGTCCACCGTCCCAATTCAGTGAGTAGGTTGCACCGGGTGTGTAACCCCCTGCTCCCCAAGGTAGACCACTAAGTGAAGGAGAAATTGAAGCACTTGCTGAATGGCATGTACAACCGGCGGTTGATTGTCCGGTTTTGCCGTTGCTATTAGCTATGGCCACCTGGCTTGATAACAATAGCATAAGAAGTACAAGAAGTGCTACCATTCGGCGTGAGTGCTGCATGTTCCTCTACAGCCTAATTCGCTAGATAGTCCATTCGGCGTCATGTAAGTAATCTCTGCACCGGTCCAAAGGACCGGAATCGGTGGTTTCATTGGTGGGCCTTTTCTCGCCGAGACATGCGTCCTATCGGGAGCGTAGCAATCATCGGCGCTGGAAACATGGGCTCTGGAATCGCCCAGAAATCTGCACAGGAACAATTCGACGTACAGATGGTAGACAGAGAGGAACAATGGGTTGAACGCGGTCAATCGATTATTGATGGATTCCTCGATGAAGCAATTGAGAGACGGATCTTCCGTGAGGCTGAAGCGGAGAAAATCAAATCAAGGATTACTGGTGTTGTTGGAACCGAAAACGTAGCCAATGATACCGATCTAGTTATCGAAGCAGTTTTCGAAGACTTCGCCATCAAAACCGCAGTGTTCGCGACCCTCGATGAGGTATGCGACGAACACACAATCCTAGCATCCAATACTTCTTCTCTTAGCGTAAACGCTCTGGCTAAAGCGACGGGGAGACCTGATCGCTTCGTAGGTCTGCATTTCTTCTATCACCCAGCAAAGAACAGACTGATTGAGATAATCCCTGCTGAGACCACATCCAAGCAATCTCTCGATGCTGTTGAACAGTATTGCAAAACCATGGGTAAGGTTGTAATCGTCTGTAAAGACCGTCCAGGATTCGTAGTAAACCGCTTCTTCGTTCCCTGGCTAAACGAGGCTTGTTTGTTGTTAGAAGAAGGCGTGGCTAGCGCTGCTGCAATCGATGCAGTCGCAAAAAAAGCATTCCGAATCGGAATGGGGCCATTTGCTCTAATGAACTTGACAGGGCCTCCAATCGCCCTACATTCTACCGATTACTTGGCCGAGCAATTGGATTGCCCTCGCTACACCGGCGCGGCTAACCTAAGGAAAATGGTTGAAGCTGGTGAAATGTGGGAGATTGGCGAAAATACCGATTGTAGTGATACGGCAGCGGCGATTATTCGCCAGCGCTTAATGGGGCAGGTATTCGTTGTCTCAGCACAGATAGTCGCCGAAGAAATCTGTTCCATTGAAGATGTCGACCGCGGAGCCAAAGTAGGACTTCGTTGGGCCCGAGGTCCTTTCGAAATCGCAAACCAATTGGGGATTTCTGAGGCGGTTTCAATGGCTCAATCCTACGCAGAGTTGGCGGAATTCGATTTGCCGAGTTGGTTTGCTGAATTGACTGAACCTCTAGAATTCAATTATGTCGACACTCATGTTGAGGGTGAAATTGCCACTGTTAGGATCAATAGGCCGGAAGCAATGAATGCTCTCAACGAAATTGTCGTCACTCAATTGGGCAAAGCGCTTGATTACCTGAACTCTCGTGAAGATATCAACACAATAGTACTTGATGGAGCAGGTAAAGCATTCGTGGCCGGAGCGGATGTCAAATTCTTTGTCGACAAGATTCGAGCTGATGCAATTCCCGATATTTACGAATTCACAGCAACCGGTCACGAGGTTCTGAACAAATTGGAAAATTCAGACAAGACCACAATCGCTCTAACCACTGGATTGGCGCTTGGAGGGGGATTGGAATTAGCCCTCGCCTGTGATTATAGAGTCGGAACAAGACGAACGCAATTCCGATTTCCGGAAACTAGTATTGGAATTTATCCAGGACTAGGAGGTACTCAGCGTACGCCAAGAATATGTGGAATTGAGGCGGCTAGATTTGCCGTTCTGGCCGGAAATTTCCTTGATGCCAATAGTGCGGCTGCTCTTGGACTTCTCACTCATCTTGTTGACCCAGGCGAAGTTGACCAAACCGTTACCGCGATTTCTGATTCAGGTAAGCCTAGCAACAAGTATCCCGCAAAACCTGCTGATGATTCACATCCAGCCGCCGCCTTCGCACTCGCCTTCTACTGCGATGCGAACATGGATTCACTAGCGGATGGTAGTTGTCCAGAAGGTTTCGATGCTGAGGATAAGATGGTCTCACGCCAACTGAAATCACTCAGCAGAGCAGCACCAATCGCTCTCTCGATGGCCAGTGACTTACTCAATGATGCAGTAGTCACTGGAGATAATCTTGAGCAAGGATTGACCTTTGAACTCAATCGACTTCACGATATATTTGCTAGCTCGGATGCGCTCGAAGGACTAAGCGCTCTGATCGAAGGACGCAGACCCAATTACACAAATCAGTAATTTTTCTGCAAAGAAGGATAGCGTGACCAAGAAGGTGCCTTTACGGCCGCCATACCACGAATTAGATGCTCTGTAAATTGTTTCCAACTCAAGAGATCACCTCGTCATTCCAGTTTTCCATTATCTCATCAACCCAGTTCTCTAGCCATTTGTCCATTTTTTCAACTCCGGTGTATTATTGCACCTCAGTGCAGTTTTCACACTGTACGAATTAGTGGCCCTATATCAACTGCGTAGAGGACGTGGTTGCACTTAGGTGCATTTTATACACTAGATACGTAGTGCGTAACCTGTT